>CAZFDM010000001.1:0-20094 GCA_964517975.1 uncultured Syntrophaceae bacterium
TCCTTGCTTACCCCTCCCGCCAAGGCCAAATCTTCACTTTTCTCAAAAAGTGGGGCGATCCGATCCTCCTGAAGTGCCTTAACATCATTCACATTCACTTTCCTCCCTAAGTTGCGGCTCAGAATATTCTGAAGACTAAGGATTAGAGAACTCCTTAGCCTCACCAAGTGCCCCGGCTTCCGAAGTAAATCCCTTACGGGCCTCTCCTCTTTGGGATAGATGTAACCCTCAGGTAATATTCCTAACCTCAGCATCTCTGCCAACCAAAAGGCATCATGCCTATCATCCGCATGCTTAAGCCCCAAATACTGCTGAATCGCCGAAGGATTAGCCAGATGAACCCGATACCCTACCTCCATCAATCCATCGACCAACCAATACCAGTTATACGTGGACTCCACCACAACCCCCACTATCTCTTCTTTAAAAGGAACCAGTATCTCTTGAATCCATTCCAGATCATTCGACAGTTTCTTTCTAAATACTCTCTTCCCATCACCATCAATAATACCTAAATAATTATTGTTGCCATGAAGATCAAAACCTGCATATAATGCTCTCATAAGGCACCTCCTTGGGTTTAGTTTTACCTCTTCTCCCAAGAATACCACATCTGTGGTATTTCCAGGTGCCTTTTATATGATTATCAGATTTCCCCGGCGAAACTCTTCCGTTTCCTAAAAGAGATTCACCAATTTGGCGAACGTAGCATCCACCCCTTCAGTTTAGAGGTAAAGGATAAGATTGAAGGGATTAACTAATTGGATTTTAAAAGCGGAGAGTTTATGAATAAACAAGAAATTTGGAATTGACAAGAAAAAATAAATATGTATATATTGTTAGTATACTAAAATAGAATGGGGATGAATGGATATTCTGTCGCAGGTTGAGGGATTTGATTGGGATAAAGGGAATATCGAAAAGAATTGGGACCAACATCGAGTCAGCTATATTGAATGCGAGGAGGTTTTTTTCAACCAGCCTCTTCTGATTCAAGAGGATGAAATTCATTCGATGGCTGAACCTCGATATTATGGTTTAGGGAGAACAAACGACGGGCGCTACCTTTTTATTGTTTTTACTGTTAGAAAGAATAAGATAAGGGTCATCTCTGCAAGGGATATGAGTAGAAAAGAAAGGAGGATTTATCGTGAGCAAATTGAAAAAACTACCAAGGTTCAAGAGTGAGAAAAGGGAGTTAGAGTTTTGGGCCACTCATGATTCCACTGAGTATATTGATTATTCAAAGGCCAAAAGGGCAGTATTCCCAAACTTAAAACCTTCGACGAGGACCATCTCTATTCGTCTCCCAGAGTCTTTAATTGAGCATCTAAAGGTTTTAGCCAATAAAAGGGATATTCCTTATCAATCTCTGCTCAAGATATTCTTGATGGAAAAGGTAAAAGAAGAGTTTCACGAAGCGAGATAAGGCATCAATCCATTAATGATGAAGGACTGGGAGGCAAAGCTTCAAAATTCATTTTTTAGATTTTCCCAGCGAAACCTTTCACGCCTTAAAGGAAAAAAATAGGGACAGCGACCATTTAATTTGTCTTCTGGGTCTTTCTTTCGGCAGCGCATTCAATTTTCTTCCAAGCATCTTTTCGATATGCATTCCAAATCCCTCGTCTCCACTTGGACGTTCTGTCTTTGTACTTTGCCGAAAATCGTCGATTAATACTGTTTTCTCTTTCCCCAAAAGATATGTAGACCAATCTTTTATTTTTTTTCAGTCGTGGATTATTTTCTACATAGCGCATCGCTCCGTAGAGATGGATTTCATCAAGTGTACAGGGTTATTCATAGGGCAGTAGCCCCCTATCTTTAAAAAAAACTTTTTATTATACTACCTGCTTTATTTATTTCCATAAATGGTCGCTGTCCCTATTTAAACACACATTATAGTACGGTGAGCAAGGTGACGGCCAGGTTGAGAGCGGAGATGGTCAAGGATGATAAGGAATTGTCGAAACTAACGAATCGCCTTCATTCACATTTCAAGGCTTGACACCTTTTCTACGGGTACTATCGCTCTTAAATGAGCCGACCGGAGAACAGTCGGATGCTTGATCTTCTCGCCGCATTATTGCACCAGGCCAATTTCTCGGTTGGATGTTATTGCAATGATGAGCAGCACCGTCATCATTCTGTGCTTCGCCAAATTCTCGTTGAGCGTGGTGCTGCGCTTGTCTGAATGAATCAATTGTTGGACTTTCCTTATTTCAAACCGGCTTTGCGGAGGGAGTCGATGAAACGTGCTTTTATAGCCGGGTCTTTGTGTGGAGTTGTTTTTTCCATTTGCTCCAACGAAAATTTTGGGTTTATCTTGAGGACTTGGGCCGCCGCCTCCCGGGCCTCCTTTTCCCTTCCTGCCATGCTTTGTGCAGAAGCCAGGACGATATATGACAATAAATCCCTTGGCTCGCGCTCAATCGCTTTTTTGACCTGAGCAATGGATTCTTCGTACAGCCCAATATCACGAAGCGCTGCCGCATAGTGACGCAAATAGGTATTGGGGGGTTTAGGATTGAGCCGTATGGCGCTTTGGAAATAGGAGAGAGATTCTTCTTGTCTCCCTAAGTAGAGTAAAACAATCGCATAAATGCAAACTACATCAGCAGAATTTGGCTCAAGTTTGAACCCCCGTTCCACTTGGGCAATGGCTTCATCATATCTCCTCGCCAAGAGCAATGCATAACCTAAGCCAGAATAAGCCAAGGCAAAGGAGTTATCGAGACCAATCGCTTTCTTATATAAATCAATACATTTCTTCAGAGATTCCTGAGGGTTCTCACTCAATCCAAGCCATATATCAATGATGGTAGCAAGCGCAAGCGCCCTGTATGCGTATGCATAATTTGGGTCAAGGGTAATCGCTTCCTCTGCGAGTTTCCTTCCCCTGATATTGCCCTCTATCGTGCTCTGAAAGGAAAGCCATGTTGCCTCCATGACCTTCATATAGGCATCAAGATTTTTAGTGCCTTTCGAAAATATTCGCACTTGTTCACCATCTGTTAATTTCACCTGCAATGCTGTGATGATATGTTTTGTAATTTCATCTTGGACAGTAAATATCTCCTTAAGTTTCCTGTCGTAACGCTCCGCCCATAAATGGCGTCCGGTCAGAGCGTCGGTCAATTGAGCCGTGATTCTTAATAGCTCCTCAGACTTTCGGACACTCCCCTCCAGGACATACTGCACCCCTAACTCCTCAGCGACCTGCTGTACCTTGAAGGGTTTCCCCTTGTAAGTAAACGTGGAGTTTCGGGCAATCACAAACAGCTTTGGAATCTTAGAGAGGGTTGTGATGATCTCTTCGCTCAAGCCGTCGCAAAAGGACTCCTGGCGGGGGTCATCGGTCATATTCACAAACGGTAGCACTGCAATGGATGGTTTGTCAGGCAAAGGAAAGGCCATCCTTTCAATTGATGCAACCTTGCCTGAAGGGGAGTAAAAATAGGCTCTCCAGACAGTCATAGCTGAAACGGCAAGGATAATTGCGGCCACCACGACAGCCCACCGCCATCGGCTTCTTAAGGCAATCTTCCATTTTGTAGCAGGGGGTGCAAGAGCCTCAGGTTCTTTGGAAATAAGTTCAACAGGCTCCGGTTTCCCCTCTCCCTTCTGCTTGAGGCTTGAAATAAACCTTTCCCATGCCTCCGCGTTCTGGTATCCCTCATAGATTATGGCAATATCCTCTAAACCCGCTCCCAGTTTATCAATCGAAAACCTTAGCCTGATATTCTCCTCGCTCCCCCTGTACTCAAAAAGATTGGCCCAACCGTCTTTTTCTGACTCTGAAAAGTGATAGGTCTTTCCAACTCCATTCTCTAATTCTTTCTTTTTACCAATAACCTTGAAAAGGGGTCCGTTCTCAAGGTCCGGCAAGGCGTCTTTCCATTTTCGATAAATCCTCGGAATCAGACGCTCCTTGTCCGATGATCCGGCTGAACCCCCAATGGTTTCATTAAGCAAGGCGAGCAGGGCAGCATGTTCTTGCAGGGGGATGGATGTAATTTTTCCAAGTCTTTTCATTTCATTGACGACAAGGGCGATGACCGCAAAGTAAAACATCCGCGAGGGTGAGTCGAAAAGGAGGGTCAATTCGGTGTTATGCTTGAGATGGATGTGGAATTTGAACTGATTCAGGTCGATTTTTATGGCCTGTCTGGTTTTTTCGTCCATTTTTTGGCCCCGACCAGTTTTTTAAATAGTGGAGGAATCTAAAAGGGTTATGTAGAAATACAAAAAAGTCTCATGGTTTAAACCATAAGCTATTATACACCAGATTTAAAATCAAGCAAAAATATTATTCTAACAACTTTTTTCAATTACCATCTGGGATATAACTATGAAAAGGATACCCCTGAAAATGCCAAGATAAGGCCTCTAAAAAGGGCTCCCCCCCTTTTAGAGGCTTCCACAAATGATGGTCTCGTAAAAAGTCAATATCACCCTTCGACCTGTCTGCCAGGCACAGGCAGGCAGGCTCAGGGTGAACGGTCCAACCTATTGATATTCCGTTCGTGCTGAGCTTGTCGAAGCATGGATGGAATACTGTAAACGACTCTTTACGAATTCGTTACAAATTAAAAACCCAAAAGGAGGTTTACCATGAATTCCAATCATAAGATGTGGGTAACAAAAGTGATGGCTGGTTCCCTTATTGTGATCATGGCTGGCCTGAGCAGTGTATCCCTTGCTTTGGCTGATGATCGCGAGAAATTTGTTGGTATTTGGAAACTGATTTCGATTGTCGGTGAGTTTCAAGATACGGGTGAGAAAAGTTACGACTGGGGTAAAAATCCGACGGGCTACCAGATTTTCACCGCTGAAGGACGACAGATGTTCATCATAGAGTCGGAAGGACGCAAACCACCAAAAACGGAAGCAGACCGTGAGACGCTTTTCCGAACCATGTTTGCCTGGACGGGTATATATCGCGTCGAAGGAGACAAAATAATCACCAAGGTTGATGTTTCGTGGAACCCCTTCTTTAATGGCGCTGAACAGGCCCGGATTTTCAAATTTGAAAACGACCGACTGGTGATCTCAACCGCGTGGACCCCCTCGACAAGGTTTCCGGGAAGGGTGTCGCGAGGCGTTTTCACCTGGGAACGGGTGAAATAGGTTTGGGCAACATCCGAAAAGGGGACGGTTCTAATTTTATTCAGGACGTCCCCTTTTTTATTGATCATAAAATGGAGTCAGGCAACGGTAATTCGGTATTCCCCTGGGCAGTGATCGGTGATAAAGAATGGCCGTGGTGTGTAAACCTTGAATCCATTTTTGTGGGCGCTGTACCGTGTTACCGTTGCCTGACCCCAACTAGTATCTAAACGAGTGCAGAACATCTTGAAAAACTTGACAAAATTTATGGAATGGATTAAAAATTATTTAGATCGCGGGGTGGAGCAGTCCGGTAGCTCGTCGGGCTCATAACCCGAAGGTCGGTAGTTCAAATCTACCCCCCGCTACCAATTCAGAAAAGGCCAGGGATTTGTTTCTGGCCTTTTTTCTTCCCATTTTTTACTTGACAGAGGAAGGACCTTTCACATATAAGTTAGGACGTTTGGGAGACCACCCTCTTTAGGAGAAGAAGATGATTATTAAGGTACTTGGATGTTCTGGAGCCGAGTTTCCAGGCCATAACCCTTCAAGTTTTTTACTGGATGATCGAATCCTATTTGATGCTGGAAGCCTTACCAATATTCTAAATGAAAAGAAGCAGTTGAAGGTGAAGCATATTTTTATCACCCATGCGCATCTTGACCATGTGACAGGAATTCCCTTTCTTGCTGAAAACCTTGTCCTTAAAAATAGATTGCACCAGGTGAACATCATTGGCATTCCACCTGTGATTAAGGCCATCAAAAGGAACCTTTTAAACGGAACGATCTGGCCTGATTTCACCCTCATTCCAGACTCCCGGCATGGGATTTTAAAACTGATTGAATTGAAACTGAAGAATTCAATCAGAATTCATGGCTATACGATCACTCCCTATAGAATGAACCATTCTGTCCAGTCTGCTGGATATCTGGTTGAAGATAAAAAAGAAAGAAGGTTTTTCTATACAGGGGATACAGGGCCTTCGGATACAACTTGGAAAGAGATTGGGAGGAAACCGATCCACTGCCTCATCATCGAAGTCTCTTTTCCAAACCGGATGGGAGGATTTGCAGTGAAAACAGGCCATTTAACCCCCCTCTTAATCAAGAAAGAGATCGAAAAAATAAAACCCAGGCCTGAACGTATTTATGTTTCTCATATGAAACCACAATTTTTTAAAACGATTCAATCTGAAATCAAAAGGCTTCAAATTCCTCAACTTAAATTACTTGAGGATGGTGAGACGATCAAAGTATAGTCATAAGGATGTTTCACATCAACCTCAGTAAGGGACAAGCCCTTACCCTACAACTTTTTGGTAAGGAGCAAGCAGGCCTCCAACCTTTTTGCTTGACAATTGATCGAAATATTTATAAGAAATATTTTTGAGACATTAAAACGCTTCTGGAAATATTGATTTTGGCTATTGGGGTAGAAGGGAGAGATAGATGAGTCAATATAAATTCGCATCTTATTTTGTCCTATCAGTTTTTTTAATTGGAATAATTTTTTCTGAATCAGGAGCCTCTGAGAATTTGATTGAAAGAGCGATTGCTCAATATAAGGCTGAAAATTATGAAGAGGCATTAGAACTTCTCCTAAAAATCCGTAAGGAGGAACCTACCTCCTCAACGGCTGCCTTTTATTTAGGTCTGACCCAGAAGCAGATGGGAAATTACAAAGAAGCGGTAAGCCAGTTCAAAGAGGCTTTAAGACTGACCCCCGCTGAAAAAGAGGCCTATCCTGAACTCATTGAAACCCTTTACTTTCTAAATGAGATCAAAGAAGCAAAGAATTGGCTCCTCCGGGCTGAAAAAGAAGGGGTAAGACCTGGACGTCTTTCTTTTTTAAGGGGGCTTATTCTTTTAAAAGAAGGGAATGATAGGGGTGCCCTCAAAGCCTTTAAAAAAGCAAAGCAACTGGATGCTTCATTATCTCAGGAATCGGATATTCAGATCGCAAGGATTTATGTAAGACAGAAGAGGTTTTCAGAAGCCAGAGAGAGTTTGAAGGCTGTTATCTCTGTGGACCCGACCACTGAGACTGCTTCCTTTGCTAAAGAATATGAAGACGCCTTAGAGAGGATCGTTAAGAAATATAAGGCCTGGAGTGTCATGGCAGGAGTGGCCTATCAATATGATGATAATTCACTTCTAAAGCCAATTAAACCGCCAATCGGAATGCACATAAAAGGGGAGAAGGATTCGAGCATTGTGACAACACTCAGGTTTATTTTTACACCTCTGCTTAATGACCCATGGGTCTTTATGGGGCAGTATGCTTCCTATACGAACAACTACTTTGATAACCACAAGGTCAATTTCATCAGCCAATCCATCTCTATTACACCAGGTTACAATTTTTCTCGGGGTGTCATTACACTTCCAACCTCATTCAGTTACCAGTGGCTTCACGAGAAGGAATATTTGCACCTTTCTCAGATCAAACCTACCCTCCATCTTATGGTTTCGCCTAACCATATCTTTCATTTTTCGACCGGTTATGTACGGAGGGAGATGCTGAGATCTCCACCCAATCATAATCGAAAAGAGGATCGAGATGGGAATATATGGAACGTATCTCCAGGATATTTACACCCATTCATGGGGGGGAAGGGGCTTTTTTATGTTTATTATGAATTTTCTGAGGATAACACAGAAGGAAAAAATTGGGAGAATATAGGAAACCGGTTTACTTTGGGGTTAACCCTTCCCATCGTTGAGAAGGTGAGTTTATTATTATCGGGAGATATTTTTTTACAGAATTATCAGCATACCCATACCTTCTTTGGCAAGGAACGAAACGACAGGACCTATTATGGTTCCACTGGTATTCGATGGGAGATTTTGAACGGGTTAAAACTCAATCTTCAGTATGCTCATACGAGGGCCAATTCAAACATCAGGATATATGATTATAGAAGAAATGTGGTTCAATTAGGGGCAGAATATACATTTTGAAGGAGGGGTCATGTCCATAGGAAAACGATATAGAAAGATGCAGGTCCTTTTTTATGTTTTCCTCTTTCTTATTTCCGGGACGATCCTCTATGGATCCCAGACCCTGGCGAATGGGCCAGTGGGAAAGTTTACATTGGTAGAGGGGAAGGTCGATATCCTGAGAGGAGGGGCCATGCCTGCGCTTTCGGTAAAGGTAGGCGATCCAGTCTTTGTAAAGGATATCGTCAGAACCAAGAGTCAGTCAAGGGCCGAAATCCTATTTGTCGATGGGAATCAGATCAAAATTGCTCAAAGGACAAGAATTGATATCAGTGAATATATCAGCGATGAAAAAAGGAGTGTGGGTGTGATAAGTTTGCCACGAGGAAAAGTAGAGGCCATTGTCCCACCTAAAGTGGTCAACCGAATCAAACTCTCTCCTGAGGCCAGCCGATTTGAAATCCAGACGCCAGTGGCTGTGGCAGCGGTTCGGGGGACAGGCTACCATGTTTATCAGACCGGAAATACGGCAACCATCTATGTGGAAGAGGGGGTCGTCTATATTTTTAATCCCAAATTTCCAGACCAAGTCATTGAGGTCCACGCAGGAGAGATTGTGACGATCTATGCAGATCAACCAGCAACAGCCTCGAAGCCAAGAAAGGCAACCGAAGAGGAAAAAAAGATATTCGATAAATTGGTCCTTCTGGAGGAACCCTCAAGCGTGTTTGACTTTATGATCATGACCACTCCTCCAGGGCCAGGAACCTCAACCCAGCCTCCCATTACAGAGATCTATCCCAGCATCCTCCGGCCTGGTGGAGGGCAAGAGGGTGGTGGAGAAACACCCTAATCCATGAATTCCATTTTCTATCCTTTGAAACAGGATGATTTTATTCTCCTTCATCTACCTTTTTACTGGAGTCATTCAGGCCGCCATTGCCCTCTTCGCCTTCATCGATATGAGAGGGCATCCCAGGTTCGATGGAATGGATTTCGTAGATCTTGACCCGTTCCTCTCGCCCCTTTACTTTCACCTTTTCCTTCCCTCTTAATGAGAGATGACCAAGACGCCTTGTCATAATTAAATCTCTTATCTTGCCAAGGGTGAACTCTGTAATCAAAATATGTGTATCATAGAGACGGGTCAAGGATTCCACCCTGGCTCCTAAGTTGACGTGGTCTCCAATGACTGTGTAATCCATCTTTTTCCCTTCAGCCCCGATGTTTCCAACCAGCACCTCGCCAGTATTGATCCCAATTCCTGAATCGAGAATGGGCTTTCCCTCAGATTGCCATTTTTTCTGAAGCCCTTGAAGTGTTCTCACCATATCCAAGGCGCACCTCACCGCAAGCTCTGCATGGTTTTCCTGCTTCATGGGTGCACCCCAGAAAGCCACAATCTCATCCCCCACGAATTTATCCAGTGTCCCCTCCCATCTGAAGATAACATTGGTCATCGTGCCAAGATATTCGTTCAAAATGGCGACGACTTCTTCAGGTGTATGCTTCTCTGAAAAGGAGGTAAACCCACGAATATCCGAGAAGAGCACGGTCATCTCTCTTCTCTCTCCCCCCAACTTGGCCATTCCTGGGTTTTTGATGAGTGCATCCACTACCCTTTCAGTGGCATAGTTAGAAAACATCGCCCTGATCTTTCTTGCATATCTTTCCTCAACAGCATAGTTATAAGCGGTAATGATGATGAAGATGAGAAGGATATTATTAGAAGGGTAGGCGATTTGAAACCACACCCCCTTCTGGACGAACAGATAGTAGGCAGTGCCCATGATCAGAAGTAGGGAGGACCCCGTGAAGAGTAAGGCCCCTAAGGCCTTCAATCGGATAAGGAAGAGGGTGAAAAAAACCCCCGATAGCAATAGAAAAGCCAGATGAATGGAGGAAGGAAGGGGTTTTAATAACCTGTTTTCAATGATGGACCCAATCACGCTTGCATGTTTTTCAATCCCTGGCATTGCTGCAGTATAGGGGGTTACTCGGAGGTCATAAATTCCAACTGCTGTGGCCCCGATCAAAACAATTTTCCCTTGGAACTGTTTAGAATCTATTGTCCCGTCCAGAATATCTGAAATGGAATAATGTTTAAAGGTGTAAATGGGTCCATAATAAGGAATGAGGCTTCTTCCATATCGGTCGGTTGGAATATATCGTTTCTCCCCTAAACGAATTCCCTCTGTGGCTTCCAAAACCACCTTTTCAGGTGGGATCCCGAGGAAGATGGATGCTGCCTGAAGGTCGATCGAGGGATAGAGATAGCCATTATATTCGATGACCATGGCTTCCCATCTCAATGTCCCGTCAGGGTCGGGAAACATATTGGCATGTCCTAAGGTCATGACCTCCTTGATGAGTTGAGGAACAGGCAGAAGCGCCTTTTTAGCGGAGATGGGGCTATATTGTTTAAATCTCTCGGAATGGGCAATGGATTTTAGGGCATGACTTAATAGGAGATCATCGTCGGGTCTTTTAGAGTTCTTATTGAATTCGAAGACGATGGGCAATAGCACGTTTCCTGCTTCACGAATAGCCTTGCCGAGCAATGGATCGTTATCCTCCCTTTCACTTAAAATAGTATCGATGAGGATGACCTCAGCCTCACCCTCTGATAATGTCTTTACCAGTTTTGCAATCTTTTCCCTGCTCCAGGGCCATCTTCCGAGTTTCTCGATGCTCTTCTCATCAATTGCCGCAATCACAATATCCTTCAAGGGTTTGATGGAACCCCTGAGTTTAAATCGATAGTCGTAGAGCTTTCCCTCGAGACCCTCTATGGGAGAAAATCGGATGATCATGAAAAAGCCAAATAGGGCGGTGATGAAAAAACCAATGAAGAGGTTGATCTTTGTCTTTCTCGAGATCTCCATATGAGTTAAAAGTCTATTCAATATGAGGAAATAAATCAATGAGAAATTGAGGGTCCCTGGTGGCTGCCCTTATAGAAGGAAGGGTAGGGGTTTCCCAGTCCGATAAACCAGGGCCTGGCAGGAGGCAATGAGGTTATTTTTTTCATCAAAGACCTTGATATCATAGTTAGCGGTCTTACGGGTTTGACTAAACTCCTTCGCTTCAGCAAAAAGCCTCACCCCAGACGAAGGAGGAGAGATATAGGTAATATTCATATTTAGGGCTACAGCAATCGTTCCATGGGAATTTGAAGCAGTCTCAAAGGCCTCGTCAATCAAAGCAAAGAGGGCCCCTCCGTGGGCCATGCCAAAGAAATTCTCCATATCAGGGGTGAACCTCATCTCCACCTTGGAGTAGCCACTCTCCAATCCAATCAGTTTGAGTCCAAACTTTTTTGCAAAGGGTTCCTTTTCCACCTGGGCAAAGATTGCCTCTCTCACCTTTTCGTCCATCCGACCCCCTTTATATCAAAGAGATAGTTTATTAAGATCGCACCTGAAAGCCCCGCCCTGTGGGCGGAGTTCTTTACTCCCATTCTTTCAAGTCATATTTCACTTTTCGCCTCAAATGTTTTTTGCCAGATTGAATCCTTTTTTCCTCTTTTTTCTTCTCAAAGGCTCTTTTTGGAATGGACGTTGGAATTCTTGGTTTTTTGGGTTTGCTCAACTTGAGAAGACGTTCTCTTAACCTTTGAAAGGCCAGTTTTCTGTTTTGAGCCTGGGTTCGATGTTCTGTAGCGATCACTGTAACCCCAGAGGGGATATGCTTTAAACGAATGGCGGTTTCAGTCTTGTTTTTTCTCTGGCCCCCTGGCCCCCTGGATCGAAAGGTTTCAATGATCACCTTGTTTTTGAGCAGTTTGAGGTCCGTATTAATCTGCTTATTCATGGGCTCAATGTCTTTTAGATTCCAATTTTTAATTAAAATTCGTTCTCTAAATCCAAATGACGGAGTTTAACCCTCAGTCCTTCGAGTTTGTTTTTGGTTTAGGGTTTGGAAACTCCCATTTGCAACTCGATGCCCTCTACGCAATCCCCTACACCTCTTTCGATTCAACATCCGCATGGTGTTTGATGACCAAGGCATCGACCATAAAGATCACATCTTCTGCAATATTCGTGGCGTGGTCTGCAATCCGTTCAAGACAACGGGATACAATCATCAGATGGACTGCCCTTGTGATCGTTTTTGGGTCTGTAATCATATAGGTAATTAACTCCCGAACGACCTGATCATTCAAACCATCCACAATATCATCCCTTTCGCATACAGACCGAGCCAGTTTTGAATCGCGATTCACAAAGGCGTCCAGAACGTCCTTGACCATCGATTGGGCAATCTCAGCCATACGGGGGATGTCGATATAGGGTTTAAGTTGAGGTTCCTGATTTAATGAAATAGCCCGCTCCGCAATATTGACAGCCTGATCCCCCATCCTCTCCAGATCAGTAATGATCTTCATCGCAGAGGTGATAAATCTTAGATCCGCTGCCATAGGTTGTCGTAAGGCAAGAAGTTTCAGACACATATCATCAATGGTGATCTCCATTTTGTTAATCCGATCCTCTCCCTCAAAGACTTTTTTGGCAAGATCGTCATCTCTCTTCACCAAGGCGCGGACTGAATCACGGATGGCCTCTTCCACCATGACTGCCATCTTGAGGAGGTTCTCCTTCAACTGCTCCAATTCCTTCTGAAAATGAGTTTCGGTAATCATCATTCTCTCCTTCCTCCCCCAATGCCACCTCTCGCCCAAGAAGAGAGGAGAAGGTTGGGGGCATTATTAACCAAAGCGACCGGTGATGTAATCCTCTGTTCTTTTATCTTTTGGACTTGTAAAAATTTGATAGGCAGAGCCTTCTTCGATTAATTCCCCATTTAGGAAGAACGCAGTCCGGTCTGCCACCCGTGAGGCTTGTTGAATATTATGGGGAACCAGAAGGATCGTTAACTCTTCTTTAAGTTGGAGAAGCGTCTCTTCGATACTCGCTGTGGAGATAGGGTCCAATCCTGAACAGGGTTCATCGAGCATCAAGACTTCGGGCTCTAAGGCAAGGACCCTTGCGATACAGAGGCGTTGTTGTTGTCCACCGGATAGTCTGAGGGCAGAGTCGTGGAGACGATCCTTGACCTCCTCCCATAGAACGGCGGACCGAAGCGATTTCTCCACAATTTCCATTAGATGGCTCTTCTGCCTTATGCCATTCAGTTTGGGGCCATAGGCGACGTTGTCGAATACGGATAAGGGGAGGGGGGTAGGAAGATCAAAAACCATTCCCACCCTTCTTCTCAATTGAGTCACGTTCTGTTTAGGGTCGTATAGGTCTAACCCATCTAAATAAATGTTTCCAGAGTGGGTGGCACCAGGGATGAGGTCTGTTAAGCGATTAATGCTTTTGAGAAGGGTGGTCTTTCCGCTTCGTGCGGGTCCAAAAATGGCATAGATTTCCTTAGGCCTGACGATGAGGTTGATCTCTTTAAGGACCTGGGTTGTGTCATAATAAGCGCTGAAATTTTTGATGACGATTTTGTCTCCCTCAGACATCGTTTCTCTCAAACCCTTCTCCGAATATATCGATTCAATAACAGATTAGCGACCGTATTGATCAATAGAACAAGGAGGATGAGGACAGCCCCTGTTCCGTATGCCATCTCCATAGAGATTCCCTCCCGGGCAAGAATATAAAAGTGGACGGCCATGGTCCGGATGGGAGAGAAGAGAGAGGTAGGCATGACCAATGAAGAACCTGCAGTGAGGATAATGGCTGCGGTCTCCCCGATACTTCGGCCAATCCCTAATATGATTCCAGTGATAATCCCGGGCAGGGCATTTGGAATGATCGCATAGATGACGGTCTGCCACTTCGTTCCCCCAAGTGAGTAACTCACCTCTCGGTAAGTATGGGGAATGGTTTTAATAGCCTCTTCAGCAGTACAGATAATGGTGGGAAGGATCATCGTAGCCAGGGTTAAACCTCCAGAAAGAATGGACCATCCCATGTTGAGGTAGATGACAAAAAAGACAAAACCGAACAGTCCGAAGATAATGGAAGGAACCCCTGCTAAACAGTCTGTTCCAAAACGGATCATCCGGCTTATGCGACCCTCCTTTGTATACTCCCTGAGGAAGACGGCTGTTCCAACGCCCAGTGGAGTTGCCACCAGCAGAGCAAGTGCGGTCAGTGCCAATGTTCCGATGATGGTAGAAAAGATTCCTCCTTCCCTTCCCATGCTTTTGGGCGAATCAAGAAAGAATTGGAGATTCAGGACAGGTATCCCTTCGTATAAGATTTGAAAAAGGATCAAGGCCATGACGGCAATGGTTAAAAAGGCAGCCAACCAGATAAGACATTTTGCAATGCTCTGGGTTAGGTACCGGGTTTGATTGGACCTCAACGGACCCTCCTTCGCGATAGGGAGATGGCTAAGGAATTAAGGATCATGATGATAAAAAAGAGAATAACCCCTGTAGCAAAGAGCGCCTGTCGATGATCACCCGTAGAATAGCCCATTTCAATTCCAATATTGGTGGTCAATGTCCTTGCCGAATCGAGAAAGGAAGTAGGAATCTTTACTGCATTTCCCAATATCATAATCATGGCCATGGTCTCACCAATGGCTCGACCCATACCAAGGATGATGCTCGCCACAATTCCTGACCTTGCCGCAGGGATCAAAACCCGCCAGATAGTCTGCCAATGAGTAGCCCCCAGGGCAAGGGCTCCTGCTTTATAAGAAGGAGGCAAGGCCCTCAAAGAGTCCTCTGAAATGCTGATGATGGTGGGGAGAATCATAAAGCCAAGGACAACAGAACCAGAGAGGATGCTCAGTCCTGGCCCCCCCAGATGAGTTCGAACAATGGGAACAAGAACGACCAGCCCCCAAAAGCCATAGATGACGGATGGGATGGCAGCCAGGAGTTGAATGGTTGGTCTTAGAACCATTCCTGCAGTAGGGGGGACCCATTCACATAAAAAGATAGCGCAGGCCAATCCAAGCGGAATACCCAACAGTAAGGCCCCAAAGGTGACCCAGAAAGATCCCACAATCATTGAAAGGATTCCATAGGAGCCTTGACTGGGAACCCATCTGTCCCCGAGGATAAACGATTTAAGCCCCACTTTCCAGATCAGAGGAACCCCTTGTTCAAAAATGAAAAAGGCAATGAGAGCAAGAGTCGCAATCGATGAGAGAGCGATGATAAAGAGAGTTTTTTCAACAACCTTCTCCTTAATTTCCACTTTCTTCCCCGAAAGTTAAGGCCTGATGGTGATTAACCCTTCCTTTGCGAGCAAATGCTGAGCCTCTTCACTTAAGACAAATTCTAAAAAGGCACTGGCCTCGCCTTTTGGACTGCCATTGAAAACAAAGAGGAAGGGCCGGACCAATCGATATCGGCCATAAAAAATATTTTTTAAATTGGGTTCAATGCCAGAAATCCTTAAGGCCTTTACTTTTTCATTGACCAGACCCAAAGAGATGTATCCAATTGCATAGGGGTCACTGGATACTACCTGCCGGATTGCCCCATTAGAATCCTGAACCAGAGATTCAAGACTAATTTCTTCTTTTTCCATAACCATCTTCTGAAATGCCTCTCTTGTACCAGACCCTTCTTCCCGGGTAACCAGAATGATGGGTCGAGAAGGACCGCCGACCTCACTCCAATTTTTTATCTTCCCACTGAAAATCTGTCTGATCTGAATTAAGGACAAGTCTTGAACAGGATTTTTGGGATGAACGATGATCGCAATCGCATCTTTTGCAATCGTTACCGAATAGAGGTCTTTTTCTTCTGGTGTTAAAGAGCGAGAGGACATCCCAATGTGGGCCGCATTCGTTCGGACCGCCTCGATACCTGCTGTGGAGCCCCCTCCTTGAACATAGATATAGGATTTTGGATGACGGACCATATATTCTTCAGCCAGCAATTCAGCGAAAGGTTCGACCGATGTTGAGCCTGCTATGGTAATCCCTGCCTTCTGCCTCTGACAACTGGTGATTAATAAAATAAGTAGAAACCAAATTAAAATATTTTGAATTTTGAATTTTTTATCCATATCTGCCCGTCACATAATTTTCAGTTCGTTTATCTTTTGGACGGGTGAAAATTTCTTCAGTCGGTCCATATTCCAGCATCTCTCCAAGGAGAAAGAACCCTGTCCAATCTGAGGTTCGAGCGGCCTGCTGCATGTTATGGGTGACGATCACAATGGTATAATTCTTTTTTAAGTCCTGCATCAATTCCTCAATCTTAAGCGTGGCCATTGGATCGAGGGCAGAGCAGGGTTCGTCCATCAAGACCACCTCAGGTTCAACTGCAAGAACTCTCGCAATACAAAGCCTCTGCTGTTGTCCAAGGGTAAGTTCTAAGGCATTGCGATGGAGGCGATCCGATACTTCGGGCCAGAGCGCAGAGGCCTTGAGGCTTTTCTCAACGATCTCTTCGATTTTTCCTTTTGAACGGACTCCCAATACCCTTGGCCCAAAGGCCACATTGTCAAAAATGCTTTTGGGAAAGGGATTGGGCCTCTGAAAGACCATTCCCACCCTCTGCCTGAGGGAGACCACATCCATCTCTGAATGATAGATATCCTTTCCATCCAGGGTTACCAACCCTTCTGTTCGGGTATGAGGGATGAGTTCATTGAGTCGGTTGAGGGTACGAAGGAAAGTTGACTTTCCGCACCCAGAGGGTCCGATGAGGGCAGTAATCTGATTGGATCGAATAATGATATTAATATGTTTTAGGGCCTGAAAATTGCCGTAATAGAAATTTAGGTCTTTGATTTCCATCTTGGGGATGGAGCCAAATTCCGCCATAGGAGAATTTTAGTATGTCGGGGTTTTTTATCCGATTTTGAAATTAACAAATTATGATCCCTTGATCAAGTAAATTTATAAGAAAGGAGGTGCCTTTACCCAAAGCGTCCCGTGATATAATCTTCGGTCAATTTTTTGGAGGGATTGGTAAAGACCTTATCCGTTTTATCAAATTCAATGATTTCTCCCAAATACATAAAAGCGGTGTAGTCAGAGACCCTTGCTGCCTGTTGCATATTGTGTGTGACAATAATAATGGTTACCTCTTTTTTAAGTTGGATGATAAGTTCTTCAATTTTTGATGTGGCAGTGGGGTCAAGGGCGGACGTGGGTTCATCGAATAAGAGGATTTCGGGCTCTGTGGCCAGGGCCCTGGCAATACAGAGACGTTGTTGCTGCCCCCCCGAAAGGTTAAAGGCAAGATCATGGATCCTATCTTTAACTTCTTCCCAGAGCGCAGCCTGTTTTAAGGCTCTCACTACTTTTTCTTCAATAAGACTTTTTTTCTTCTCCCCCCTGACCCTCAGACCGTAGGCCACATTTTCAAAGAGAGTCTTGGGGAAAGGGTTTGGTTTTTGAAACACCATACTAATCCGCATGCGAACTTCAATCGGATCAACCTTTGGATCAACAATATTTAACCCATCGGGGAAGAGAATGATTTCGCCTTCATAACGATTGTTGGGATAGAGGTCGTGCATGCGGTTAAAACAACGGAGATAGGTAGTCTTCCCGCAACCCGATGGCCCAATCAATGCGGTGATCCTCCTATCGGCAATGGGCAGACAGATATTCTTTAGGGCCTGGTGGGACTCATAATAAAAATTGAGGCCCTTGACCTCAGCCTTTAACTGTTCAGGGATCATTGTTTCTATTCCCCCCCTTACCATTTGATCCTCTTTCTGAACCGGTGCCTCAGATAGATTGCAAAACCATTCATGAGCAGGGTCATGATGAGAAGAATAATGCCGGCCGCCGCCGCATTCAAGTGGAACCCTTTCTGGGGTCTGGAGACCCAGTTAAACATCTGGATGGGCATCACCGTAAATGGGTCGAAGAGCCATTTGAAGGACAAAAAGGGAAACTCGGCAGTCACCGGAGAAGAGGGCAAAAAGGCAATAAACGTTAAAGCCCCAACGGTAATGATAGGAGCGGTCTCTCCGATGGCCCGGGAGAGTCCTATAATGATACCGGTCAGAACTCCTCCAAAAGAATAGGGCAAGATATGGTCTTTGATGGTTTGCCATTTAGTGGCTCCCAAGGCATAGGAGGCTTCCCGGATGGAATTGGGAATGGCCCGAATAGATTCTCTGGTAGCTATCACGACCATAGGCAGAATTAAGAGACCAAGCGTTAGACCCCCGGTGAGAATGCTTTCCCCGAATTTAAAAAAATAGACGAAGAGCCCCAAAGCCAAGAGGCCGTAAATGATCGATGGAACTCCTGCAAGATTGTTCATGTTGATTTCGATTAAATGGGTTAACCAATTCTTTCTGGCATACTCTTCAAGATAAATGCCTGTGGCAATGCCTAAGGGCACGGCGGTGGCTGCGGTCACGACCATCACCAAAGTCGTTCCCACCCAGGCCGAAAGGATCCCTGCCTTCTCTGGAAAGCGGGAAGGGTAGGAGGTAAAAAACTGCCAGCCCAATCTCGGGAAACCATCAATAAGGAGGTCAATGATCAGTGTGAAGAGAAGGACGAAGCCGATGAGGGTCGCCAGGAGGCCGATGATCGAGAAGAGATAATCTCTCAATTCATTGCGAGCGATCTTTTTTCGGATTTGAACGATGGTTTGGTCTTCGGAAATCACCTTTAATAAACCTCCCGAATTCTTTTGCGGAACCAAAATCCCAAAATATTGAGAAAAAGGGTCATTAAGAACAGTGTGATACCCGCGGCGAATATGGTTTGATATTCAAGCGTCCCATGGGGTAAATCCCCGAGACTCACGCCGACGATATAAGCAGTGAGCGTCTGAATCGGTTCCAGGGGATTCCATGTCCAATTGGGCATCATCCCAGCGGCGATGGCCACCACCATGGTCTCCCCGATCGCCCTCGAAATGCCGATGATAAAAGCTGCCGCAATACCTGAAAAGGCTGAAGGGATGACGACCCGAAAAGCGGTTTGGAATTTGGTGGCCCCCATGGCATAGGAACCCTCGCGGATTTGCATGGGGACGGCCTTCATCGCATCTTCACTCACCGAACTGACATACGGGATGATCATAATTCCCATGATGATTCCTGGGCTCAGGGCGTTAAACCCTGAAAGGTTAGGGATGAATTTCTGGAGAATGGGAGTCAGGAAAAGAAGAGCGAAATATCCGTAGACCACGGTCGGAACAGCAGCCAGGATCTCGAGAATGGGTTTTGCCACCTCTTTAATTTTAAAAGGGGCATACTCACTGAGATAGACCGCCACAATGAGCCCAATCGGCAAGGCAACTCCCACAGCAATGGAGGTCACCAAGAGGGTCCCTGACACCAGGGGAAGAATGCCAAATTTGGGCTGGGCGAAGAGAGGGGTCCATTGCTTGCCAGTAATAAATTCCCAGACCGTTACAACTTTGAAGAAGGCAAAGGCTTCAAAGAAAAGGACGAAGACAATAGCAATGGTGATGAATATAGAAGAGAGGGCACTGAGGAGCAAACTGTTCTCAATGGCCCTCTCTTTCATCTTTACGATGGATCTTCTTTTAAACACGCTTTATTTTTTTTCCTCCAACTTCAGGAGATCTTCTATTCTCATTCCGATTTTGGCCTCTCCTCCAAAGACGGTGCCGACGACTCTCTTTGAAAATCGCTCCTCAGCCAATCGGTACGCCCTATCCGGGAGTGGAATATATTTGACCTGTTTGATCAACTTAGGCGCATGTTTCAGGTAAAACTCGACGAACTCCCTGACCTCTGGTTTGTCCGCAGATTTTTTATTCACATAAATGAAGATGGGCCTGGATAGAGGGGTATAGGTTCCGTCCATCACGGTCTTTTCGGACGGAAGGACAGGGCCTCTTCCACCATCGATGGCTACCAGCTTCAGCTTGTCAGGGTTCTCAGCGTAGTAAGCATAACCAAAAAAGCCCAGGCCACCTCGGTCCGAGGCAATTCCTTGAACGAGAACATTATCATCTTCACTGGCGGTAAAATCGCCTCGGCTCGATCTCGATTTTCCTACGATGGCTTCTGTAAAGTAGTCGAAGGTTCCAGAATCGACCCCCGGTCCATAGAGTTTCAATGGAACGTCAGGCCATGCTGGATTGACCTGATTCCATTTCAGGATCTTACCTTCT
>CAZFDM010000002.1:0-8049 GCA_964517975.1 uncultured Syntrophaceae bacterium
CCTGAAGAGATCGCATTGGTTGGATTTAATGATATTGAATTTACATCGATGAGGGGAATTGAAATTACAACCATTGGCCAAAAGAAGTATGAGATGGGCGCTTTGGCCGTAAAGAAATTGGTGGAAAGGATTAAAGGGGAGGGAACAGAATCTTCCAAGGAAGTTATTTTAGAACCTGAATTGATCATCCGAAGGACATGTGGGTTCCATTTGAAAGGGTATCAGATCGAACCTAAAGATGATCGTCCAACCTCTATTGTCCATTATCCAAATTATGAGGAGGGGATTTTATGAGAAGAAATAAAATTTCTATTATTGGTGCAGGATTTGTTGGCGCAACCGCAGCGCATTGGGCAGCAGAAAAAGAATTGGGGGATGTGGTGCTCGTAGACATCATTGAAGGGTTACCCCAAGGGAAAGCGCTCGATCTCTTCCAGGCAGGTCCCATTGAGGGTTTCGATGCCAGAGTGATTGGGACCAATGGATATGAAGAGACAAAGGATTCCGATGTGGTAATCATTACCTCAGGAGTTCCGCGAAAGCCTGGGATGAGTAGAGAGGATTTGTTAGAGATCAATAAGAAGATTATTGAATCGGTGGTTAAAGAGGTGGTAGAAAAATCTCCTGGGGCCTTTCTCATCATAGTAACCAATCCCCTGGATACGATGACCTATCTCGCTTTTCGAAAAAGTGGGTTCCCCAAACAGAGGGTGATGGGGATGGCAGGAATTCTGGATACCGCACGGTTCAAGGCATTCATTGCAATGGAGCTGGGCGTTTCGGTAGAGGATATTCAGGCCCTTCTCTTAGGAGGCCATGGGGATGAAATGGTTCCACTCCCTCGCTATACCACCATCAGCGGAATTCCCCTTTCACAGTTGCTTCCCAAAGAGACCATTGATCGCCTGGTGGATCGGACCCGAAAGGGTGGAGGAGAGATTGTCAACCTTTTAAAGACAGGGAGTGCCTTCTATGCACCTTCGGCCGCAGCGGTTCAGATGACAGAGGCTATTCTCAAGGATAAGAAGAGGATTCTCCCCTGTTGTGTCTACCTCGAGGGAGAATATGGATTGAAGGATATCTGCTTTGGCGTTCCCATCAAGTTGGGAGCAGGAGGGGTGGAGTCCATCATTGAACTTCCATTGACCGAAGAAGAGAAAGCACAGGTTGCCAAGTCTGCGGAGAGTGTGAAAAAGAGCATTTCGGAGTTGAAGTTATAAAAAAACGTGGTTCGTGTCCGTATCTCATCTCTGTTGAATTTAAAAGGGAGGGGGCAGAAAAGACATCGATTTATGTCGGGTATCACGGTCACAAATCACGATTCACGAGGCGCGAGGATAAAATGCGAGAGGTTGATGTAGCGTTAATCACTGAGACGGTAAAGGAGCTTTGCATCTCGGCTAACACCGATCTCGGAGAGGATGTAATCGAAGCCATTGATCAGGCGATTGAAAAGGAGGAATCCCCCTTAGGGATTGATATATTAAACGAGTTAAAGGAGAACGCTCAAATTGCAAAGCAAGAGAAGGTTCCAATCTGTCAGGACACAGGCTTTGCGGTTGTATTTGTCGAACTGGGGCAAGATATCCATTTAGTAGGAGGTGACCTCAGCGAGGCTATCCATGAAGGGGTTCGCCAGGGATACCGAGAAGGCTATCTGAGAAAATCTCTCTGCCATCCCTTCACCAGGGCCAACACTGGGGATAATACCCCTGCAATCATCCATATGGAATTAGTCCCGGGAGATAAAATCAAAATTGTTGTCGCACCCAAGGGGGGTGGGAGTGAAAATATGAGTAGGGTAACCATGCTCACCCCCTCGGAGGGAGTCGAAGGGGTTAAAAGATATATCGTTCAAAGGGTGAAGGAGTCGGGATCTAATCCTTGTCCTCCAACTATTATAGGAGTTGGGATTGGTGGAACCTTAGAGAAAGCAGCCTTCCTGGCAAAGAAAAGTTTACTAAGACCCCTTGGAAGCAAGAATCCGGATCCCGAACTCATGAAGTTAGAACAGGAGATACTCTCTGAGATCAATAAACTTGGCATTGGGCCACAAGGATTGGGCGGAAGGACGACGTCACTGGCGGTTCATATTCTCATGATGCCATGCCATATCGCTAGCCTCCCCCTTGCGGTCAATATCCAGTGCCACGCACAGAGGCATAAAGAAGCCATTATTTAAAAACGTGTCCGGCTTCCGTGTCACGTGTCCGAGATTGAGAGGAAGGAAAAAGACACGAAAAACGGTCACGGATGACGGACACGGACACGAGGGATCTATGAAACGACCCATTCGGTTGAGACCACCTCTCAGTGATGAGGATGTCGAACGATTAAAAATCGGAGACCGGGTTCTTATCAGTGGGATTATCTATACCGGAAGAGATGCTGCCCATAAGAGACTGTTCGATTTGTTAAAAGAGGGAAAAGAACTTCCTTTTGATCTCAAAGGTCAGATCATCTATTATGTTGGGCCCACACCTGCCAAGCCAGGACAGGTCTTTGGCTCAGCCGGCCCAACTACCAGTTATCGGATGGATGCTTACTCCCCTGCTTTAATTGAGAAAGGATTGAAAGGAATGATCGGCAAGGGGATGCGATCTGACGCTGTCAAAGAGGCGATGAAAAGGTTTAAGGCAGTCTACTTTGCAGCAACTGGAGGGGCAGGTGCCCTTTTAGCCAAGCGGGTGAAGAAAGCTGAAGTAGTGGCTTATGAAGATTTGGGACCAGAAGCGATTCGTCGGTTAGAGGTCGAAGACCTTCCAGTGATTGTTATCAATGATGTCCATGGAAATGACCTTTATATTGAGGGAGAAAAAAAATATCGCACCTCCCCACAGTCCCCTCCTTACCAAGGAGGGGATTAAGGGGAGGTTACTCCTTACCCAGGAGGGGAGTGGGGGTTAAGGCCCCATCATATGACAAAATATATAACAGATCACTCGAATAAAGACGTTTACGAAATTTAGATGAAGTTTTGGCAACGATCAAGGATTGGATTCAAAAGAAATCTGAAAAATCATAAGGAGTGAAATATGGATAGAGTAAATCCTGGTTCCCTGAAAGCGTGGTTAATGCTACCTCGCTTTCACTTCATACCTCTCACCGTCATTTTAGTCTCCTTAGGGACAGCCATTGCGGCCTATGAAGGATACTTCCATTTTGGTCATTTTATTCTTGCGATGATTGGCTCCATTCTCGTTCACATGACCGTCAATGTGATCAACGACTATTACGATTATGTGGATGGGATCGATTTAAATACCCAGAGGACCCCTTTTAGTGGAGGCAGTGGTGTTCTTCCAGGGGGATTCCTCAACCCCAAACAGGCTTTCTGGTTTGCCACGGTCTGTTTATGGATTGCCATGGTCATTGGCATCTATTTTGTTCTAACAAAAGGTTGGCTCCTTTTCCCACTGCTTCTTGTGGCAGGATTTTCTGCCTATTTCTACAATGTCTATATTGCTAAATGGATGATGGGGGAACTCTTTGCAGGGCTTAATTTCGGCCCATTGATTGTGTTAGGATCATATTTTGTCCAAACAGGAAGATATAGTTGGGAAACTTTGTTTGCCTCCATTGCGCCAGGTCTTCTGACATCAAATCTCCTATTCTTGAATGAATTTCCAGACCGAGAGGCAGACCTCAAAGGGGGAAGGAAACATTTGGTCATCGCCCTGGGTAAGGAGAAGGCTCGATATGTTTTTATCCTCATCCTCATGGCCTCCTATCTTTTTATTGTCCTCGGAGTGGTTACCAAGATCATGCCTTTCTTAACCCTTATAGGGTTAGGAACAGTTCTCTTTGGATGGAAGGCGATGAAAGGGGCCTTTACCTACTATAATGATACCTATCGACTTATTCCCGCATTGGGAATGAATGTGATCACCATTTTGGGGACTCAAGCCCTTTTGACCCTCGGCTATGTGGTTGCCCTATGGATGAAACCTTAGAGAGGCAGAAAAGCAATGAAGATCGAACTGACGAGACACAAGGTTCACAGTGAATTGGCAAAGAAGGTGGAACTGATCAGCGGACAGAACCTCTTCGCCTGTTACCAATGTGGGAATTGCACCGCAGGTTGTCCAGTAGCCTTTGCTATGGAGATCGGTCCCCACGAAGTCATCCGATATACCCTCCTCGGTTTGGAAGAAGAGGTTCTCCGTGTCAATACGTTTTGGCTTTGCGCCTCCTGTCTTCAGTGTACATCGAGATGCCCCAAAGGAATTGATATTGCAAGGGTGATGGATGCCTTGAGAATGGCGGTCTTGAGGAAGAAGGAAAGGAAGGATTACATTCAGATTTCTCAATTATCAGAGGATTTCTTGGAAAGGGTTCCACAGATTGCTTTTATCAGCGGGTTCAGAAAGTTTTTATCCTAAACCAATCCCCAACTCAAAAGATGATACGGGTCTGGGGTTTGTGGTGTTGATTTTTAAGTTTGTTTAGAGTTTAGGGTTTAACTTCTCTGTTTCAGATTGATCCCTTTGGGAAGATTTGGCCGATAGTCGTATTTCGTATTTTAGGAGTTCTTATGGAATATCTCTATTTTCCTGGGTGTACCCTCTATACAAAGGCAAAAAACTTTGACCAGACCGCACGAAACTGTTCCCTTCTTCTCGGTTTTGAACTGAAGGAGTTAAGGACCTGGACCTGTTGTGGAGCAGCCTTTCCATTGGCTACCGATAACCTCATGACTCTTCTCCCACCCTCCAGGATTCTGGCCACAGCAAGGGAGGAGGGAACCACTCTGACCACTCTCTGTGCGGTTTGCTTTAATGTACTCAAGAGAACGAACCGGCTATTGAGAGAAGATGTTGAGAAGAGGGAAAAGATCAACAACTTTATCGAAAAGGACTATCGGGGAGATCTTCGAGTGGTGCACTATTTGGAGATCCTAAAGCACGATATTGGATTTTCTCAACTTAAAGAGAAAGTGAAAAAACCCTTAGAAAAGGTCAAGGCAGCGACCTATTATGGATGTATGCTTCTAAGACCTGTTGAGGAGATGGAGTTTGACGATAAAGAGAGACCCCATCTCTTTGAGGATCTTTTGGAGGCATTGGGGATAATTCCCATTGATTTCCCTTATAAGATTGAATGCTGTGGGTCTTTCCAATCTGTAGGTTCCCCAGAGGTAGCCACAGAATGTTCGTATAAAATCCTAACCTCTGCTATTCGAAACGGCGCAGAAATAGTCGTTTCCACTTGTCCAATGTGTACCTTCAACATCGATCACAAGCAGGCTGATATTCAGCAGAAATATTTAGATTATCCATCCATCCCTGTCTTCTATTTTACCCAATTGCTTGGGTTAGCCATGGGATTGGATTATCGGACATTGGGATTTGAACAGAACTTTATTGATCCTTTGCCCTATTTAAGGTCGAAGGGCTTGGTTTAGAGAGAGTGGGGCATGGGTATCTCCTCGAATGGATTTATTAAAAGAGCCATGGTCATTGGTGGAGGGATTGCAGGAATTTCTGCCTCCATTGATTTGGGAAATGCGGGATACGATGTCATCCTGGTTGAGAAACTTCCTTCCATTGGTGGGCGGATGCTCCAACTCTCAGAGACCTTTCCTACCCTGGATTGTGCCCAGTGCACGCTTACCCCTAAAACCGTTGAAACCGGTCAACACCCCCATATTCAACTTTTGACTTTCTCTGAAGTTGAGAGTGTCAGAGGCAAGGTCGGTGACTTCACGGTGAAGATTCGAAGGAAAGCAAGTTATGTGGATTGGGGGAAATGTACAGGGTGTGGTCTCTGTCAGGAGAAGTGTCCCTCCAAGAACCCCTCTGAGTTTGATCGTGGCATGGGATTGGGAAAGGCCATTTATACCCTGTCGCCCCAAGCGGTTCCCAATAAGCCTGTCATCAACCCTTCCCACTGCCGTTATTTCAGAGAGGGGAAATGCAGAGTTTGTGAGAAGGTATGTCCGGTCAAGGCCATCGATTATGAACAGAAGGATTGGTTTATCGAGGAGAGGGTTGGAGCCATCATCGTTGCAGTGGGCTTTGATTTGATACCCTTAAATAGGTTTGGAGAATATGGATATGGTACTATTCCAAATGTGATCGATGGTCTTGCATTTGAAAGGCTCAATTCAGCCTCCGGTCCGACCCATGGTGAGATCCGAAGACCCTCCGATGGGAAGGTTCCAAAAGAAGTGGTATTCATTCAATGCACAGGCTCAAGGGATCCTGAACGTTATATGCCTTATTGTTCCAGGGTCTGTTGTATGTATACGGCTAAACACGCCCGACTCTACAAGCACAAAGTTCCCGATGGCCAGGCTTATATTTTCTATATGGATATTCGATCAACCGGGAAGGGATATGAGGAGTTCATCCAGCAGAGTATGGAAGAAGGGGGGATTCTCTATTTGAGGGGAAGGGTTTCGCGACTCTTCCAGGAGGGAGAGAGGATATGGGTTTGGGGGGTGGATACTTTAACCGGGAAAAAGTTGGAAGTGCCTGCTGAAATGGTGGTTTTGGCCACGGCGATGACCCCTCAGAAAGAGGCCAAAGAACTGGCGGGGAAGTTGGGAATTGAAGTAGATGGCTATGGTTTCTTAACAGAAGCAGAGAGAAAACTCAGACCCGTTGAAACTAATGTAGAAGGAATCTATCTTGCAGGTTGTGCTCAAGGGCCTAAAGATATTGCAGATACCGTCGCTCATGCGAATGCCGCTGCAAGTAAAGTCCAAAGGTTGTTTGCAAAACATTGATATCGTGGGCCGTGACAGAGGTGAATCGTGTTTCGTAAGTTGATCTTTCTATGAATTGCGATTCACGAATCACGAACCACGAATAACGAATTACGAACCACGATGAAAAAAATGGGCGTTTTTATCTGTCATTGCGGAGTCAATATTGCCGGCACTATAGATGTAAAAAGGGTGGCCGAGGAGATAGGAAGGATTGAGGATGTGGCCCACAGTATCGATTACATCTATATGTGTTCTGAGCCAGGGCAACAACTCATCCGGGAAGCCATTCAAAAAGAGGGGTTAGAGGGAGTGGTGGTGGCCTGTTGCTCACCCAGCATGCATGAGAACACCTTTCGAAAGGCAGTGAAATCTGAAGGGATGAACCCCTATCTCTGTGAGATCGCAAATATTCGGGAACAATGTAGCTGGGTCCATCAAAAGGAGAAAGAAAAGGCAACCCAAAAGGCTAAAGAGATCATCCTGGCTACTTTAGAGAAGTTGAGGAGAAATGAGAAACTGCAGCCTGTTGCCATGAACATTAGCCGAAGCGCTTTGGTGATCGGTGGGGGGATTGCTGGGATTACTGCCTCCCTTGATCTGGCAGAGGGTGGATACGATGTCATCCTATTAGAGAAAGAGCCTGCCTTGGGCGGGCACATGGCCCAGCTTTCCTGGACCTTTCCTGACCTTCATCCAGCCTTCCCAAACCTGATTGGAAAAGCCCAAGAAGTCGAAAACCATCCAAAGATCGATCTTTATTGTTATGCTGAACTGGAAGAAGTGAAGGGGTTTGTCGGAAATTTCGATTTAGTCATTCGAAGAAAGGCCACCTCTGTCGATTGGAAGAAATGCAACGGGTGCGGTCGTTGCGTTGAACGTTGTCCTGTAGAATTTGCATCACCCTTTGAGAGGGGATTGGGGATGAGGAAGGCGATCGATTTTCACTACCCTCATAGCATTCCTCAAAAACCCACGATCCATCGCGACGCATGTAAATATTTTCTTAATGGGAACTGTCGGAATTGTGAGGAAATCTGTCCTGAAAAGGCGATCGTTTTTGAACAGGAAGAGGAGAAGATTCAAAAGAAAGTGGGAGCCATTGTGGTCGCCACAGGCTACGATCTCTTTCCAAAGGACCAGCTGGGTGAATATGGATATGGCGAGATTCCAGATGTGATCGACGGGCTTACCTTTGAACGGATGCTTTCTTTAGAGGGACCTACCCGAGGGAAGATCCTCCGGCCTTCCGATGGGAAGATACCGAAAGAGATGGTCTTTATCCAATGTGTAGCCTCAAGAGATCCAGACCGCTATATGCCTTATTGTTCAAGAATCTG
>CAZFDM010000003.1:0-6908 GCA_964517975.1 uncultured Syntrophaceae bacterium
GATCGTTTCAAGATATTCCATTTTGGCTCGTGGACTCATAACAATCTCCCTTCTTAAGGGAGATTGTCGGGTAACATGAATTATGAGTCAACGATCCCTCTTCCCTCATCAACTGGGTAACATTTAATGTGAGGCAATTCGTACCATAGAAAAAGGTTGAAAAAAGGGGGCTCAGTGGTTATATTAAGTTTGGATTTTTATCAAAAAGGAGATGGATGGTTCATGAAGAATTCTGGATCCAAAATTCCAGATCAGAAAGAGCTTGAGAAGGAGTTGAACGAATATTTGGGCAAGAAGTATGGGGATAGGATTCGATTGGTGGTTCCTATGCTCTTTCCTAAACCCCAGGCGGATGAGGTCTCCAAAGAAGAGAAGGAGATGGATGAGAAAAAGGGTAAGATTCGGTTCGATCTCAAACCCGAGGAATTGGAGGCCTTTCTTAATGATTATATTATCAAACAGGACGAAGCCAAAGAGATCCTTGCCACAAAGATCTGCACCCACTTTAACCGTATTAAGTTTACAGAGATGACCAAGGGCCGAAACCGTTATGACGGGGTAGGCCATATTAAGAATAATATCTTGATGATCGGCCCCACGGGTGTTGGGAAAACTTATCTCATCAAACTAATTGCCAAAAAGATCGGAGTCCCCTTTGTAAAGGGGGATGCGACTAAGTTTAGTGAAACCGGCTATGTGGGAGGAGATGTGGAGGATCTTGTCCGAGACCTGGTTTACGAAGCCAATGGAGATATTGAGCTGGCCCAATATGGGATCATCTACATTGACGAAATCGATAAGATTGCCTCATCGAATAACCTCATTGGTCCGGATGTATCGAGGACAGGGGTTCAGAGGGCACTGCTTAAACCTATGGAGGAGACCGAGGTCGACTTGAAGGTGCCCCACGATCCAATCTCCCAACTGGAGGCGATCGAGCATTATCGGAAGACCGGCAAAAGGGAGAAACGAACGATCAACACTAAGAACATCCTTTTTATTATGAGTGGAGCCTTTAATGGTCTTGAGGAGTTCATCAAGAAACGTCTGAATCAAGAAGGCATTGGTTTCGGAGCGGAAATCCGCTCAAAGGATGAGAGGGCTGAATATCTGAAACAGGTGAAGGCAGAGGATCTGATCAACTTTGGGTTTGAATCAGAATTTATCGGAAGGCTACCCGTGACCACTGTTTTTGAAAAATTAGAGGTTGAGGACCTCTATGAGATTCTGAAAAACCCCAACAATCCCATTATCTTAGGGAAGAAGAAAGATTTCAAATCCTATGGGATCGATATTCAATTTGAAGAAGAGGCTCTTCACGCTTTAGCTGTAAAGGCCTATGAAGAGAAGACAGGGGCAAGGGGGTTAGTGAGCGCAGTTGAGAAGGTTCTGATTAAGTTTGAAAAGAAGCTCCCTTCCACTGACATTCGGAAATTTGTAGTTACTCGTGAGATCGTTGAAAATCCCGAAAGAGAGTTAGAGCGTCTGCTCCAAAACCCCTCCGACCCAGAGATGCTCCAAAAATTTGAAAAACTCCTTTTATTGGAAAAGAACGCCTTGAAAGAGTCCATCCTAAGAAGGGAGGGGGAATTTAAAAAACGCTATGGGATCGTCTTCCAGGAGGGAAGGATCGACCTCATTGTCAGCCGGATGATTGAAAAAGGATATGATGTGAACACCGTCTGCGAAGAGGTCGTTGAGATTCAACGAAAGGTGGAGGATTTTGAAAGAGAATTCCAAAGACGCACTGGGATTAATCTCCAATTTAGCGAGGAGGCCATCAATCGGATTACTGAAATCATCCTGAATGAAGATGGGAAGGGAACAGCGCTTTTTTCAAGGCTCTCAAAGGATTATGAATACGGATTTGAATTGATCCGAGAAAAAACAGGGCAGAGGGAATTTATGATTACACGAGAGGCAGTGGATGACCCTGAGGGCTATCTCGATAGGACGATCCGCGACATCTACCGACGGCAATCCAGTCAAAAGTTCGAGGATAAGGAGTAATGGCAGGGAAAGATTATTATAGCATTCTGGGTGTGAGTAAAAATGCAAGCGATGAGGAGATCAAGCGGGCTTACCGAAAGCTTGCGATGAAATATCATCCTGACCGAAACCCAAACAAGAAAGAGGCGGAGGAACGATTCAAAGAGATCAATGAAGCCTATGCCGTTCTGAGCGATAAAGAAAAAAGGAAACAATACGACACGTTTGGGGCTGAAGGGTTCCATCAGAGATTTACTCAAGAAGACATTTTCCGGGGATTTGACCTGGATGAAATCTTATCTAGCCTTTTTGGAGGAGGTAGAAGGGAGTTTCGCTTTGGAGGGAGAAGCGGTTTTGATTTCGGAGACTTTTTTGGAGGGCAAACCTTCTATAAGGATATGGGGCGAATGCCTCAGAAGGGGGAGGATATCATCTATGAGTTGCCCATTACCCTTGAGGAGGTGGCCTTTGGAGGAGAAAAGAGAGTCTCTTACCGGAAGAATGGAAAGTTAGAAGAAGTCTCTGTAAAAATTCCAAAGGGTATTTCTGATGGCAAGAAACTGAGACTGGCGGGAAAGGGACTGGAGGGGAAAAATGGAGGTCCTCCAGGAGACCTCTACCTTCAAGTCTCGGTTCAAGAACACCCTGTTTATATTCGGGAGGGAGATGACCTCATCGTTGAGAAGGAGATCAAATTTTCAGAGGCCCTTTTGGGAACGACCTTGGAGGTTCCTACCCTGGAAGGGATAAAGAAAGTAAAAATCCCGCCTGGAACCCAGAGCCATACCAAAATGAGGCTTAAAGGCCTTGGCCTTCCCCACTTTCAGAGGGAGGGGCGAGGAGATGAGTTTGTAAAAGTCATCATTAAAGTGCCTAAAAAAGTGACTGAGAAGGCTAAGAGATTAATTCAAGAACTCGCCGAGGAAGGTCTCTAAAGAAAAAAACCCTGACCTTTCTAATGATTTAAATTTTGATGGTTTTCCTGCCTTTTTGAACCTCCAATCTGTAGCGTAATATTTTATGGGTTGGCATGAGTTGGTTTTTTGTAGGGTAAGCCCTTGTGGCTTACTGAATATCGGTAAGGGACAAGCCCTTACCCTACAATTATTTATTGGTATGCGCCCGCCCGATACGGGCAGGAATGTTTTTTTCTCCTACCCTCTCATACTGGAGAAGGGTTTATTGTATCCTTTTTTAGGACACTCAAATTGAATTGTTGACATCTTTGATATGAATTGATAAAAATAGTTTTGTGCCGGCCAAGGATACAATTCAAAAAGGAGGTGAGGATCGATATTATTAAGGTTGATAAATTTTAGAAAGGAGGGAATCTATTATGAAAAGGAAAACATTATTTCTTTTCCTCATCGCAATGATTTTCTTAGGTTGGGTGGGACCTTCAACTCTTTTTGCCCAAGTCAAAGAGGTGAAGATAGGTGTAATTCTTCCCCTCTCAGGTGCTCTGGCTCCGATTGGTAAGAGTCTAAAGGAGGGAGCCGAACTTGCTGCAGATATTGTTAACAATAAATACCCTGAATTGGATATCTCCATTGCTAAATGGGAGGGTATCCCGAATCTGGGCGGTGCCAAACTTAAACTCATCTTTGCTGATTCACGAGGAGACCCGGGCTGGGGAGCCGAGCAGGCGAAGCGTTTGATTGAGGATGAAAAGGTTGTTGGCCTTATGGGTGCCTATCAGAGCGCAGTGACTAAAACCGCCTCGGTTGAAGCCGAAAGGGCAGGAATTCCTTTTATCAATCCTGACTCTACCTCACCAGACCTCACGAAAAGGGGATTTAAATGGTTCTGGAGAGTAACCCCTCATGAAACATGGTTTACAAAAGATCTGTTTGACTTCTTAGAGGGTTTAGTTGCAGGGAAGGCTCCTGGGGTTAAGGCTGTTTCGAGGAGTGAGTTGGAACCCTTAGCTGTGGCCGTAGAAAATACCGAATGGGGAGCAGCCTCCCTCGCTGAGATTGAAAAGTTTGCTAAAGAACGAGGATGGAAGATTGCAGAGGCCTTTAAATATCCCCATAAAGCGGCTGACCTTACCAGCGAATCCCGAAGGTTAATCGCCTCAAATGCTTCTACCTTTCTTTTTGCTCCTTATGTCGCCGATGCGATCCTATTTATCAAAACCCTAAAAGAGATGAAGGCTTCTCCAAGGCTGATATGGGGTCAGGATGCTGGCTTCATAGAGGCAGACTTCTATAAAACCTTAGGGGCGGATGTAAACGGGATCTTAACCCGTGATCTTTTCTCCCCTGAGCTTGCAAAGGTCAAACCAGTGGCTGGAAAATTGAATGACCTATACAAGAAGATGACAGGCTACGACTTTTCAGGAAGTTCTGCCAGAGACTTTGTGGGCGTTCAAGTCTGGGCCCACGTGCTGAACAATGCTAAATCAACCAGCCCGGAGGCTATACGAAAGGCACTAAACGAACTGAATCTTCCCGGAAAGGAACTCATCATGCCTTGGAGGGGAGTAAAATTTGGCTCACCCTTCCCTGGGGATACCCAGCAGAATGAACTTGGTTCAGGGGTTATCAACCAGTATCAGGGATACCCGGGAGGAAAGTTACATATTATCTTTCCATTTGAAGCCTCAACCTCAAAATTGATCTACCCCTTTCCAGGGTGGAAGTAATTTTTTCCCTGTAGGGAACGGTTTCAACCCGTTCCCTACTTTTTGAATCATATGGAACTTACGGTTCAATTGATTATCTATGGCATTTTAATGGGGTTGGTCTTTGCCCTGATTGCCCTGGGTCTTTCGCTCATCTTTGGGGTGATGAATATTGTCAATTTTGCCCACGGCGAATTCTTGATGGTAGGAATGTACATCGCCTATCTCCTCTCTACCTTTCTCCATTTCGACCCGATTATATCGCTTCCCTTCGCTGCTATGGCTGGATATTTATTGGGAATCATGAGTTATCATGTTTTGATTCATCATATCCTTCGAGGGCCAATGGTTGCCCAACTTTTTGGGACATTTGGGCTAATGCTTTTCCTTCGCTATCTGGCTATGTATATCTTTACTCCGGATGTCCGTTCCATTAAAACAGGAATTTTAGTGGGAAAGGTTCTTACATTGGGATGGGTCTCGCTTGATCTCAGTAAGGTTATTTCTGCAGGGGTTTGTCTCATTTCTTTTGGGCTGGTCTACTGGATGATTTACCGGACGAAATTGGGAAGGGCTCTAAGGGCAACCTCGATCGACTCGGAGGCTGCTCAATACATGGGGATTGATACGAAGAAAATGAATGCCCTATCTTGGGGGATCGGTGGGGCTACCGTAGCATTGGCTGGTTCACTTTTGGCCCATTTTTATTACGTCACCCCCACAGTGGGAATGCTCTTTACCCTTATCGCTTTTGCCATTGTCGCCTTAGGAGGGTTTGGGAGCATTACCGGAGCGTTTTTGGCAGGAATGATTATCGGTCTCATTATGGTTTTGAGTGGCCATCTGGTAAGCGAATTGAAGTTCACTTTTATCTATATCGTCTATTTCTTGGTCGTCGTATTTAGACCTCGAGGCCTTTTCGGATGGTAAGATGCGACAACTCTTAATCGACCTCTTTTCATTTGAAGATCGTCCCCGCTTTGAGAAGATCGGTTTTCTTGTTTTTATCATCATCATCCTTGTCTTTCCCTGGATTGTAAAGTCTGCCTATGGAAGGGCGGTCGTGATTAAGTTTCTTCTCTTTGCCCTTTTTGGTTTAGGTTGGAATCTTATTGGTGGTTATGGAGGACAGGTTGATCTTGGACAGGCCAAGAATGTGGGCTTTGGAGCCTATGCCACTGGGCTGATGATGCTCTGGTGGGGGATCCCATTCTGGATTACCGTGCCAGTTGGAATGATCATCGCAGCAGCAGAATCCTTTGGTGTTGCCTATCCCATGTTCCGTCTAAAAGGCCATTATTTTGCCATCGCCACACTCTGTGTGGCTTTGGTCTGGAAGGAACTTTTTGTCTTCTGGGACTGGACAGGTGGAGCCAGGGGTGTAGAAATCCCTATCCGCCCAACCCCTAACTTCACCTATATGCAGTTTGGTTCTCCCATCCATTATCACTATTTTATCTTCTTCCTGTTCATCACCCAACTCTTATTTATGAACTGGTTCAGGAAGTCTAAATTGGGTTATGAGTGTCAAGCGGTAAGAGAGAATGAGGATGTGGCTGCGAGTCTTGGGATCAATGTCTATCGGACAAAGGTGATTGCCTATACCATCACGGGTGGATTGGGAGCGGTGGGTGGAAGTTTTATGACGGTCTACTATCTCTACATTGATCCTGACTTTGTTATGCCTCTGGACCTATCCATCTTAATTGCAATGACCGTAATGGTTGGAGGAGCAGGGTCAATTTGGGGGCCAATCATTGGTTCTGCATTGCTCATTCCTCTTGATATGTATTTGGGAGCCTGGTTGGGAGCTCAGAAGAGGTTAGGGATAGACTTTATGATTTACGCCCTCATCATGATGGTGATTGCTGCACGGGAACCAAAGGGAATCTGGGGAATCATCGAGAGAGTGAGAAAGAAGAGGAGACCATAGGGAGATGTTGCTGGAAGTAAAGAATCTGGTCAAGGAATTTGGAGGGGTAGTTGCCAATGCGGATATCTCTCTTGAAGTGGAGGAAGGGAGGATTGTGGGCTTGATTGGACCCAATGGAGCAGGCAAAACCACACTGTTTAATTGCATTGCGGGTTATTACAGACCCACCCGTGGAAAGGTCTTTTTTGGAGGTGAGGAAATTACGGGATGGCCAGCCCACCATGTTGCAAAGATTGGAATTGCCAGAACCTTTCAAGGAATGAAGACATTACCCAATCTAACCGTTGAAGAGAATGTGATGGTAGGGGCCTTCTGTCGAACCCATGAGCGCGAGAAGGCAAGAAGAGATGCCCATGAGAT
>CAZFDM010000004.1:0-5814 GCA_964517975.1 uncultured Syntrophaceae bacterium
AGCGAGAAATCTTATCTCTAAGATTCCTCACATCCATTGGGATGTTCGGAATGACAAGCTCTTTTTGTGTATTTTCATAATAAAATCGTCCAATTTAAATAGCATTTAAATACCAAAGAAGGTGGGAAATGGCATGGCAACTGTTTTAGGATTAAATGGAATAAGTTCTTTCCCCGAATAAAGAACAACTGTAAAGAGAAGCCTATCCTTTAACTCTTCAGCCAGTCTATTTAAGTTTTTAATTTCTGACTCATCAATACTATGACCCCACTTCACTTCAATGGCTATAAATCTTCCAGCCCGCTCTATCAAAAAATCAACCTCATGGCCTGTCTGGGTTCGCCAAAAGTAGAGCCTAAATTGGTCACCCTTTAAAGAAAGGAGTTTTAAAAGTTCAGAGGAAACCCATGTTTCAACCATGGGTCCGACATTAGCCTGGTTTTCCAGAACCTTCCAATCATTTGCTCCTATAAGATGGCATGCCATTCCTGTATCGTTAAAATAAAGCTTGGGGGTCTTTATCAAACGTTTCCCAGGATGAGAAAAATAAGGTCTGATGAAATAGATTTGATAAGTCACCTCGAGAAGATTCATGTAGCGGCGGAGTGTTGTGAAAGGGAGGCCCGTTTCTCTTGAAAAATCAGAAAGATTTAAGAGTCTGGCGGTTCTTAAAGCAACGAGATTGAGAAGACGATTAAAATCTGGAAGATGTTCAATCGCTCTTATATTTAAAAGATCTCTTTCAAGATAGGTCTGTCGGTAAGAGGAAAACCACTGCCACCTAACATGATCAGAATCCATAAGTGCAGGTGTCGGATATCCTCCTCTTAAAATTCTTTCAATTAGTGTGGATTTATATTCTTTGGGATATGTTTTGGAATAGGTTTTTAGAAGCTTTTTGGAATCTACACCCTGGAATAAATAATCCAAAATATCTGGCATAGGTTTCTCCAGAAGTTCAGGCCAGCAAAAGGGATGAAGTGTATGAAGAGCAATACGCCCTGCTAAGGTTTCAAAGACCGTTGAGAGTCTCAGGATATTTGCCGATCCAGTTAAAAGGTATTGCCCAGGCTTTCTCTCACGATCAATTTTTCTTTTAATTGCTCGTAATAAATCAGGTGCCCTTTGAACCTCGTCAATGACAGCAGGTGTGGGTAAGCCTTCTATAAAGCCATCTGGATCCTTTAGTGCACCATCAAGAGTGATGCGATCGTCGAGAGTGAAGTAATTGGCTTCCCAAGAAGTCTCAATTAATCCTTGGGCGAGAGTTGATTTTCCAACCTGGCGGGCTCCGGTTAGAAGGACTGCCGGAAAGTGATTTAAAGACTGAAGTATTGGTTGTTGTAAATATCGCCGAATCATGGCTAATATTTAACCAGCAAATGGTTAATTTGTCAAGCGCAATTCTCATATTTTAACTCGTAGGGTAAAGGCTTGTCCTTTACCGAAAAACGTGGGTAAGCCGTAAAGGCTTACCCTACAGTAAACAATTATTAGTGGGAGCATTTAATAAATGACATCTGCCGGTCTTAACCCCTGACCCCTGCCTGCGGTAGGCAGGCTAACCCTCTCCCCACGCATTGGGGAGAGGGGAGAGTGAGGGGATAATTGTAAAGATTTAATTGCTCCAAGTAATAATAATTCAATTCGTAGGGTAAGGATTTGTCCCTTACCGAATTAAACTACATAACACAATTTGAATCCAAAATACGAAAATGTTATATTAAATTCAATGAATTGGCACTCAAATTGCTCACTCACTCACTCACTCACTCACTCACTCACTCACTCACTCACTCACTCACTCAAGAGATGCATTTCTCAAAGAAACCTTCTCATATTTCAAGAGATAAAAGGATGGGTTTTTTAGAAAATCTCATTTTTAAAGGAGGTAAAAGCGGTGTCTCTTTTTTCAAGTATTAGGGTAAAATTAATTATACTTCTACTTTTTATCATCATTCCAACCATTGCAATAACATTTTATCTTGGTATGAAACAACGAGAAAGGGCAAGAAATTCTGCTTTCCACGATACCATTATGATAGCAAGAAATGTAGCAGAAATACAAAATGGTATTATAAAGAAGGGGAAAGATATTCTATTTACTCTATCGCTAATTCCACATTTTAAAAACCACGATTCTGATTACTCCTCAAAGATACTTAGAGATTTGCTTGAAAAATCACCTGAATTTATTGGATTCGCAGCCTATCGGGTGGATGGGAAAATCTTTGCAAGTTCTGACCCCTCCCTTCCACCAATTGATATATCAGACAGACCTTATTTTAAAGAGATTATTAAAAGCCATAAATTCACGGTAAGTGACTTTTTAATAGGCCGTCTAACTGGTAAGCCTACCCTTATCCTTGCCCATCCTGTCTTAGATGGTGAAAAGCGAATGAGGGCAATTCTTGTAGCAGGAATTGATCTTAATTGGGTAAAAAACTTCCTCGAGAAGATGGACCTCTCTTCAGGAACAAGTCTGACAATTATTGATAATAAAGGAGTGGTCTTATTTGGTCATCCTGAGGGTGAGAAGTTTGTTGGGAAAAGTTTTCCAGAGGCAGGGATTACAAAAACAGTTTTATCAAAAAGGGAAGGGACTATTGAATCAACAGAATTTGACAGGATAAAGAGGCTTTTTGGGTTTGCCCCATTTGGTCATGAATCGGTTTCAGGCTATGTGATGGTTGGAATTCCAAAAAAGATTGCTTTTAAAGAGATTGATAGAATGCTTCTCTTCAATATTTTACTGTTATGCCTGATTGGAGGAATTGGAATTGTTGCGATCCTGGTTGGTGGTAATCTTCTTATACGAAATCCCATAAAGAGACTCCTTAAGGTCACAGAGGAGATATCGCAGGGTAATTTAACCGTAAGAACAGGTTTGGATTATAGCAGGGGAGAGATAGGTGGACTTTCGCAAGCGGTTGACAGGATGGCTGAATCACTTTTAAGGCGAGACGAGGAGATTGAAAAAAGGGAGGAGGTAATTAAAACCCAGAAAGATGAATTATTTTCAAGAAGTGAAATTCTTTCTTCAACCGTCTCAACAAAAGATATAGATGAACTTCTTAGAAAGATAATTAATGAAATAGTGAGATTTCTTAGGATTGAATTTGCAAGTCTCCATCTTGTGATGGAGAATCAGTTACTGCTTCGTGCATATCAGGGCTTTTCCCCATCCTTTAGAGCAAAAACCCTTTCATTCCCTTTAGATGAAGCGCCTCATTGGATGAAGGAATTTATGATCATTCATGAAAGCCTTGATGAGGATAAATTAATTCCTGAATTTATAAAGGCAGAGGGTATTCAGGGATGGGCATCTGTTCCACTCAGGATGTCTAATGGAGAAGAGGGATGGCTTGGGACCCTTATTGTAGGAAGCAAGGATATTGATGCCATAAATGAAGATAAGGTAAGGGCTTTAAAGGTCATGGCTGAACAGTTAGCTCTCGGGATAGAACATTTTCGAGCCCTGAGAAATGCAAGAGAGAGGCTTTCCCGACTTGAAACCCTTCGCGATATTGACAGGGCTATAATCAAGCGTCTCGATCTTAAAGAGGTTTTAAAAGTCGTTGTTGAAAAGGTGCCAAAAGACCTTGGTGCTGATGTTTCTGCAATAAGTCTTATTGATAATGGAAGTTTAAAAACAAAGGTCTTTCTAATGCGTGTAAACGGGGGAAGATACATTGAAGAGGAATGTTTTTCAATGGCAGAAAGCCTTCTTAATTCATTTATAAACCTTAAGGAAACAGTAATTATCTACAATCTTGAGGAAGACCCAAGGATTCAGATGTTTCGTGACCGTATAAGAAACGGAAGGTTTTTTTCCTACCTTGGGGTGCCACTTATCTCAGGGGAAAAGACAACTGGCATCCTTCATATAATTACAAGAGAACCTAAGGTTTTCTCCGATGAAGATGTTGAATTTTTTAAAACCCTCGCAGGTCAGGCTGCAATTGCAATTGAAAATGCAAAGCTCTTTGAATCGTTGAAGGAAGAATTGGGGATAAGAGCAAGGGCTGAAGAGGCACTGAGAGAAACAACCCTTCGTTTAAATCATCTACTTAATACAAGCCCAACTATCATCTATTCATGCAAAGTAGAAAGAGATAGGATTCTCCCAACCTGGGTGAGTTCAAATATAACCTCTATCCTTGGCTATACCCCTGAAGAAGTGCTTAAACCTGATTGGTGGATGAATAATCTCCATCCAGAGGACAGGGATAAGGCAATTACCATTTCATCAGAGATATTTTCTAAGGGTAATCTGGTTCATGAATATCGATTCTTAAAGAAGAATGGAGACTTAATATGGGTACGTGATGAAATCCGTCTCCTCAGGGATTCCGAAGGTAATCCAACTGAAATTGTAGGGGCATGGATGGATATTACTGAACTAAAAAAGATGGAGGAGAAGCGAAAGTCCCTTGAGGAGCAACTCTTCCAGTCTCAGAAGATGGAGGCAATTGGCAGGCTTGCAGGTGGGGTTGCACATGATTTTAATAATATCCTTTCTATTATTAAAGGTTATAATCAGCTATTGATGTTAGACATTAAAGAAGGAGATCCCCGAAGAGGAGGTTTAAATGAGATTAATGAAGCAGTGGATCGAGCGGTAGCAATGACCCGACAACTTCTTGCCTTCAGTCGAAAACAGGTCTTAGAGATGAGAGTCATTGACCTGAATTCAGTTATAAGAAACCTTGAGAAGATGCTCCGAAGGATGATTGGTGAGGACATTGAACTAAGAACCATCCTTCCTGAAGATATTGGGAAGATTGAGGCTGACCCGGGTCAGATCGAACAGGTAATCATGAACCTTGCGGTAAATTCAAGGGATGCGATGCCCTATGGTGGAAAACTAACAATTGAGACAAAAAATGTTGATTTAGATGAAGAAGATATAAAAGGACATATGGATATGAAACCAGGCAAGTATGTTATGCTTTCAGTAAGTGATACAGGTATCGGGATGACGGAGGAGGTTCAGGCGAGGATATTTGAGCCATTTTTTACAACCAAGGGAGTGGGTAAGGGAACAGGATTGGGATTAGCAACGGTTTATGGAATAGTGAAGCAGAGTGGTGGAGATATCTGGGTATATAGTGAGCCAGGGAAAGGGACGACTTTTAAAATCTATCTACCGAGGGTTGATAAACCTGCAGAGGAATTAAGAGCAAAGGAGGAGGCAAAAGAACTACCCCGGGGAAACGAAACAATTCTTTTAGTTGAGGATGATGATAAGGTAAGAAGGGTTGCTCAAAAAATCCTTGAGAAGCAGGGTTATGATATAATCGAGGCACGAAATGGAGAGGAAGCAATAAAGATTTGTAAAGAAATTAAGAAACCCATTCATCTTGTTTTGACAGATGTGGTGATGCCCGGGATGAGTGGTCGGGAGTTTATAGAGATAATTAAAGAAGTCTTGAAAGATTTTAAAGTTCTCTATATGTCAGGTTATACGGATGATGTTATTTTACGTCATGGTATTTTAGAGGAGGGGATAGCATTTATACAGAAGCCATTTACATTTGAGACCCTTACGAGGAAAGTTAGAGAGGTTTTGGATAAACGATGAACGATGGACGATAGACGAGGGACGAAAGACGAGAGACGAGGGACGATGGACGAAGGGCGAGAGACGAGGGACGAAAGACGATAAACGATGGACGATGATTTGTAGGGTAATGGTTTATCCCTTACCGATTAATTGCTTTGCAGCAATTAGATAAATGACTATTTGTTGATTTTAAACCGATGTGGTTTCAATTCTGTCGATGGGAAGATTTTCAATGCTGACGTTAACAA
>CAZFDM010000005.1:0-2299 GCA_964517975.1 uncultured Syntrophaceae bacterium
GAATTATGAAAGAATTAATGGGAGCCCTGCAGATTCTTCCATGGGAGATTCTGTTCCAATTGATCAAGACATCGAAATTTATCAAGATTTTATTTCTGAGGCACTTGAACATTTGGGAACCATTGAATTAAATATCATCAACTTGGAGCAGTCTCCCGAAAATAAAGAATTTATTAATTCTATTTTTAGACCTTTTCATACCATTAAGGGTGTTTCAGGATTTCTTAATCTACAACAGATCCATCAATTTTCCCATGCTATGGAGACCCTTCTTGACAAAGCAAGAAGTGGTAAGCTCAAAATTCGTCAAGAGATTATTGATTTCATATTAGATGCAGTAGATCTTCTAAAACGGATGATCCTTGATTTGAAAAGGCAGGTAGAATCTGGAAAGTTGACTCCCATTTATTATGATATTCAGTCTTATTTTACTAAGATCGATTCCTTTGAGAAGGAGGAAGTCTTTTTTCCAGATTCAAAAAAGTTTGAAAATTCTTCGGAAATTCTTCCTGAGGGAGAAAACTTACCGATAGGACAAATCCTAAGCTCAAAAGGAATTGTTTCCGAAGAGGATATCCAAAAAGCACTAGAAAAACAGAAAGAGAATAAGTCAAATTTAAGGATTGGAGAGATTTTAATTTCCGAAAATAAAGCCGGCCCCAGGGAGATCGTAGAGGCCCTTCGAGAACAAAGGCAGATGGCTATACAAAATGAAGATTTGGCTATTAAGGTCGATATTAAAAAATTAGATAACCTGATGGATATGGTTGGGGAATTGGTTATCGCATTATCTTTAATTCAGCAAAATCCAGCTTTAGCAAAAATTAAGGATCAAAAATTAATACAGGATTTTTCCAATCTAAAAAGGATCACCAATGATCTACAAAGAATATCCATGTCTCTCCGAATGGTACCGATTCGTCAAACCTTTCAGAAAATGCATCGTTTGGTTAGAGATCAATCCAAAAAATTAGGAAAGAGAGTTGATTTACACCTCTTTGGGGAAGAGACCGAGATTGATCGGAACATGGTGGAAAGCCTCTATGAACCATTGGTTCATATGATTCGAAACGCCATTGATCATGGAATTGAGCCTTCTGAAAAAAGAAAAGCAATAGGGAAAGGAGAGGTAGGAAATATAACTCTAAAGGCTTATCAACAAGGGGGAAATATCGTCATTGAGATTGAAGATGATGGTCAGGGTTTAAATCGTGCCAAAATCTTAGAAAAAGCAAAAGAGAGAGGACTTATCACTGAAGAGAATCAATTTATAGGCCATCAGATCGACCACCTGATCTTTGAACCTGGCTTTTCTACCGCTGAGACCGTAAGTGATGTCTCTGGTAGAGGAGTAGGGATGGACGTCGTCAAGAGGGCCATAGATAAATTGAAAGGAAAAATTGAAATCTTTTCGAGGGAAGGGGTTGGAACTCGTTTTATCATTCGAATTCCTCTTACCCTGGCTATTATGGATGGCATTGTTGTCCAGGTTGGGGATGAACGATTTGTTATTCCTACAGAGTTTGTAAAAGAAGCTTTAAAGCCAAGGCAGGAAGAGATTTTCACCATTCAAAGAAAAGGAGAATTGGTAAAATTGAGAGACCAATTTATCCCGCTAATCAAACTTTATCAAGTTCTTGGAATATTCCCCGAGAAGACTCATCCATGGGAGGCTCTCATTATCGTAGTTGAAAGTGATGGATTTCAAAAAGGATTAATGGTAGATGATCTATTGGGAAAGCAAGAGATAGTGATTAAGAATTTAGGTGAGAAGTTCAAACAATTAAAGGGAGTCGCAGGAGCGACGATTATGGGTAATGGTCGAGTGGGGCTCATTCTCGACATTCAAGGCATATTTGAAGGAGAATGGGATGCTTCTTCGATCATTCAACCTCCTATCAATAGAATAAGAGAAATAACTGAAACGATACCCATAGCTTAATCATCTGGAAGAAAATCGAATCCAAAAGTGAAAGAAATTACACTTTATACTGTCACTCCAAAAATTCCAGTACGTTTAAAACCTCTAAAGGAGATAGCCCAAAACTTATGGTTTTGTTGGAATATTGAGGCTATTGACTTATTTCGATCGATCGATTCCCAACTGTGGGAAGAAACTCACCATAATCCAATAGAGATGTTGGGTCGTTTAGATGAGGAAAAAATTGACGAACTTCTTGAAGATGAAGGGTTTCTCCTTGAAATGGAGCGGGTCTATCAGGAATTCTCTCATCATATCCAAAGAAGGAGACCCTACGAGTTTGGTTTAAAGAGGCCTGCTGATTTTATAGTAGCTTAT
>CAZFDM010000006.1:0-5583 GCA_964517975.1 uncultured Syntrophaceae bacterium
GAAGGGGGCTACTTCTATATCGATGGAAATGGATGGGTGATGCCATGTCCTTATTATCAGTTTTCTCCGGTCAATATTTTTGATGTATATAAAAATGGAGGAAACCTCAATACAATCTATGATCAGCCTTTCTTTGAGGCCATCCGAAAGTGGCAGGACCAATATGCCTATGCCCGGGTAGGTAGGGAGATGGGGAATCTTCTTAGACCCTGTCCAATCAGGGATCATCATAGGACTGCAATGGAAATCATCCGCCAGTTTCAGCCCAGGCCCGAAGATGAGGACACAGAGAAGTGGCTTCATGATGAGACGCTCCATCAGTGTCTGATAGAGTTTGATGAGCAACTCGCCAAATTGATGGACCCTTACTGGGAGGATATCTATTTAAGGGAGGAATCAGATGAGTTTGGATGGCGGGATTCATCTTATCTCAAAAGAGAGACCCAGGCTGAAGCTACATTTTAAGCCAATGGTGAGTTTAATCCCATTTACTCTCCCTTTATAAAAGAGAGGGAATTAAGAGAATAAAGAAAGGCAATCATGAAAGTCCTTTTAATACAATCTAAAAATGATGCCATTGGATTTACTGATTTGATATTGGCTGAGCCCCTGGGGCTGGAGATGGTCACAGGAGCTATTTATGGTCATAAAGAATATAAGAGGGGTGCCTGAGATTTAAAAAGAATTGTTTAAAAAATAACTTTTTACCTTTGCTGAATCAATCTTATCACATAAAAGAGGGAGGGAGATGTATGAAAAAGATACTTTACAGCCTGATTGCTCCCACCTTGGTCATGGCGCTCTTTATAGGGCTGACGCACGCAGGCCGAATAATTGACACAGAAGGAGTCGAACAGGCTATGGTCCGTGGCGCTATCCTTTGGGATGTCCGTGATGGGCAGGCCTATGCGAAAGGGCATATCCCCGGAGCAGTAAATGTGGGCAAGAAGATATGTGTGCATTTACGAAGACATGGAACCTGGGATTATGTTCCGATGGAACAAATCAACCAATGTCTAGCTAATTGGGGTATCGACCCCACTAAAGAAATCATAGTCTATGGAGACAAAGCCAGCGTCTGCACATATTTTGTTCTCATAACCCTTGAATTTGTGGGTGCTGAAAATGTGAAGGCCTACCATGGAGGGATCGACGATTGGGTATCTGCCGGCCGGCCGTTATCATCGGATCCCGCCTCGCTTAAGCCGATTGCGCCTCCTTTAGGTGTTCGTCCAAAGCCTGAGGTGCTTGTTTCTACTGAAGAGGTAATCCGGAGTCTTAAACGAAATGATGTTCAGATTCTTGATGTCCGAACCCAGAAAGAATTTTTGGGTGAGGATATTCGTGCATTGCGCGGCGGCCACATACCTGGAGCTGTGAATATTCCTTACGAAATGAATTGGGTAGATCCACAGGCCCTGATGAAAATGGAGAGGGAAATGATCAACGCTAAAGAAGGCCTCTCGCTCAAGCCTCTGGAGCAACTCAAGGGGCTATACACGAAGCTTGATCCTCAGAAGGAAATCTTCGTATATTGCCACACCAGTCCGCGTGCTTGTGTGACGGCGACCGTGCTCAAAGATCTGGGCTTCCGCAATGTCAGGGTTTACGATTCTTCCTGGTTCGGGTATGGAAATCGGTTCGATACACCGGTTGAACATGAAAGCTTTTTTGACGTGTTCGCGCTCACCCGAAAACTGAAGGAGATGGAGCAACGCATCAAGGCATTGGAAATGCAAACGGGGAGTGCCAAGGAGAAGAAGTAACCTGAGCGCAGATGAAATCCTGTATAGCCATCCAATGGCTTTTTAGTGATTCAGTGTTCGACGGTTGGTTTGTTTTGATTAAATGGGAAAAAAAGAGGTTGGTGCCGGGATGGATAAAACAAAGAAAGGCGGCTTTGGATGCATTTTTTCTTAGACGGCGAAAGTCAGCTACAAAATGACCCTTTTATATGATTAGCCAAGGGGGGTGCTCCATGAAAATTCCAAAGATTGGATTGCTGACGTGCAATAGCGGTAGTTCAAATTCCGGGACTTTAACAGGAATTGCCGCTATGGAAGTCCTAAAAGAATTAAGCGGCGATTTAGTAGGGATATGTTCCCTGCCTGCCTTAGCAAATGAAATCCCGAGACAGGTGCTTACCGTAAAAGATCTCAAACATCTTATCATCGTGGACGGATGTCGAAACTCCTGTGCGATGAAAGTAGCCAAGAAATTGTCCTTATCCCATGACGCCTATGTGAATCTCGAAAATGATTTAAAAATAGATAAATTGGGCCCCTTCAGCACTCTTCAATATTCTAATGAGGATGTGAATAAGATAAAAGAGGCGATCAAGGCGATAGTAAATAAATTTCTACAGGAATGAGAGGGATGAAATTTCATTTTTGGGAAGAGCTTATTGGAAAGAAGGTAAAAATAAAAGATATTTGCTTTAACACGACTGAGGAATACAAGGTCATAGGTATTGTGGATCAAAATGTAATCCTTGAAGGACTTGACGGATCGAAATATATTAAAAATAAAAAGGATTGCTTTTTTTAGATATCGAAGAAGATGAAAGATATCCATGCTGAGAAACGAATGGGAGCAACTTTGAAGAAAGGTGTCATTCGTAAAGGGTTTCAATCATGAAAAAAACATGTTTTGATGGAATTCCAAAAGAAAAGATTCTTGTCAGACGTTGTGAAAATCTTCTTGAAATTGCTCGTCTGGTGAGCTGGTGTGTGAACCGGGATTATCTCGTCAAGACATGCCTCGATCACATCAGCCAGCGACTTGGAATGCGGGCTCGATGTGTGCTTAAGGAAGAAGAGCAGTTGAAACTTCATTGCTGGCTGGGCAACTATGAGTGTCCAATGGAACAAATGCCAGTTTGCAAAGAGAGCATTGTGTGGAAAGTGGTAGAAGAGGGTATCCCTGTTAACCTGACCGAAACCCATCAATGCGAAGGTTATAGTCATACTCTAAAAGAAAGGGTAAAGATCAAAGCTATTGTCCCGCTTTGGTATGTTGATCAGGTGACTCAGGAGGAGAAGAGAGTTGGCGCTTTAATCGTCGATTCAGGTAAAAAGGGCATGCCTGTTTCCGATGAAGATTTTGAGTATTTGAAGGTGGTAGGAGAGCTGATCGGAGCGGCCATCGGTAAAGCTGAGTTAATCGAGCAATTGATTGAATCTTACAAAAGGAAAGAGATAATGGTTCGCGAAACTGCTCATGCCTTCCGAAACCGGATCGCTGCTATTGGGGGCTTTTCTCGCCGCATCGCCGAGCTTGCAAGAGATAAGGATCTGGCCAATGAGGCCAGAATGATCTATCATGAGGTGCAACTGCTGGAGTCTCATCTGGAACAGTTTGAAAAATATCTCTGAATTTTTTAACAAAGAAACTTCGTGACCGATCTTTATTTTTAGTGATGTAATTAGTCAGGTAATTAAAGTATAAACAAAAGGAAAGGGTTAGAAATGAGAGCAGGCCAAATTTATCTCATTATCGCCATTGTATTGTTTGGGATTTCATTCCTTGAAGAAAAGCAAAAAGTCCATGGAACCAATTTTAAGAATGGAGTACGATACGGTTTGATTAGAGAGTTTATCTTTACAGTCTATCCAATAATGAAAACTCATATAATTCAATTCGATTGAAATATGGAAAAAGAGATTTCAAAGCGTTTTTTAAAAGGAATCCCTGCCTCTCCGGGAATTGTCATCGGAAAGGCATGTGTATTTCAAGATATTCTCTATCTCGTTGAAAGACGAAATCTTGAAGAAGGACATGCTGAACAGGAAATTGCCCGCCTCAAGCAGGCCATCCGAGGGGTAATCGACGAACTGATTCAGGACAATCTTCGCGTTTCTCAAGAAATCGGAAAGAGGGAGGCAGGAATCTTTCTGGCTCACGTAGCAATACTTGAAGACCCTTACTTTATCTCGCAGATCTTTCAGGATATTCGTGAGAACGGTATCAATGCGGAGGCTTCGGTCTTAAAGCAGATTGATGAGTTCAAAAAGGTTTTCGAGAAGATGGACGATCCCTATATTAAGGCGAGAGCTCAGGACCTCGGTGATATCGGAAGAAGGGTAATCCAAAAACTGATGCCATCACAACAAAACAGTTGTGATTTGACTGAGCCTGTAATCGTCGTTGCATCCGAATTAACCCCTTCTGATACGGTAAGGCTTGATCGAGAAAAGGTCCTTGCCTTTGCCACAGAGTCAGGAGGCAAAGATTCCCACGCTGCCATTTTAGCCCGTTCTTTTGGAACCCCCGCGGTGGTAGGCCTCGAAGGACTGATTCCAAAAGTTAAAAAGGGAGATATCCTCATTGTCGATGGCGATATGGGATTGGTAATGATTAACCCACCTGAAGAAATTATTCAAAATTACCATGATCTCCAGAAGAAACGAGAAATCTACAACTCAGAACTTAAAAAGATTATTCCTTTGCCTTCCAAGACATTGGATGGCCATGAAATTCGTCTCTGGGCTAATATCGGAAGTCTTGCTGATATGGAATATGCTTTACATTTCGAGGCATATGGGATTGGATTATTTCGCACGGAGTTGCCTTTTCTTGTCTGGAGACGATTTCTCTCTGAAGATGAACAATTCTCTCTTTATCAAAAGGTGGTTTTGATGGGAGGTAGTAAGGAAGTCATCATTCGAACCCTCGATTTTGGAGGGGATAAGTTTTTTGAGGATGGAAAAAGTCAGAGAGAAAAGAATCCCTTTCTGGGTTATCGGTCGATTCGTGTCTTTTTAAAAGAAAAAGATCTTTTTAAACAACAACTGAGGGCCATCCTCAGGGCAAGCGCCTATGGCCAGATGAAGATCCTTTTTCCAATGATTTCGAGCATCGAGGAAGTTCGACAGGTTCGAGAGCTATTTGAAATAACCAAAATTGAGCTTCGAAACGAAGGAATCTCGTTTAATGGAAAAATCCCTTTTGGAATTATGATCGAAATTCCTTCAATTGCAATCATTGTAGACCAGCTTATTAATGAAGTGGATTTCTTAAGTATCGGAACAAACGATTTAATCCAATACACCCTGGCCGTTGATCGTGATAACGACCTTGTTAATTCCTTTTATCAACCTCTCAATCCCGCAGTGCTTCGACTCATTCAGACTATCACCGAAGTAGCTAAGAAAACTAATAAACCGCTAACACTTTGTGGGGAAATGGCAGGTGACCCGAAATATATTCCACTTCTCGTTGGATTAGGTCTTACTGATTTAAGCATGAATCCGTATTCACTTTTAGAAGCAAAAAAAATGATTCGTTCTATTGAATATGAACGATGGAAATGGATTGCCAGGAAGGTATTGCACACCATTTCACTTGATGAAATTCAACGTATTATCTTAGAAGAATATAAAAGGGGGGAGTTGTTAACCGAAACTTAATAAGTTACTTTTAAAATAATTTTTCCCCCTCACCCCTTCCCTGGTTTATTCTTGTCAAGTAGATTTTATCAGTCGTAGTATTATTGAGGGAGCTACGGAAATCTCATAACTTTTCCAAATTGTGGATAATTTTAATAACCCCTTCACAATACTACGAACGTGTTAAATCAAATAT
>CAZFDM010000007.1:0-2408 GCA_964517975.1 uncultured Syntrophaceae bacterium
ATTCAAACCCTTGCCCTTCATTAGATTGATGAGATATTCTACTTTCTATAGAGGATCTGGCGCTTAAAGAAATTGAGGAGTTTGCTGATTGTATTCAAACGGGAAGAAAACTGGAAACAGGTAGTCGTAGAATACTATTTGCATTCCCTTTAATATGACCTGGAATTGAATTGGTAAGAATTAGAAGCCTTCGTCGGTCAAAGCATAAAAAATATTTTTGCTTTTTGGTGACAATTTCATAGATCTTTATTACTTATTCGTTATTCAGCGAATATAGAATCTCCTGCTTTCTTATCTTCTTGCGAATCACTCCCTCCTCTTCAAGATATTTCAGGTGGGCTACCGCCTCACCTGTAGCAAACCATTTCTGAGGAGCTGGAAAAAGATCCCAAGAATCACAAATAATGTCCCAGCTCATCTTCGATGCTGTTTGAAAAGCGGTTTTATCTCCCTCTCTCAAAATAGAATTGATCTCATTAAGCCTTCTTATATGATGATCTTTCAACTCTTTGATCCTCTCCTTAAGGTTTCTGAAAATGCGCCTATGACCAGGCAGTACAAGCTCAATATCAAGCTTAGAAACCTTATCCAAACTTGCGAGATATTCTTTTAGAGGGTTCCACTCATCAGACCATAATTGGATATTTGGGGTTATATCATTAAGAATATGATCCCCAGCAAAGAATATCTTCTTAAAAGGCTCATAAAGACATAAATGACCTCGGGTATGACCAGGTGTTTCAATACATTTAAATATGTATTCCCCAATGCTTATTCTGTCAGCCTCTCTTAAGACATAAAAATTCAAACCTTCCTTAGCCCTGTATTTAAAGCCAGGATGGTTCTGACGTATTTCTTTAAGCTCGCTTTCAGGATAACCATTTAAAAGGGCAAAGCCAATAATATCATCCCACCTAAACCCGGATAAAAACCTTTGGGCATCAGGCTCATTAAAGTATATCTTCGAATTATCTGTAACGAGATTCGAAACGAGACCAAAATGGTCAGCATGTAGATGAGTGATAAAAAAATCTGTTTTCTTTACATCGACTCCGATTTCCTTCAAACCCTTCTCCATAGCCTTCATACACTCTTCCCTATTCCAACCTGTGTCAATGATCAAATTTCGATCCTGAGATTTTATCACATAGGAGTTAAGGGATTTCAAAGGACTCCCCACAAGAGGAATATCAAGTTTAAAAAGATTAGGCCTTATCTCCTCAATCATTTTATGCCCTCAAATTTCAATTGACTGCCTCAAAAAGGGTTAAAGAAGAAGATTCTCTATTGATCGAAACTCTCTAATACAGCAGCAATTCCTAATCCTCCGCCACCACAGATACATTCAAGTCCATAGCGGGAATCTCTTCTTCGCATCTCGTGCAAGAGTGTCACAAGAACCCTCGTACCGGTGCAGGCAATAGGATGACCCAAAGAGATCCCCGATCCATTCACATTAATCTTATAGTAATCCTTTTCTCTAATCCCCATTTCTTTTAAATCAGCAAGAACCTGGGCAGCAAATGCCTCTTGGATCTCGATCAGGTCCATTTGATCAATTGTGAGGTTTGCTCTTTTAAGAACTTTATTTACCGCTTTAGGCACGGTCTTGTAAGTTTTTCGTGGATCATCTCCAGTTACAGCAAAGGTTTTCAATCTTGCAAAAGGTTTAATACCAAGTTCTTTGGCCCTCTCTGGAGTTGTAACAATAACAGCAGCACCACCATCATTCTCCGAAGAGGAGTTCCCTGCTGTACAAACCCCTCCTAATACTGGCTTAAGTTGAGATAGTTTCTCCAATGTTGTATCAGGTCTCGGACCTTCATCCTGATCGAAAATGAATGATCCCTTTTCACCCTTACCGATCGAAACTGGAACGATCTCTTCCTTAAACTTACCTGACTCAATGGCAGCACAGGCCTTTTGATGACTCCCAAGGGCCCAGAGATCACACTCCTGTCGTGATATACCTTCTTCCTTTGCTGCTGTCTCGGCCCATGACATCATTGCAGGTAAGACTCCGTAACGCTCCTCCGGTTGGGACATCACCCTGGCCCTTTGGATACGATCGTAAAGTGGAATACCCCAAAGAGAAAGATCTCCATGCCCTCTGGGCATACCCTTTTTGCCCCCTATCCCCCACTTAATCTCTCCAGGGAGATAAAACTCTGCATTGCTCATACTCTCAACTCCACCAGCAACAATAATCTCCCCATTTCCAGACTGAATCTTCATAGCTGCGAAACAAACAACATCTAATCCCGTACAACACCGACGATCCAACGTAATTCCTGGAATCGATTCAGGCCACCCTGCTTTGAGCAAAGCCATTCGAGCAATATTTACATATTCCCCATTCTGATAAGATTGACCCAAGATCACCTCGTCAATTTCTGAAGGGTCTAAAC
>CAZFDM010000008.1:0-13313 GCA_964517975.1 uncultured Syntrophaceae bacterium
GTATTCAATGTAAAGATCTCTCCTGTGTGGGATGGAGATGGGAAGGGTGAGTCATTTCGTGTTGCAGAGGGTTTAGAGGTTCAGAAAACAACAAAAAAGCAGAGGGAGGTTCCTCCAGGGGCAATATTCTGTGGGATGGCAGGTTTAGTGCTTTCAATCGAGGCCAAGGTGGGGGCTCGGGTCAATGCAGGTGATTTGATTGCCATTATTGAGGCAATGAAGATGAGGAGACCTATCAATTCTCCCCGGAGTGGAGTGGTGAAGGAGATTCTGGCTCGTGAGGGGGAGATGGTTTCACCTGAAGATATCCTAATGGTGGTGGAAGAATGATTCGTAAGGTTCTTGTGGCCAATCGAGGAGAAATAGCCATCCGAATTATGAGAACGTGCCGAGAGATGGGAATCCAATCGGTTGCGGTCTATTCTGAGGCGGACAGAGATGCTTTATTTGTCAAGTATGCAGATGAAGCCTACTGCATTGGGCCTCCCCCTGCTCCGATGAGCTATCTCAACATTCAAAAAATCATCGAGGTGGCAAAGGAAAGTGGTGTTGAGGCCATTCACCCTGGTTATGGATTTCTGGCTGAGAATCCAAAATTTGCGCGCACCTGTGAGGAAGAAGGGATAAAGTTTATCGGTCCCTCCAGCAGGGTGCTTGAGTTGATGGGCGACAAGGTGGCTGCTCGGCGGGAGATGGCAAAGGCAGGGGTTCCCGTGGTTCCAGGGACCGATCAGTGTGTCATGGAGTTTGGGCAAGCCAGGGAGATTGCCAGTGAGATTGGATACCCAGTCATCCTTAAACCTTCTGGGGGTGGAGGGGGAATTGGGATGACCATTGTTGCCAATGAGTCTGAACTGGAAAAAGCCCTTGAGTCCACCCAAGCCATTGCTCAAACCACCTTTGGTCTTTGCGATGTCTATATTGAAAAATACCTTTCCAATCCCCGACACATCGAATTTCAGATATTAGGCGACTCAAAGGGAAATGCCATTCATTTGGGGGAACGAGAATGTTCCATTCAACGGAGGCATCAAAAGTTGATCGAGGAATCTCCTTCCCCAGCAGTGACCCCTTCGATGCGGCTTAAGATGGGTGAGATCGCTGCCCGTGCTGCACAATTTGTAGGTTATGAAAGCGCGGGGACGATGGAGTTTCTCTTCTCTGAAGGTAACTTTTACTTTCTTGAGGTGAATGCACGAGTTCAGGTCGAGCATCCTGTAACGGAGATGGTGACAGGGGTAGATATTGTAAAGGAGCAGATCCGGATCGCCTCGGGTCTTCCTCTCAGTTTTAAACAAGAGGATGTCAATTGGAGGGGTTGGGCAATTGAGTGCAGGATCAATGCAGAGGACCCTTTGAACGATTTTGTTCCTACACCAGGTAAAGTCAGAAGTTATCATGCTCCAGGTGGAACTGGAATTCGGGTGGATAGTGGTGTCTATTCTTCATACATTATACCCCCTTTCTATGACCCAATGATATCGAAACTCATCGTATGGGGAAGGGACCGGCAGGAGGCCATAGCGAGGATGCGTCGGGCCCTCTATGAATACGTTATCACTGGGATTAAGACCAACATTCCCTTTCATAAGGCAGTGATGGAAAATCCAACCTTTCTAAAAGGTGAGCTCGGTACCCATTTTATCGATCAGCAGACCACCCTGCTTGATGAGATGAAGCGGATCGTGGAGCAGGAAAAAGGACTGGAAGAGAAGTTACCCTATCGAGAGGATAAAAAGAAGATTGCCGCCATTGCTGCAGTCGCTGCGCTTACTCAGAGAGCCTCTCAAGGACAAACAAAGATGAAGTGGAAAAGTTAATGACCCAATCCGAGGTTTCCAACCTAAGATTTCCTTAAACATCCCTGTTTATCCAATGAGTCGCATGAAACTTGGGTGATAGAAATTAAATCTTATTATTTGGGGATTGAGAAATGACAGAAAAGACGATATTGATTCTTGGTACCTTGGATACAAAGGGAGAGCAGATTCTTTTTCTTAAGGAACTGATTGGTCGGAGGGGACATCGGGCCATTGTGATGGATTTGAGTATGGGGGGAGAGCCCATGTTTCAGGCTGAAATTTCACCTGAAGAGATTGCTTGCCTCGCGGGTAGGAATTTAAAAGATCTTGTCCAATCAAAGGACCGATTTGCCGTGACCAATGCCATGACGATGGGTGCTCAGCAAAAATCATTAGATCTCCTTTCCAAAGGGAGTCTCAATGGAGTGGTAGCCTTGGGAGGAGCGACGATGGCCTTAATTGCCTCTCAGGTGATGTCCAAACTTCCTTTTGGTATACCCAAGGTCATTGGCACCCCCGCAGCCATGCCGGCCTACATCAACAGATGGTTTGGGGCGACTGACATTAGCGTCATGCAATTGATTATGGAAATTTCGGGAATGAATGACCTTGTCAAAAATGCAATTGCACAGGTCGCAGGGGCTATCTCTGGGATGGTAGAGGAAGCCTATGATCACAAAACCTTGAGCCTCCCCTACCCTTCGATTGCGGTGACAGAACTTGGCTTTTCAGACAAGTGTGCCAAATATGTAGAAAAACTTTTAACCGATAAAGGTTACTATGTTTATCCCTTCCATGCTCAGGGAATAAGTGACCGGGCCATGGATCGACTGATATCGCAAGGGTTTTTTGATGGGGTCATAGAGATTGTTCCTGCAGGCCTCATAGAGGAAAGATTTAAAGGGAACAGGGCTGCTGGAATGGAGAGATTAGATGCAGCCTGCGAGAGGGGGATTCCCCAGGTATGGGCTCCCTGCTGTTTAAATCTGACAGGCGCTGGTCCCACCCGATTCAATCGAGAAAAATACCTCGCTTCTGGAAAGGTTTTAATGATTGATGAAATGAGAGCAATGGCCCGATTTCCAAGGGATGAGTTGATTATTGGGGCAAAACTATATAGTGAAAAAATTAATAAAGCCAAAGGCCCATTGAAATTGGTGGTTCCCCTCCGGGGATGGTCCTCTCTGGACCAAGAGGGAAGTATTCTTTACGACCCTGAAGAGGACCGCCTCTTTATCAACGAACTTAGAAAAAACCTCCAACGAGATATTGAAATAGAAGAGGTCGATTGTAATCTCGAGGATATCCAAACCGCCCAGGTACTGGTTGAAAGTTTGGATCGATTCATGAAGCAAGTGAAAAATAAAACAACGAAAGGAAACCAAGATGTCAGTCATTTATGAAAAAGAAGGTAAAGTGGTGACGATGACGCTGAATCGACCTGAGAAGTTAAATCGGATTGATGCAGGAATTTGCCAGGCCTTCAGCAAGGCGTTGATGGATTTTCGGGATGATCCTGAAGCATGGGTAGCCATCATCACGGGCAAGGGAGAAGCCTTTTCCACAGGTGCAGATCATGAAACGGTCTTAATCCCATGGGGTAAGGGATCTTTCCAACCCCCGCCTATGATTATGAGAGGTCTTAATATCTGGAAGCCCCTTATTGCTGCTATCAATGGCCCGGCCAGGGGAGGCGGACTTGAGATCGCAATGGCCTGTGACCTTAGGATTATTGCCGAAAATGCATATCTTCAAATGCCTGAAGTAGGACGGGGTTTGATGCCAGGTTGGGGCGGAACACAGAGGTTGCCGAGGATGTTGCCCTTATCTAAAGCAGCAGAGATGATCTTCCTCGCTACTCCTATGAGTGCCCAAGAGGCCTACCGTCTCGGATTAGTCAATAAGGTAGTTCCTTTGGATCAGCTCTTACCGACTGCAAAAGAGTGGGCAGCAAAAATCTGTGAGAATACACCTTCTGGAATCCGGAGGGCTAAAGAGGCTATAATTCGGGGCTTAGAGATGAACTTAGAGGATGGGTTAAGATTGGAATTGGCCTTTTTTGAAGAGTTGCTTAAGAGTGAGGATTATCAGGAAGGACTTCAAGCCTTAACCGAGGGGAGAAAACCAAAATTTATAGGTCGTTAAGGATTGATACCTATTGCCTTTCACCTTAATCTTCTCCCCGGTGAGGCTGCGTCACAATGGGGAAGGTGAGGGGGGAGATCTATGGCCTTTGAATCAACTCTATCAGTATTCCTCCTGTGGAATGGGGGTGGATAAAGGCGGTTTGGTTAGATGTACCCTTCACCACCTGGGGCTTTTCGTTAACAAATCTTACCCCTTTACCCTTTAACGAATTCATCTCGTTTTCTATGTTATCAACTCGAATGGAGATGTGATGCAATCCCCAACCCTGCTTTTGAACAAACCTCTGAATAATCCCCTCTGAACCAATCGGCTCAATCAATTCAACAGTGACCCCCTCCTTTGAAACAAGGGTAGATTTAAATCCCTCCTCCACAAAGGTAATTGATTCTGAGATTTCAAACCCAAATAAATTCGAAAGTAATGAAATCATTTCATCCGTATTTTTCACAACCAAGCCAACGTGATCATAGTTCCTAATCATTGCCGCCCCCATCTTTTTTAAAAATTATCTCGCCCTCAACTCAGCGGGTCACTTTAATCCCAGCTTTCTCTCTGTCCCAAGTATTAGGAGTAACACCAGCCTGCTTGAGTTTATATTTCTCCACACGTTCCGTTGGTGTCTTTGGCAAACTCTCCATGAACTCCACATATCGAGGCACAGCAAAGTAAGGCATTCTCTCATTGCAATGCCTGATTAACTCCTCAGGGGTGAGGGTTGCACCAGACTTGAGAACCACACATATCTTCACCTCATCCTCCCCAACCTCAGAAGGTACAGCCACTGCGGCTGACTCAAGCACGCTTGGATGTGAATTGACTGCTCGCTCCACCTCGAAGGAAGAAATGTTCTCGCCTCTTCTTCGGAGAGCATCTTTCTTCCGATCGATAAAATAGAAATACCCGTCCGCATCCTTCCTCCCCAGATCTCCTGTATGAAACCAGAGGTTGCGAAAGGCTTCAAGGGTCTTTTCTGGCATATTATAATACTCCAACATCATTGTAAAAGGCTCACGGGGACGAAAAACAAACTCGCCCACTTCTCCTACAGGAACTTCATTATCTTGATCATCAAAAAGTTTTATCTCATAAATATCCATCGGTTTTCCACAGGATCCAGGTCTCCTATCATTCACCCTAACATGAATGGGAATTCCTATCTCTGTCATCCCATACCCTTCCAAACATTTTATCCCGAACCTCCTCTCCACCTCTTCCATCACTGCTGGAGGGCATCCTGCCCCTAAGGCAATCCTGATGGGATTGTCCAGATCATCAGCCTTCGGAGGTTGTTTGGCAAGTATTGGAATAACTGCCCCAAGGTAATTAAACTGTGTAGCCCCATAGTGACGCACCTCATCCCAGAACCGTGAGGCGCTAAAGCGGTCAGCCAGAACCATCTCCGCTTCTGCAATGAGGGTGGTGACCGTGGTTAGAACTTGGGCGTTAAAATGATAGAGAGGCAAGAAGGTATAAAAAATATCATCCTTTCCACCTTCACGATACTCAAGCATCTTCTCTGCACAAACAATGTAAAACTTATGGGGACATAAGGCACCCTTAGAAGGTCCAGTTGTCCCTGAGGTATAGATGATGCTGATAGGATCAGAAGGAAGAACCTTTTCATCAACTGGATCCTCGGAGTTACTAAAAAGATCTTTAAAGTTGACCATAGGAAACTTAAATCCACTTGTTTCCTCCTTCAACCCGTCCCCCAAAACCACCACCTTCTCCAATTTATTCAAATCACCCCCTATCAGTTTAAGCCGGTCAAGAAACTCATGCGCTATGACAAAGATTCTTGAATCAGACTGGTCCACAATATGTCTCAAAAACTCTCCTTTGTAGGATACATTGACTGGGACTTCTACTGCACCACACTTTGCCAAGCCGAACCAAATGTAAATAAACTCAGGACAGTTCGGGAGCATGATGCTGATCTTGTCTCCCTTTTTGATCCCAAGATTTTTAAACCCGTTTGCACATCGGTTGGCATAACGATTGATCTCTTGATAACTGATGTTCTGATCCTTGAAACGAAGAAAAATCTTATCTCCTAACCTTTCAGCCCTATCTTCAATCAACTCTCCAAGCACCCATGGAAGATGATGGCTTCCCATTTCGATCTCCTCCTGGTACTTTTAGCCTCTCTCATTTCCAGTAATGGCCACGCAGGCAATCCCTCCCCAAACCGCTCCACCTAAGTTATGAACTAACCCTAACCGTGGATTCCTTACTTGACGCAAACCTGCCTTGCCCTGAAGTTGCTTATAAATCTCATACTGCATCCTCAAACCACTCGCACCCAAAGGATGCCCAAAACACTTCAACCCCCCATCCGTATTGACAGGAAGCTCCCCTTCCAAAGTAAACGTCCCAGCCTCAATATCCTCCTTCGCCCTCCCCCTCTGACTCCATCCCAAATCCTCATAGATCACCATCTCGTGAATCGTAAAACAGTCGTGAACCTCTGCTACACTCAACTCCCTAAGAGGATCTCTTATCCCAGCCTCCAAATAGGCTACCCTTGAAGCACGAACATTCTCCTCCACATGAGCAAAGTCATAACCCTGCATCATCAGGTCCAGACGTGGACCCACACTGATGGCCAATGACTTAATATATATCGGATCCTCCCTAAAATTCCTCGCCAACTCTCCTCGCGTCACTATGGCTGCCGCCGCCCCATCACTCACCCCACAACAATCCAACACCCCTAAGGGATAGGCCACGATAGGCGCCCTCAATACCTGATCCACCGTCAACTCATTCTGAAAATGAGCCTTCGGATTCATGCTCCCATGATGATGATTCTTCACCGCAATCTTAGCCAAATACTTCCTTCCCTCTTCAGGGTCTATCCCATACTTATCAAAATACTTTAAGGCCAACTCCGAAAACATCGCAGGAGGAGAAAGTGAGGGTTCAGTGCCAGTGGTCCCCATGGTCGATCGACCAAGCACATTGGTAGGCTGTACCCCTGTCCACCCCGTATCCTTCAACTTCTCCACCCCCACCGCCAACGCAATCTCACAGGCCCCTGAAGCCACTGCATAAACCGCTCCCCTTAAGGCCTCCATCCCTGTGGCACACATGTTCTCAACCCGAGTCACTGGAATATACTGCAACTTCAAAGGAGACGATAAACTCAACGCAGTATGCCCTGAAAAGACCGTCCCCAACCAGGCCGCCTCAACATCCCTTAACTCCACCCCCGCATCCTCACAAGCCTCATACGTAGCATCAATGATCAGATCATCTACACTCTTATCCCATAACTCCCCAAACTTCGTACACCCCATCCCAATAATGGCCACCTTATCTTTGATCATCCCCATCTCTCCTCCCATTACTTACCTACCATCAGAATAATGGCCTTGCCTTCCAAAAATAATTATGAATCCCACCCTCCTGACCCAGTTTCTTAAAACACATCTCCACATCCATCCCTATCCTCATCTCAGAAGGCTCACACTCCGTGACCTCACACATGATTCTCCCCCCTCCCTCAAAATCAACTACCCCAATCAGTGCAGGCACCTCCTTGCCTGAAGTCAAATAATCAATCGCATAGGTAAAAATCTTTCCCCTCTTGTCAGATAACTTATACTCCTCAAATTGATCCTTGGCCTGACAATTGGCACATATCCGCTGGGGAGGATACTGAACAGTCCCACATTGCTTACAACGATTCCCATAAAGAGCCAAAACACTCCGCCTCTCCCTCCAGAGACAGGTAATGGAGGGGGGTTTAATCTCCGGACGCCTCGGCTCCTCCAATGGCACCAAATCCCTCCAACTGAGATACCTCTCATAATTGATATAAATCTTCCTCTCTAACCGCCTCTCCAACCCATCCCTCTCTTGAAACGAATGGATAAGCTCTGTCGTCCTTAAAATGAATCCATCCCCCCCATCCCCACAATTGGCCATCAGAATCCTATCGCCTGCCTTAGCCCTCCTCAGTGCCATCACCAACATCATTGGAAGGGAGGCTGTCCCCATATTCCCAAATAAGTCAAAGAGAGAATCCTGAACCTGAGTGTTAATGTCAAATCCCATTCGTTTTGCCAGATTGGCATGGCTTCTACTGTCAGGTCCACTGAAAACAACCTTTGAAAACTCCTTCGAAGTAAGATTGTACTTTCCCATCATCCCTGAAAGAAGACCCTCCATCGTTCTTAGATAACCCTCCATCACCACAAACCGCTCCTCCCAGGACCGAACAAAGGGACTCCCCTCAAGCCTCCAGGAATCAAGAAACTCACTAAAAAGGGAGTAACTCCCCTCAACCTGAGCAATGACATCAGAATCTCCTACCATCAAGGCGACCGCCCCATCGCCAAAAAGTTGCTCAAACTGACTCCTCCCCTCCCCCATCCTGCAATCCGATGAAACGACCACAATGTTTCGTGCAGAACCACTTTTGACCGCATCAATTGCTAAACTTAAGGCGATCGTTGCTGACCTCAAAGAATCAGTAAAATCAGCCGTCCGCGTCTCCTTAGGAAGATCCACAGAGGCAGAAATGATAGAGGCTGCCTGCTTCTCCTTATAAGGGGATGTCGTGCTCGCAAAAAATAGACCATCCACCTCTTGGGGATTCTTCTTAAGACAATCAACCACAGCACCAACAGCCATAGTCAAACTATCCTCATCATACCTCGCAACCGACCTCTCTCCACCCAGACTCCTAATCTTCCAAGCCCGGGCAATCTCATCTCTCCTAAGCCTATAAGGAGGAATACAGATTCCATAAGATGTAATCCCTACCATGCCGACCTCCAAGCAAAAATGAGCATGTTTACTTCAATATATATACCACTCCTCGATCACCATCCACTCTCACCCTATCCCCGGTCTTAATCTTTTTAGTGGCTTCAATACAGCCGACCACACAGGGGATCCCGTACTCTCGGGCTACAATCACTGGATGGGAGGTGGCCCCCCCTCCATCTGTAATCGCTCCACTGATGATCTCAAAAACAGGAGTCCATGGTGCTGACATTCCAGGGGCGACCAGGATGTCTCCTTGCTGAACCTCACCTAACTGTTTTTCACTCATTACAACCCTCGCCACGCCCTCTACAACTCCAGGTGCTGCTGCAGATCCATATAGATCGGCCTTAAGCTCTGGCCTGACAATTGGAGCCTGAACAGAAACAGAGATGGAGGGATCTTTCATAATCATCTCATGGGCCTTCTCTATGTTTCCATAGAAGGGTTTTGGTTCCTTCTTAAGGTTTTCCTCCCATTCCTTCTTCCTCCTCTCTATATAGGGCCTGAGGTTAACTTTTCCCATAGGGATATAGGCCTTTCTGATCTCATCGGGAAGTAAGAAGTAAATATCCTCAGGATCATCCATACAGCCTGCCTGAGAAAAGCGCCTTCCCAATTCCCTCGTAATCCAACGGCCTAAAGCACATACATAAAAATCAAGGTAAGGGGTATGGTCCTCACTCCAATAGCCTGCCTTCTGGGCTCCTTTCATCAATACCTTAAACCATTCCCTCTCCCCAGCAGGGACTTTAGCCATGATGGTCTCTTCTGCTTTCTCTCTCTCCTTCGCTACTCGTGCTCTGGTTTCATCCAACGTATAGGTGCCTCCTGTTTTGATGGCCATCTTTATCGTTGGAATCCCTAAACTTGGCTTTTCGAGCCAAGTAGGAGTTGCCCAATCCTGCATCCTCTCACATTTCCAGCCATATTGTTCAAGAAACTTCGAATACTCTGCCAACCATTTTTCTGCAACCTTACTCTTTTTGATCTCCTCCCATATCTTTTCATTGTCTTCCGTGCTGAGAAATAACTTATCGATACCGATCTTCATGGCCTCTCTGGCCAAGCTCCAGGCCTCTTTATTCATTTGAAACACAGCCCCTTCAAACCCTGACATTAAAGTAGAAAAGAGTGGGTCAATTCCTGAAGGAGTCCCAAAGAGTTCCTGCCACATCTTTTGAAAGGTCCCAAAGATATAGTAGACAGGAACCATCATCAACATGTGAATCTCTGCCTCCCTTCGATTGACGATTCGTATAAAATCCTCGAAGAGAGTAGCAAGCGAGATGTTTTCAATCTTTTCAATATCTCCATAGACTTTAATCCCCTGGGAATCCTTCAGCTTCTTATAAACATCCATGATTTCCGTTTTGAAAGGTTCCCAGACTCCATCAAAATCCTCAAGATAGGGTCTGATCTTCTGACGGAAAATGGGTTCCCTCTGTTTGGCCTCCTCTTCGGTTGTCTCAATGATCGTGGGATAACAATATCCATCAATAATTCTATAATCCCATCCCTTTGTGGTGGGTACATGGAGGGTCTCGGCTGCAAGCTGAAGTCCCCAGACATAATTACTCCACCCCGAAGTTAGATAGAGTGGTTTCCAAGCAGGAACTCCATGGACAAAATCACAGAGAAATACTGTATAATTTTTAAGGTCATTCTCCTCATCAAACTCAAACTTTGAATAACCATATGCTGACAGTAACATACCTTTCCTTCCTCCTTTCTTTTACGTTCTTCTCTAAAAAAAGACCTTTTTATAAGGTCTCTTACCTCCCCGCCAAGGCCATGGCAAATGATGGATCTTTTAGAATCGGATTCCCCTATGCCTTTAATCCAAGCTTCTCGAGTATGTTTGGAAATGCATGAACCAAGATCTTCTCCACTTCCCAGAGCACCTTAGAAACATATTCAGGATTTTCCTCAACGTAATACCAGAAAGTATTATCCATTGGGACCCCACCGACATCATCCAAGCATAAGTAACCATTCCAATTCGATATTTCTCTAAGAGTAAAGATTTTTGACCTTACCTCTGGAAAGAGTTGGGTGAGTCTTTCCTTCTGAAGGGGAAGGGCGGTAATAATCAGATCTGATTCTTTTACCATCTTTGGGGTTAACTCTTTTGACCTCCACTGATCTGAAACTTCTATTCCTTTTTTAACCAAAGCTGACCAAGTTATTTCAGACATGGGCCTGTTATAAAAAGGGTTTGGAAATGGGATATTAACCTTTGCGAATAGATCCTTCATCTCTTGAGGAATGAAGCCTGCGGAGGAAACTCTTATTTCACCTTTCAGCCTCTTATCTTTTTCACCAAGCATCTTTCTAAGTAGAAATTCTGAGAAAACACTTCGAACACGATTACTAATACAAACGAAGATGATCTCAAATGACCTCTTTATTCCATTTTCCATATTCAGTTTACTAACTTCTTCTTTCTTTCTAAAACGCTGTCCAGCCCCCATCGATCACAAACGTCTGTCCTGTCACAAAGGAGGAGGCATCTGAAGAAAGGTAGAGCAGCAATCCTTTTAGTTCATCTACATTTCCACGACGCCTCATAGGGGTGGTTTCAACAATTCTCTTCTCTCGCTCCTGAAACTCCTCCGATGATTTTCCTGCCAGCCGCTCCCGAGCCAAATCGGTCCCTCCGAACCAACCTGGAGCAATGGCATTAACTCTTATACCTTCCTGGGCATATTCCAGTGCAGCTTGTTTGGTAAGCCCAATCACAGCATGCTTGGCTGCAATATAACTTGCCCGTGGCATCAGTTCTGGGATAAGGCCTTTCAACCCTAATATTGAAGAAATATTGATGATCACCCCACTTTTCTGCTTGACCATCAACTCCAGTTCCTTTTGCATGCAGAGGAAGACTCCTGTTAGGTCGATGGCAATGAGTCGATCCCATTCCTCACGTGGAATTTCGTGAAAACGATAAGGTTTATGGATAATCCCTGCGTTATTGACCGCTATGTCCAATCTTCCAAACTCTTTAATGATCTGATCTGCCATGTATTCAATATCTTGGTCTCTCGAGACATCTACAATGAGTGGGAGGCTTTTACTCCCATATTGCTCTATAAGTTTTACAGTCTCCTCCTGTGGGTCTTTGTCTACGCAGACGACTTCAGCCCCTGCCTCAGCCAATGCCCCTGAGAAGAACCTTCCAAAGCCTCTCGCCGCTCCTGTTACCAATGCAACCTTTCCTTCCAAGTTAAAATTCATCTTCCCTCTCCCCAAGATCGAAGGTCTAATAGATAGGACTTTTCCTTAAGGGCTGGGAGGGTGAAGTTTTGAGTCCCCCTCGCAACCCAAGAAGATTTTTTAAAGAGTCTCTAAATCTTTTGGGTACAAACCTTACGGGAGATATTGGCCGCAAAGGTGTAAAAAAGTTCTTTTACAGGGTTAGCCTCATCGAGCGCCATGGTCTTTTCCATTGAACCGATATCCTGAAAAACCATCTCCTTGACAAATGTTATGGGTTGATCCTTCATCTGCCAAACCGAGTAAGATTGGCATCCATGAGATTCCCAAAAGGGTTTGATCTTTTCTGCAGTAACTTTAATATATTCCTCCTGTTTTTCAACAGGAACCTCATAATGAAATATCACTTTGACCATCTTATTCTCCTCCTACCAGGGTCTTCCCTTCTTCTCCCATATTTTTTCCAATCCGAAATCCTCTGCAATCACCTTGAAGCAGTTGTAACTGGACCCCCTTGCAATCCCTGCTCCAGAGTGCATATTTGAAGAACAGATATACATATTCTTAAGAAACGGGATTCGGTACCCTGAAAGATCTGGGATCGGCCTGAACCGATCGAGCTGGGATGGAAGCATTGCCCCATAACTCCACGAACCATTGAGCGCATCGATGTTACGCATGACATGGTCGTAGGGTGTAGTGATGAAGGCCTCAATCACATTATCACGGGTCATATTGGGAGCATAAATCTGCCACTGCTTGAGCATCAAATCCGCTACCTCTTTTTTCGTTTTAAGCCACCATGTCTCGGGAAAGAAGTTCAGTGGTGGCCCATAATCCTCTACCAAAACCGTATGTTTTCCTTCAGGGGCACGTGTCTTATCCCAGATAGTATCTGGCGAAACAAGGAGATACCATTTTTCAGGGAATCCCTTTGTAAAGATATCCACCTGGTATTTCCAGGAAAGGTATTCTGGATCCTTATCCCCCATATAAAGTCTGGGCTGATTGCCAATATCAGGATTGTAAGAAGCTGCCTTATACTTCGGAAGCTCATGCATCGCCATGTTGCCCCAGTAGGCATGGCCTCGGTCATAGCGGATATTTCTTATCCGTCTTGCAACCTTTGGACTCACATAGTTTTCTCCAAGAAGCCTAAAGATGGTCTGAGGCACCCCCAAGTCACTGACCACCAACTGCTTCGCCTCAACCTCTGTCCCATTGGTAAGCCTAACCCCCCTGGCCCTCCCATTCTCCACAATCACCTTGTCCACCTCTGACTCCACACAAAACTCCCCCCCCATCGCACTAAACGCCCTCTGAAGCGCATGCGTGATCGTATGCGTCCCCCCAACCACAATCGACGCAGACTCA
>CAZFDM010000009.1:0-2472 GCA_964517975.1 uncultured Syntrophaceae bacterium
CTCATCTCCTTGAGGTATCGATACCATACCAAAAGGGTTCTGTCAAACCCCTTTTACCCTGTTTTTTTTGATCCGACAAGGAATTCCTCTTAGAAGGGTCGATCCAATGGCAGGATCATAAGGAGGGTTATTGTCGGTCAAGACATTGAGGTTTGACTCCTTCCATCCAAACAGTTCAAGGTCACCCCTTTCCGGAAACCACCAACCAAAACTGGCAATGACCACCCTTGGATCTATTTCTCTATTGAATGTGGCCTTTTGACGAATGGTCCCCATTTTTGTCTCAATAGAGATCCAATCCCCCTCATGGATCTCAAGTTCCAATGCGGTTTCAGGATGGATAAGAACGATCGGATCTGGTGAATGTTTTCTGAGGGAAGGAATGTTTCGAAAAGAGGAGTGGAAGTAAAAAGGGTCTTTTGCCGAAGTGAGAACCAGAGGATATTCTTTTAAGCCTTCTTGAAGGGAAAAAGTAGATTCTTGCCATTCTTGATAGGTAGGAAGGGGGGGATAGCCCCATTCCTTCATCTTTTGAGAATAGATTTCGAATTTCCTGGAAGGGGTATTGAATCCATTTTTCTCATACGTTCGATATTCCCATTTCCCTTTTAAAATTCCTATGGTTTTAAACTCATCATAGGTTATCCCTGATGGTTTAAGAATTTCATCAAGACAGTCTCTGATGTCCTTCCAGAAAAATGGTTCAAGGCCCAACTTTTTTCCTAACTCGTTTAGAATTTTGGTATCTGGCCAACATTCCGCTAAGGGGTCAACAATCTTGGGACGGGCAAGGATAAATCCATGTGGAAGGCCAAAATGGCCAATGTCATCGAACTCAAAATGAGTGGCTGCAGGCAAAAGGATGTCCGCCAATTGGGCAGTAGGGGTGAGGAATATTTCAGAGACAAAGAGAAAATCAAGTCTCCGAAGGGCTTCGAAGGTCTCCTTAGCATTGGCATAACTGAGCAGGGGATTGGAGCCTTGAATATACATCAACCGAATGGGGTAGGGTTTTTCTGTGAGAATCGCTTTCACAATCATTTGAGAGGGGACAAAACCCATCATCGTGGCCAATCGAAACTCAGGGGTCATGATTTTTTCTTTTTTGTCAGGAAACTTTTTACTCTGAACTAACTCGCCTGGTCTCATTAAGGGTGGGCCAAGACGGTTCACATTTCCACCAGGAACTTCTAAGTTTCCACTGATGCCCATCAGAATCAATAGGGCCCTTGCGCATTGAACACTGTTAGGATTGTGTTCCAAAGCGTTTCCCCATTGGATACAGGCTGGTTTGGTTCTCGCAAAGAGCCGGGTCGCCTCGACCATTTGGTTTTTCGGAATCCAAGTCATTTCGGAAATTTTATCCAGCGGATATTGTTTAAGATGTTCTTTTAATTCTGGGAAGCCTATCGTCCATTTTTCAACAAAATGATTTTCATAAAGATGCTCTTCCACCATCGCCCTCAACATTCCCAATGCCAGGGCAAGGTCTGTACCCGGTTTGGGTTTTAACCAGAGATCTGCCTTCGATGCGACTGGACTCTTTCTTGGATCGATCACGATCAACTTTGCCCCATGGTCAACCGCCCTCTTTAACTGAACACCCAAAATTCCTTCCTCATTGGTATGGAAAAGATTGCTTCCCCAAACTATAACCAGAGATGGAGGGTGATTGTAGTCCGGGATTGGAAAGAACCCGCAAGTGAGATGGGATGCGGTCTCTCTGGGCATATGGCAAATATTCCCAGGTGTGGCAATATTGGGGACGTTTAGAAGATTGGCCAGTCTAATCATCAAATAGAGTTCCAATCCTTTTGGTGTCCCTTGTGCAAAGGCAATTGCTCGTTGACCGTTGCGTTCTATCGTTTCTTTAATCTTTCCAGCAATCCTATCCAATGCCTCATCCCAAGAGATTCGGTTCCATTTCCCTTCGCCTCTCCCCCCTGCTCTTATCATCGGATATTTAAGCCTATCTGGATGGTTCAGCCTTTCGATTTGTGCAATCCCTTTTGCGCAAAGAGTTCCCCTATTTAGCGGAGAGTCTGGGTCTCCTTCAATCCTTATGATCTTTCCGTTCTCCACATGGGCCAAAATGCCACAGCCTCCATGATCCATTCGAGCACAAAATGTCCTGACAATCATCTTTACCCCCTGAAAAGGTCCTATTACTTCCTAACATCTCAATAGTTTTTTTACAAGTTTAATAATTACCCCTTAATCCAGATTAGTCTCACTCTTCAGACTATGGATGAAGGAGATTCAAGGAGGCTTAGAAAGTAAAAGTGCCCTCCCGTAACCCCTCACGGAAGAGTAAAATAATATATGCTTTTCCTGACCGTCTATCACTTTTAGGTACTCCTTTTTGAATTAGTTTCTAACCATGGGAAGGGGCGGAGTGTAGGTGGGGGGATATGGTTTTTGAGGGATTTTAGAGAGAGGCTCTGAGTGGAAAGAAAGTAATAAAAGAAAAGA
>CAZFDM010000010.1:0-4011 GCA_964517975.1 uncultured Syntrophaceae bacterium
GATCGTAATTTTCATTATGGATGAATTTGGCAGAGAGGAATTGCTCCGACGACTCTCCGATCCTTTCTGGTTTCAGGCCTTTGGCTGTGTGCTTGGTTTTGATTGGCATTCAAGCGGTGTTACGACTACGGTCTGTGGGGCATTGAAAGAAGGACTGAAAGAAATGGGAAGGGAATTGGGTTTCTTTGTCGTAGGTGGAAAAGGGAGGACTTCAAGAAAGACACCCAGAGAGATAGAAGAGATCTGCGATCAAGAATCTATAGATGGCTCTCCTCTCATTTACGCAAGCCGGATGTCTGCAAAAGTAGATAGTTCAGCAGTTCAGGATGGATATCAACTCTACCATCACACATTTTTCTTTACCCCATCAGGTCAATGGGCAGTCATCCAGCAAGGGATGAATGAGAAGACCCACTATGCCAGAAGGTATCACTGGTTAAGCGAAGGGCTAAAGGATTTTGTCTGCGAACCCCATTGGGCGGTATGTTGTGATCAGAGAAAGGGAGGGTTAAACCTTGTAGCCCTGGAGAGTGAAAAGACGAGGCAGGCCATTACAACTCTCTCTCACGAAAGACCTGAGTTTCTTCTTACGGAAGGCAAAAAGGCTATTGAGTTAATCCTTCCAAAAGGGCATGCCATCTTAGACGAAGAGGTTCGTCTTGAAAGGCTGGAAAGGACGTTTGTCAAGATTCATGAACGATTTCCAAAGAATTTTAAAGCACTCCTCAACATCCAGGGGGTCGGGCCCAAAACCCTTCGGGCATTGAGTTTGATATCAGAGTTGATCTATGGTGTACAACCGAGTTTTAAGGACCCTGCCCGATTCAGTTTTGCCCATGGCGGTAAAGATGGTCATCCATATCCTGTGGATCCAAAGATCTACGATCAAACGATCAACGTATTGAGATGCGCGATTGAAAAGGCTCGGGTTGGCGACCGGGAAAAGGTGGAAGCCATTCGACGCTTGAGGTCTTTTGCAGGGGTCTCATGAAGTACATAGCATCAAACCCGTGACCGTGTCGCATGCCACATGTCCAGACACAGAAAACGGAAACGAGCACGATTCTTGAGTTTAACTATGCGTTTCATTGCCGATTTTCATATTCATTCAAAATATAGCCGGGCAACCAGTAAAGAGATGGAGGTGGAAGCGCTTGCCCGTTGGGCAAAGAAAAAGGGGATCACACTCCTTGGAACAGGCGATTTTACTCACCCCACCTATTTCGTCGAACTTCGATCAAAACTGGAACCCTCTGGCAACGGGCTTTTTCGATTAAAGAAAGAAGACCTTGGAGTACATTATATATTAACCACCGAAGTCAGTAACATCTACACCCAAAATGGTAAGGTCAGAAGGATCCACCACCTCATCTTTGCTCCAAGTTTTGAAGTAGTGGAAACTATTCGGTCCAGATTCGGTAATCTTGGGAAACTCTCATCCGATGGGAGACCCATTTTCAGTTTCTCTTCGAAAGAACTATTGAAGATGATTCTTGATATTTCCTCTGATTGCTTGGTCATCCCTGCCCATGCCTGGACACCCTGGTTCTCAATCTTCGGAGCCAATTCAGGATTCGATTCAATTGAAGAATGTTTTGGAGAACTATCAAAATATATTTATGCCATTGAAACAGGCCTCTCATCCGATCCAGAAATGAACTGGAGACTTTCAGCCCTTGACCCTATCACCCTGATCTCCAATTCGGATGCCCATTCCCCCAATCGACTGGGAAGGGAGGCCAATGCCTTTGATTGTGCACTGGATTATAAAGAGATCATTGAGGCCATTCGAAAGAAGGATCGGAAAAAACTTCTTTACACGATTGAATTCTTCCCCGAAGAGGGGAAATACCATTTCGATGGTCACCGACAATGTGGGGTGATTTTTTCACCTAAGGAAACAAAAGCCAATCAATACCTCTGCCCAAAATGTCACAAGAGACTCACGGTAGGGGTGATGCACCGAGTTGAGGAACTTTCAGACAGGCCAGAAGGATTTATCCCGAAGAATGCCATTCCTTCCATTCATCTGATTCCCCTGGAGGAGATCATTGCGGAGGCAGTGGGTTACCGGATAGGGACGAAGGCGGTAGAGGCCGAATATGATCGATTGATAGAGAAAGGGGGTTCTGAATTTCATATCCTTCTTGATGCGACTCCAGAAGAATTGGCCACTTTTGTCCCCCCAAACGTTCGGGAAGGAATCCTTCGAATGAGAAAAGGTAGGGTTTCAATCATTCCAGGCCATGATGGGGTTTATGGGAAGATTTCACTCTTTCCCGAAAAGAAAGAAGAAGGGGAATCGAAAGAACAACTAAGGTTATTTTAGGTGGAGGCTGAGGGTAGGTAAAGAAAGACAGAAATTCCCAAGCCAATCCTTAGAATAAAGAATCTCAACCTGTATTTGGGTTATGATCAAGGTGGGTTGCTGTGGTTTTCCCGTTAAACGGGAGATTTATTACCGGACGTTCCAAGTGGTGGAAGTCCAACAGACTTTCTATCAACTCCCCCAACTCAGTACTGGAGGGCGATGGAGGGAAGAGTCACCTTCGAATTTTGAATTTACGATGAAGGCCTGGCAACTCATCACGCATGAACCCTCCAGCCCCACCTACCGAAGATGGAGGGTGAAGATTCCTGATACGAAGAAAAAGGCGTATGGTTTCTTTAAAGGGACAGAAGAAGTGGAAGAGGCATGGTCAAAAACAAAAGAGTTTGCCTTAGCGCTTGGGGTTGAGAAGATTGTGTTTCAAACCCCCTCAAGTTTTTTCCCATCAGATAATCATATTAAAAATCTGAAACAATTTTTTAAAAAAATAGATAGACACTCCTTTACTCTCATCTGGGAACCGAGAGGAGGATGGGAAAGAAAAGAGATCGAGAGGTTATGTGGGGAGCTTAACCTCACTCCCTGCCTTCACCCATTTGAAGGAAAAGCCCCGGAAGGGAACCTTCTTTACTTACGGCTTCATGGGGAGAAAGGTTATCGTTATACCTATTCAGAGGAAGAGATGAGGAGTCTAATGGAGATGGGAAGGGGTTACCTCCAGGCCTATCTCATGTTTAACAATGTGACCATGTATGAGGATGCATTGCGTTTAAAGGAATTGTTGGATTGAGAATATTGTTTTTCGTTTAGGTGAAGAAAGGTTAAGTCATGGAGGAAAAGATGATTGAGAAAGAATTAGAGGAGAGGATGCTCCGGGTCTGTCAGAGTTTGATTCAGATGTTGGAGTTAGCGTTTCAGGCCTTTCGTTCCTTTAAGGAAGATTCGATCACTGAGGCTGAGAGGGTGAAAGAGGAGATTCGACGATACTCTTCCGAGTTGACAGGATATCTCATCTCTAAGAGTTCGTCGATAGAGAAGGGGAGGGAATGGGCGAAACCTTTTTTATCCGTGGCCTCCAGTTTTGACCGAATGGCCTATAACATTGAGGGGCTTTTGGACCGTTTGAGGATGAAAGTCCAGCAACGGATTCTTTTTAGCGATCACGCTGTCAAGGAGATCAACGAGGTATTTCAAGAGGCAATGGAACTCTTAGAAACTCTTCCAAGGCTGATCAATTCTAAGGATAAGGCTCTTGCCAAACACATCGGAGAAATGGGACGGTCCATCTTTAAAATCGCGAATGGTTTTTCCGAAGAGCATGAGAATCGGCTCATTCAAGGAATTTGCCTTCCCAAATCCTCACCCGTCTACCTGGGTATCCTCGAATCACTGAAAGGGGTTATCCTCCATACCCTGGAGGTGAGTGGAAAGATTGCTTCCATCATCCCCCTTTCTTGAAGAAAAGCCCATGTGAGCCATTTTTAAAAGAGATCTTTGAAAAAGTATATCATAAACCATTCTTCAGTTTGGGAGGGTATGGGGAATACCATTCATGCCCGTATCGGGAAGGCGGATAACGATAAATGATTATAAGATAAGGGTTTATCCCTTACCTAAATAAAGATATGGAGTAGGGTAAGGGCTTGTCCCTTACCGAAAGGCGATCATTACCGATATTCGGT
>CAZFDM010000011.1:0-3003 GCA_964517975.1 uncultured Syntrophaceae bacterium
AGGCGCCGAATTTTTCCAGAGAGTAGCACCCTCGAAAATCTCAAGATAGGAGGTTATCTGGCCTCGCGTTCAGAAGCCAAGAGGACTCTTGAATATGTATTCAGCCTTTTCCCAGCCTTAAAGGATTTAAAAAAGAGAGAGGGTGGCTTTTTAAGCGGTGGGGAACAACAAATGCTTGCAATTGGAAGGGCCTTAATGGCCCAACCAAAACTTTTGCTTTTGGATGAACCCTTGATGGGACTAAGCCCAGCCATTCAATCGAGACTGGTTGAGGCCGTGAAGGAAATCAACGAAAGAACAGGGATGACCATCCTCATCACGGAACAGTACGCTCAACCCATCCTTCCGATTATTGATTACGGATATGTGATGGAAAAAGGGACGATCGTTTTGGCCGGGACATCCCAAGAACTTACAGACAACCCCCATGTAAAGGCTGCTTATTTAGGAGCATGAGTTAAACAGGATGTTTTTCACGAGTATGATGTTGTCAACCTATGGAGATCTTTTCCGGTGAGGGAGGACGGTTTCTTCAATGGAGAATAGGACTCTTTTTGAGGCAATCGAAAGAATCTGTGAGAAGTATCCTGATAAAACGGCCCTCATCTACTTAGGTGAGAAATTTTCTTATTCGAGACTGAGGGAACTGGTCCGAAGCTTTGCCCTCTCTTTATCCCATTTGGGAGTAGGGACAAATGATAAGGTGATGCTTTACATTCCCAACTGTCCCCAATTCCTGGTCTCCTATTTCGGAATCCAAGAGATTGGGGCTGTGCCTGTTCCGGTTTCCCCCATCTATACCCCTTTTGAGATTGAATATATGGTGAAGGATTCAGGGGCTGAAACGATCCTCTGCCAAGATACGAACTTTCATTATGTAAAAGAGGTTTCAGAAAAGACAAACCTGAGAAGGATCATTGTGACCAACCTTGTAGATTTACTTCCATGGTGGCGGCGAGCAATCGGCAAGGTATTTGATAAGGTCCCCAGAGGGGTAGTTCAAAAGAGCAAAGAAGTCTACCTCTTCAGAGATTTCATTAAAGGCGATTCCAATCACGTTAAAAAAGTCACCCTCAAACCTGAAGAACATCTGGCCTCGATCCTTTATACCGGTGGAACCACTGGGTTTCCCAGAGGAGTACCGTGTTCCCATGCCAAGATGTTATCTTCGTTAAAAGATTACGGAGAATTAACCAAGAATCAAATTCCTGAAGGAGGGAAGGATGTCATCCTCATCGTGATCCCTCTTTTTCATCTCATGGGACAGGAGGCCATTTTGGGTTGGGGATTGGGAAAAGGGATTAGTGTTGTGTTGATGCCTGTCCCCCAAATTGATGCCATCTTAGACTCGATTCAGATGTATCGGGTTTCTATCCTTGTGGGTGTTCCGACCCTCTATCGGATGATATTAGGAAATGAAAGATTGAATTCCTATGATTTGAGCTCCCTGAGATACTGTTGGTGTGGGGGGGACGTCCTCCCTTCAGATGTGTTTCAGCGATGGCATGAGACCTTTCAAAACCCTCTCTATCAAATTTATGGAACCACTGAGACAGGATGTGTTACCCTGAGCCCATTGGACCAGTTTCCTCCGATGGGAAGCATTGGAATTCCAATCCCTTCAAGGGAGATTAAGGTGGTTGATCCCGACACGCTTGAAGAATTGGGGGCCAGCCGAGTGGGTGAGCTCCTGGTCACCTCTGAATATGGGAGCACGGATTATTGGAACAAGCCCGCGGAGAACTCAGAATCCTTTGTAGAACATAACGGAAAGGTATGGCATCGGACAGGAGACTATGTTCAACTTGATGAGAAGGGGCTCCTATTCTATGTGGATCGAAGTGCGGATATCATCAAGTATAAAGGCTATAGGGTCTCTTGTTCAGAGATCGAAGCAGTCTTACAAGGATTTCCGCAAATCAAAGAGGCGTGCGTCATTGGGGTTCCCGACCCAGAGGTTGGAGAACTGATTAAGGCTATTGTGGTTCTTAAAGAGAACACGCGAGGGGTAGGGGCTCCCGAACTTCTCAAATGGTGTAGGGAGAAACTCGCCCCTTATAAAATTCCTGACTACATCGAATTCCGGGATATGCTTCCCAAATCTAAGTTGGGTAGACTCCTAAGGCGAGAGATCAGGGAGGAGGAGAGAAGGAGACGCGAAAAGAGAGAAAATAATACAACCCTCTAAAAGAAGATACTTAAGACATCATCGGGATCGTATTTTTCAGGGGGTTTCCTCTCCCTCTCCTTCAATTTGGCATGCGCCGCTGAGAGACGTGCAATGGGAAGTCGCGGAACAGAGCAACTGACATAAGAGATCCCTATCGAATGACAGAACTGCACAGATTCCGGATGACCTCCATGTTCACCACAGATTCCTATTTTTAGGTCAGGTTTCGTCTTCCTTCCCCATTCGATGGTAATCATCATGAGCCTTCCCACACCCTTTACATCCAGGACCTCAAAGGGATTATCCTGAAGAATCTTTCGTTCATTGTAAAGAGGAAGAAATTTATTTTCCGCATCCTCTCTCGAAAAAGAGAAGGTAGCCTGGGTAAGGTCATTCGTCCCGAAGGAGAAAAAGTCCGCCACTTCTGCCAGCCTGCCTGCCCTCATGCAGGCCCTGACCACTTCGATCATCGTCCCGAATTTAAATTGAATCTGAATCCCATAGCTTTTCTCCACCTCTTTTTGGACTTTTTTGACCAGTTGATAAACCCATTTTAATTCCTGGGCCGTACAGACCTGGGGAACCATGATCTCGGGATGAACCGCTATTCCTTCTTTGATCAACTCAGCAGCCGCCTCGAGAATGGCCTGGATCTGCATGCTGTAGATCTCGGGATAGGTGATCCCCAGCCTCACCCCCCGATGGCCCAGCATGGGGTTGATCTCCATCATCTCTTTCACCTTCCGGAGCGTTTCCTGCTGCTTGCGGATCAGTTTCTTGTCGAGCTTCTTCTCCTTGATTTCGATGATGTTTGCGACCATCTGCTCCAAGGG
>CAZFDM010000012.1:0-6635 GCA_964517975.1 uncultured Syntrophaceae bacterium
GAGGGACTGAACTCAAAGATTCAAACCATCAAGAAGATGGCTTATGGTTTTAGGAACCGGGAGCACTTTAAAACAGCCATTTACTTCCACTGTGGAGGATTACAACTTTACCCGGTTACCCATTAAATACCTGGATGAACCTAATTAAATAGTTGACTCAGGATAAGAGATTTTGGTAAATTTTTACCCATATAGATAGCAATTTGTTCATCTATGGGATACGTTTTTTTTACATTTCTACTCTTTTGTCTTTTCTTTTCTAATAGCCTCTCTTGGGCAGGCATTTATCGCTACGTGGATGAAAAAGGAGTCATTCATTTTACTAACTGCCCGAGAGACCCCAAGTTTAAACTTTATATTCGTGAGAGTAGGGAAGATGTTGGAGATGATAATCATTCTTCTTCTGGCGTCTATATAAGAGATTCCAACCAGTATGATTCACTGATTTCTGAGTATTCAAAAAAATATGGGGTGGATTTTGCCCTGATCAAAGCGATGATTCGGGCTGAGTCTGGATTTAATCCTCTTGCTGTTTCGAAAAAAGGAGCCAAAGGATTGATGCAATTGATGCCGCAGACTGCTCTAAGAATGAATGTGACAGATATCTTCAATCCCAGGGAGAACATTGAGGGTGGCGTGCGATATTTTAAATATCTTCTGACCTTATTTAATAATGACATTCGACTTTCATTGGCTGCTTATAATGCGGGAGAAAATCTTGTCTCGGAGCTCCGTTCTATCCCACCTTATCAAGAAACCATTGAGTATATTAAAAGGGTCATTAGTTTTTATCAGTCGTATAAACCTTAGCCTCGGGGTTAATCTCTGGGTGATAAATCATCAAACGAAGGCCTGAGAGATAAACTCTAAGGTCAGCACTCTTTTATGGAAAAACTGAATCGTCAGCAAATATTGACTCTCCCCAATGGGTTGACGATTATACGGATTCTTGCTATTCCTATTATCTTAATTCTCCTGTTTTCTTCTGGTAGGTTGTTTCAGGTCGTGACAGCCATCCTTTTTTTGTTGGTTTCGATCACTGATACCTTGGATGGCTTCCTTGCACGACGTCAGAGGATGGTGACGACCCTGGGGAAATTTTTAGACCCACTGGCTGATAAACTACTGATAGTTACGTTTCTGATTGCCCTCATCCCGGCCAGGGAAATTCCCTTCTGGATCGTGATTGTAATCGTCGGAAGGGAGATCACAGTGACAGGACTGAGAGGGATTGCAGCCACCCAGGATATCGTGATCTCGGCGAGCGATCTCGGCAAGTATAAGACCTTCTTTGAAACCATTGCCATCTTTTTCCTTATTCTGAAAGAGCCCTTTTTTTCAATTGATGTTTATCAGGTTGGTATGGGGCTTCTATGGATTGCCATGGCGATGGCTATCCTTTCGGCAATCGATTATTTTAGAAAGTTCTTGAGAACGATCATTGCTTAAAGGCTTCCTACCCAGGTAAAGATGTTATAACCTTTAACCTCTGTTTCGGGTTTGCCTATTGACATCAAGGTTTAAATCTTGTAATTTTTCTAAATAGAGAAAGGGCGGGAATAACTCAGCGGTAGAGTGCAACCTTGCCAAGGTTGAAGTCGCGGGTTCAAATCCCGTTTCCCGCTCCAGTGGCGGCATAGCCAAGTGGTAAGGCGACGGTCTGCAAAACCGTTATTCACCGGTTCAAATCCGGTTGCCGCCTCCAAGAAAAATAAAAGGGTTGAGCCTCCTGACTTAACCCTTTTTTATATAACTAACCCAAGAGGGGTGAAATTTGAAATTTCACCCTTCAATCACTTAAAATAATTTTAAACCTTAATCCTTAACCAGGAGCGAAGATATGCTCAGAGATGATATGGAACAGGCCCAACGGATATTGAAGGATTGGAAAGGTGATTCTTATACCTTTGGAGAAGGCGTATTAAAAATTGTAGGGCAATACGTCATTGAGTATGGAAAGAATGCATCGTTTGTTGTGATTAAATTGGGCAGGCACTGGAGTGAGAAATTTCTTGAGGAGGTCAAAGCAAGTTTAAAGGCAAATGATGTAAGGTTTGAGATGATCAATGGTGCAAGACCCAATGCTCCCAGGGAGGATGTCTATCGGATCAGCCTCCAGATAGCACGGTCTAAACCTGATGTGATCGTGGTACTGGGAGGAGGAAGCACGATCGATGCAGTAAAAGCAGCAGCCATTCTTAATACCTATACTCCCACTGAAGTGATGGAGATTCTAAGAGCCGAACCTGGGGAGGCGGACTCCATTGAGCCTTATTTTGGAACAGGGATTGTTTCTAAAATAAAAGAGCAGACGGGTAAAAACCCCATGCCAGTGGTAGCCATTCAAACGACCTCCAGTTCAGCAGCCCATCTGACAAAATATTCCAATATCACAGATCCAGTAAGTGGGCAGAAGAAGTTGATCATTGATGAGGCCATCGTTCCCCCCAAGGCTGTCTTTGATTTCAGAACCACCCTCGGTTCACCAATGGACCTGACCTTGGATGGAGGCCTCGATGGGATTGCCCATGCCTGGGAGGTCTTTATGGGTGCCAGTGGCCCTGCTTATGAGAAGATCAAAGAGGTCGCTACACTCTGCATCCGATTGATTGTGGAAGGACTCCAGAGGGTTAAAAGGAATCCAAGTGACGGAGATGGAAGAATTGCCCTCGGGCTTGGAACGGACCTGGGCGGATATTCCATCATGCTGGGGGGAACAAGCGGTCCTCATTTGGGGAGTTTTTCGCTGGTTGATCTCCTTAGCCACGGAAGGGCATGCGCATTACTTAATCCTTATTATACGGTTTTATTTTCTCCTGTAATAGAAGACCAACTTATGGTCATGGGCTCCATCCTAAAAGAGGCAGGCTATATAAGAAGGAGGATTGAAAATCTTAAGGGAAGGGATTTAGGGCTTATCGTAGCCAGGGGAATGATTGCCTTCGAAAAGGACCTCAATTTTCCGACGACCCTAAAAGAAGCAGGAGCCACTAAAGATCATATAAGAAAGATGCTTAACGCTGCTAAGAACCCACAACTGAAGAGTAAACTCCAGAACATGCCCACCCCCATGGATGCTGAGAAGGGGGATGTGGATCATTTGATGAAACCTGTTCTGGAGGCAGCCTATACAGGAGATCTGAGCCTTATACCATAAATGGGTAAGAAATGATTCAAAACCATTCCTCAAAGGATTTTTATTCCTTTAATAATACTATGCGATCTGATATCAAGAAGGCCATTAAGAATGTAGACACAAAGGGCTGGAAGAAGATCTCTATAGAATATGGCTCAAATGCCATGGATATTTTAGTTCCCTTCAATTGTGTTGAGTTGACGATGAAGGATGTACCAGTCCTCCCTGATCCTCAAAAATCGATTGAAGAAGCACTGACAAACCCTATCCACAGTCTTCCACTGGAGGAGATCATTCGAAGAAAAGGTAAACCACCGAAAGAAATATCAGTATCCATTGCAGTTTCTGACATAACAAGGCCTGTTCCTTATAAAGGGGAAAGAGGAATTCTTCTTCCGTTACTTCGGCGCCTCGAGTCTTCGGGCATTAAAAGAGATAGGATCAAAATCATTGTGGCTACCGGAATGCACAGGCCAAGCACCCATGAAGAGAAGTTAGAGATGTATGGAGAAGAGATTGTTGGGCAATATAGGATTCTTGACCATGATTGTGAAAACCTTTCCCTTCTCGAACCTATTGGAAAGACTAGGCGAGGCACTCCTGTTTCTATAAATCGCGATTTTTATGGCTCAGACTTGAAGATTGCCACGGGTCTGGTAGAGACGCATTTCTTCACGGGTATCTCTGGGGGAAGGAAATCCATCTGTCCTGGTCTGGTGGATTTAAAGACGATTCAGAAATTTCATGGGCCTCACTATCTTGAAGACCCTCATACCACAAACCTCGTGCTCGAAGGAAATCCCTGTCATGAGGAGGCACTCGAGGTAGCTCAGACCGTGGGGGTCGATTTTGTAGTCAATGTCAATCTCGACAAGGATTTACGACTCGTAAAGGTTTTTGCAGGAGATATGGTCGAGGTAAACCGAAGGGCCTTTGAATTAATTAAGGACTATGCAGAGATTCCAATTGATGAGGAGTTTGATATTGTCCTTACGCATAGCGGATATGTTGGAAGGGATCATTATCAGACTGCAAAAGCAGGGGTTGGGGCCCTGCCTGCTGTGAAAAAAGGGGGTGTGATCATCATTGTGGCGAACAATTGTGATCCCATCGATCCCATTGGCTCTCTGGAGTATAAGAGTCTGATTCATCTCCTCAAATTGCAGGGAGTAGAAGGCTATCTCAATATCATAAGAATGCCTGAGTGGAAATTTATTAAAGACCAATGGGAGGCAGAGGTATGGGGAAAAGTCTTAAAAAAAGTGGGAGAGGAGGGATTGATTTACTGTTGTCTTCAAATAGATAGGGAGGATTATGGTTTGCTTCCTGGGATCTGCGGTCTCGATTTTCTAAAGGGCAAGAGGGTTAGGCCCTCGCCAGAGAGGGCTCAAGAGATGGTGCAAAAGGCTGTTCTCTATGCAGTGAGTCAATATCGGGAAAGAGGAGTTGAACCCACGATGGCCTTTATCCGTGAAGGTCCCTATGCAGTCCCTACTCTTCAAACGTAGCACCTGTAGAGGCGGAGGTAACCAGTCTCGCATATCTTTTTAAATAACCCTTAAGTCTTCTCTGAGGGGGTTTCCATTTATAAAGTCTCTTTTTCAATTCCTCATCGGTAACAAGAAGTTCAAGCCTCTTTTTAGGGATATCGATTTCAACCAAATCTCCATTTTTAACTAAAGCAATGGATCCCCCTTCTGCAGCCTCAGGAGAGATGTGACCAATAGCAGCTCCACGGGTGCCTCCTGAGAAACGTCCATCTGTCAGAAGGGCTACCTCTCGATCCATTCCAACTCCAACAATGGCTGAAGTAGGAGAAAGCATCTCTCTCATTCCAGGTCCACCCTTTGGGCCTTCATAGCGAATAACAATAACATCTCCTTTCTCGATCTTTCTTGAAAGGATCATTTTCATCGCCTCTTCTTCAGAATCAAAAACCCTTGCAGGACCTCTGTGTTTGAGCATGGCACTATCAACTGCTGAACGTTTTACAACCGCTCCTTCTGGAGCAAGATTTCCAAAAAGAAAGACCAGACCCCCAACAGGATGATAGGGTTTTTCGATTGGGCGAATCACCTCTGGATTTAAAACCTTTTTGCCTTTGATCGTTTCTTTAATTGTTTTTCCAGTCACAGTAAGAGCTTCTTGAAATATGAGATCTTTTCGAGAAAGTTCGTTCATCAGGGCAGGGATTCCACCTGCCTGGTGAAGGTCTTCCAGATGGTGGAAACCACCTGGAGACATATTGCAGAGATGAGGAGTCCTTTCGCTGATCTGGTTAAAAGTTTCAAGAGGGAGAGTGACTCCTGCCTCTTTCGCAAGGGCGGGTAGGTGAAGAGCAGTATTGGTTGACCCCCCAAAGGCCATATCTACAGTAATGGCATTTTTAAAAGCCTCCTTGGTTAGTATTTTTGAGGGCCTTAAATCTTTTTTAATAAGATCCATAATCTTTATCCCTGTCTCTTTTGCAAGACGAATTCGGTCTGCAAAGACCGCGGGGATGGTTCCATTATAGGGGAGGGCGAGGCCGAGGACTTCGGCAAGACAGTTCATGGAGTTTGCTGTAAACATCCCAGCACAGGAGCCTACACCTGGACAGGCACAGTCCTCAATTTCTTTTAATTCATTATGACTCATTTCCCCTGTCTTTACCTTGCCAATTGATTCGAAGACAGTGATCAGGTCAATCTTCTTTCCTGAGTATTCTCCTGCCAACATGGGGCCTCCACTCACAAGGATCGCAGGGATGTCGAGACGGGCTATAGCCATCATCATGCCTGGAATGATCTTATCGCAGTTTGGAATAAGCACCAGACCATCAAAGGGGTAGGCCATGGCCATCGATTCAATTGAGTCAGCGATCAATTCCCTTGAACCCAAAGAATATTTCATCCCCTCGTGACCCATGATGATTCCATCGCAGATACCAATGGTATAAAATTCGAGAGGGGTTCCGCCTGCCATTCGGACTCCTGCTTTAACAGCCTCGGAGATTTGCTTTAGGTGGAGGTGGCCCGGAATGACCTCATTGGCAGAGTTAGCAATTCCAACCATTGGCTGTTCGATTTCTTTATCTGTCAATCCCAAGGCCTTAAAAAGAGAACGATGAGGAGCCCTCTCAAGCCCTTTCTTCATTCGGTCGGATCGCATGGATTTCTCCTTTCAATTATTTGTGTCCGTGACCGTGTCTTGAGTCCGGGATATTTACGTAATCGCTTAAGAAGGTTTTCTCACTGCTGGCGGAGAACCTTACTTGAGGTTTTTAACATATCTTGACAAATTTCGTCAAAGAGTATAAATGATAAGTAAAGATTACGAATCACGATTCGCGCTTTACGGGAAATGCCTGGGTGGCGGAATTGGTAGACGCAAGGGACTTAAAATCCCTCCCGCCTTTGGCGGGTGCCGGTTCGACTCCGGCCCTAGGCACCAGTGATTTTAATACATTAGAGGGCTCTTCGGAGCCCTTCTTTTTTTGCCTCTGTAGGGAGGCCTAAGG
>CAZFDM010000013.1:0-3360 GCA_964517975.1 uncultured Syntrophaceae bacterium
ACCCTGAATAAACGCCGAGGGAATCAATCTCTCGAATCTATCTTTAAAACCATCCTCGACCAACTCGCCAAAAACCCCAACGTTCAAATCGCTTCCCTTTTCCCTCTACCAAAATCCATACCCCGTAACTGAGGGATTACGTAGGCTCTGGAAACCCTTTCATCGGTGGGGTTCGATGATGACCTTGACGGACTCCTTAGCCTCCATAACAAGTTTAAACCCAAAACCCGTTTCGCCCAGGGAAAGGCGATGGGTAATCATTTCTTTTAAGGGCAAACGATGGGCTCTGATCAACTGGATGGCCTGATAAATATCTACAGGAGCACCTCCATAAGTAGGAACAAGGGTAATCCCATCGTTCCAAAAATCAAAGAATGGGAAAACAAAATTAAGGTCCGGCTCAAGCGGGGCAAAACATAATACGGTCCCCCCTCGATCCACAGATTTTAGGGCCTGAATATAGGCAGAGATTGCTCCCGCACAAACGACGGCAAGATCAACCAATCTCCCCTGATTCCTCTCCTGAACCTCCGAAGGATTAACGTCCTTTGCAAGGAGTGTTTCATCCGCTCCAAATTTTTTAGCCAAACTCAAACGATACGGATTGATATCGGAGGCAATAACCCTTCCTGCCCCTGATGCCCTTGCCAGTGCAATATGGAGGAGTCCGGAAATTCCACTTCCAATAACAAAAACACTCTGCCCGGGCTTAAACCTTGCCAGTCTCTGCCCCCGAAGGACGCAGGCAAGTGGTTCGATAAAGACACCTTCTTCAAAAGAGACCTCTTCAGGGAGTAGAAATGTGCCACGCTCCACATTGATCGTTGGGACACGGATATACTCCGAAAAACCTCCTGGGTCAAAATTTGTACTCCTCAGGGTATCGCAAACCGTATGATAGCCATTCAGGCAATAAGGACAGGTATTACAAGGGACATGATGTGAGACAAAGACCCGATCCCCAACTCTGTAACGATCCACCCTCTCCCCAATCTCAACCACTTCTCCTGAAATCTCATGGCCAAGCACCCGAGGAGCTTTTTTTATTCGATACCACTCCATCACATCGCTCCCACAGATTCCGCTTGCAATCACCTTGACCAATAATTCACCAGGGCCAATGGCTGGAACGGGCATCTCCTCCAGTCTCACATCCTTATTATGATAATACATCGCCACTCGCATCGTTTCACCGAATAGCACAACGTCCCAAGCGCAGGGTATTAAATAAAAAGACTCTATATCCTTTGTCCTATGCTTCTTTCTTGTTCGAAGATTTGGTTTGCCTCTTTAACGCTAGCCTTTTCGTGGATAATGGCACGCAGGGCTTTGATCATGGCCACGGGGTGATCATGCTGCCAGATGTTTCGACCCAAGTTCACACCAATCGCACCCTTCTCCATCCCATCATGAACAAACTCAAAGACTTCGAGTTCTGTATCCACCTTGGGTCCCCCAGCCATGACCACTGGGACAGGACATCCATTGACGACCCGATCGAAATTCTCACACCAATAGGTCTTTACAATCCTTGCCCCCAATTCGGCTGCAATCCGGCAACTTAGAGCGAGGTAGCGGGCATCCCTTTTCTCCAATTCTTTTCCTACGGCAGTCACCGCCATCACGGGAATACCATACTTTTCTCCTTCATCCACCAGTTTAGCAAGGTTGAGAAGATTCTCTTTTTCATGTCCGCTACCAATAAAGATGGAGATGCCAACAGCAGAGGCATTAAGCCGAATGGCATCCTCCATAGAGGTGGTAATCCCTTCGTCTGAAAGATCTTTTCCAACCATGCTGGTTCCACCCGAAACCCTGAGGATGATGGGTTTGGTATGTTCGGGGTCGATTGAGGAACGAAGTACCCCTCTTGTCACAAAGAGGGCATCGCAATAGGGAAGCAAGGGTTTGATCGTTTCACCAGGTCTCTCCAATTTTCGTGTGGGCCCCTGAAAATAGCCATGATCAATGGGCAGAAATAGGCAGTGCCCATCCGATTGAATCAACTGCGCCAAACGGTTTTTCATTCCCCATTCCATGGTTCTCTCCTTCGGATAGTTTGGAGTAATGACCTTGGAGTTCGAAGAAAAATGACCTTATCAAAAACTCCCCAACTCTAAACTCCAAACTTCTCACTCTTTAAAATATATTTCACCACCAGATCTCCTACCTGGGAGGTGCTATACCCCATCTTTCCAGCGCTGAGGTTTTTCACATCCTCCTTAACCACCTTCATGATCGCTGATTCAATGGCCCTGGCTGATTCCTCTTCTCCAAGATTTTCCAGCATCATCTGGCAAGCAGCAATCGCAGCAAGAGGGCTGACCACCCCTTGCCCAGTATACTTGGGAGCGGAGCCACCCATTGGTTCAAACATCGAGACACCCCTGGGATTAATATTCCCTCCAGCAGCAATTCCAAGCCCTCCCTGGATCATTGCCCCTAAGTCAGTGATGATATCGCCAAACATGTTGTCCGTGACAATGACATCAAACCACTCTGGATTCTTAATCATCCACATACAGATGGCATCTACATGGGCATAATCAGTCTCAATATCCTTGTACTCCTTGGCCACTTCACGAAAAGTCCTTTCCCAGAGGTCGAAGGCATAGGTAAGAACATTTGTCTTACCACAGAGGGTCACCTTCTTCATCCGATTTCTTTTCCGGCAATATTCAAAGGCAAAGCGGATACATCGTTCCACACCCTTTCGAGTATGAATCGCCTCCTGAATGGCAATCTCATCCGCTGTGCCCCGTTTGAAAAAGCCTCCTGCACCTAAGTAGGCCCCCTCCGTATTCTCACGGATGACCACGAAATCAATATCTTCCGGCCCTTTGTCTTTTAAAGGGGTCTCCACCCCAGGGTAGAGTTTCACAGGACGAAGATTAATATATTGATCGAGTTGAAAACGGATTTTTAATAAAATCCCCTGCTCCAGTATCCCTGGTTTGACCTCGGGGTGACCAATCGCACCCAGGTAGATGGCATCCACACTCCTTAACTCTTCCAATAGGGGGTCGGGTAGGGTCTCTCCTGTCTTTAAATATCTTTCTCCACCTAAATCAAAATACTTCAGTTGGTATTTGAAATTAAACTTTTCTGCTACCGCCTTCAGGACCTTCAACCCCTCCGCAATTACCTCGGGGCCGGTCCCATCTCCAGGAATCACAGCAATTTTATACATCTATCCACCTCTCCCTGCTACGACCTCATCGGTGACCAAAATGGAACAAACTCAAAATCCTAAAAAACAAATCCTAAATAAACCCAAAACTCCAAACAAATAACTCTAAAAATTTTTTAAAATTTGGTTTTTGGGTGTGTTTAGATTCTTACACATTGAAGTCTGAGAAT
>CAZFDM010000014.1:0-2868 GCA_964517975.1 uncultured Syntrophaceae bacterium
CGAAGGGTTTGGCACTATGCATCGCCAATTTTTTACAGACTTTTTCGGAACTCTCGAGTTGAAAATGTTTGAAAAAAGACGGTTAGTCCTTCCCTTTTTTCTTTAAAAGACCGAGAAGGTCAGATTCCTTAGAGGATTTCAAATTGATCTTTTCTTTTTCGACCCCCGACTTTAACTCTTCCCTTTTCCATTCCCTCTCTCGAATCATCCTCTTTTCGATCCATTGGTCAAGGGCTTTAATATCGAAAAGGATCCTGTCTCCAATCTTCAGGTAAGGAAGTTTCTTTAAAGAGGCCATTCGGTAGATAGTATCTGTGGAAAGGCTTAAATACTGGCTTGCCTCCTTGGCAGTAATCAACCTTCGGAGTTCAGGGATTTTTTTCATCCGATCTCCCATCCGCTCAAAATACCTCTCTACCAAAAGATCTGCCAAAAGGTCTAAAAATTCTTTGATCTGAGGTCGGTACTCTTCCTGCCCCATAAATCCTCCTACGAATCAGAGGATCCCTTAGCGCTCTTTTTCTCTGGAGGCCTCTTGAATCCTCTTCATCAGAGCGATGTTATCAGAGTGGCCAGTTAAGCGAGCGGTTACCTTTCCCCGAATGGGACGATTGAGCAGATAAAAATCACCGATGAGATCGAGGATTTTATGACGAACAAACTCATCTGGAAATCGGAGGTCCGTGTTTACAATCTTCTCTCCGTCCACTAAAATGAAGTTGTGAAGCCTCCCCCCTCCTGCCAAACCCATTCGTTCCAGCATCTCTATGTCCTTTAAGAAACCAAAGGTCCTGGCAGGAGCGATCTGTTCTTTAAAGGTCTCCTCACTTTCCAAGGAAAATTGGTATTCCTGTTGGCCAATGGGGGGTGGGTAATCTAAAAAAAAGTAAACGGAAAAAACTTCACCTGGCTCAATGACAAGGGATTTATGGGGAGACTGAATCTCGATCTCCTGATCAATGATCAATTCATCCACTCTTTCTTCCTGTTCCTCTACCCCTGCCTCTTCAATAATTCTACAGAATTCCAAAGCCGAACCATCCATGATAGGAATCTCCTCGATCATCTTCACCATCAGATTCGTAATTCGATAGGCGTGAAGCACAGCCATAAGGTGCTCAATCGTCCTCGCGGTCGCCCTCCCTTTTTTTAAACAGGTTGCAAACTCGGTAGTCTGGACAAAGTCGAGGTGAGCGGGCACTACCTCATCCGAGGAAATGTCTCCAAACAGGATCCCGCTATCAGGTGGAAGAGGTTGAAGCAGGAGTCCTGTTTTTAAACCTGAATGAAGGCCGGTTCCGTAAAGGACGACACTCTTCTTAATGGTTCTCTGAAGTCGAAAAGAGGTCTCCTTCTCTGTTAAGACGCCCTTATAGCGAAGTGAGGTTCCTTGAATAGAATGAGGAGGAAGACCACTCCCCTGTTCAAACGCCTCTTTTGGAGAAGTCATTCTTTCTGGAGGGGAACTCTTTTCGTCCGCCTCCTCCTTTAGCGTTTGAACAGGGCTTAACTCATTCTGTTTATCAAGGGCTCTTCGAATGGTGGTGAGAAGGGTGTCCAGGGAAAGAGGTTTTTCAATAAAATCAAAAGCCCCTGACTTGACAGCGGCCATCGCCGCTGAGATGGTTGCATGGCCCGAGATCATGATGACTTGACAATCCGGTGCCTTCCACTTAAATCTTTTTAAGACTTCAAGCCCATCCATTCCTGGCATCCAGATATCCAGTAAGGTCACATCTGGTCTTTCTTTCTGAAAAACCTCAACGGCTTCCTCCCCACTTTTTGCCCTGAGGACTCGAAATCCTTCATCTTCCAGCACACCTTTAATGGATTGAACCACTCTTTCCTCATCATCGACGACGAGTACTGTCTTCTCCATGAAGTCTCCTCTCAAAAATTTAGTTTACTCATCCATACCATAACTCTAACCAAGAATCAATAATTTCCCACCCCCACCCTTTCCTTTAGAAGTTGATGGTCTTCCTTGGAGGTAGCGAAAACACCACAATTGCCCAATCTCACATTTCTCAGTCCAATGGCCTTCACCTCGAGATAGGCCTCTACCATCTCTATGGTCTTTGGACTTCTGTACCGCTTCATCTGATATTCAGGGAAGAAGGCTAAGATGGTAAAAGGGATCTCCGGGTCAATATCAAAGAGTAACTGGGCAATCTTTTTCAACTGATCTCTCTCCACCAGATTAGGAATATAAAGGGAAAGAACCTCCAGGACAAACCCCCTCTTTAAGATTTCTTCTGGAAGTTTAAGGATATTTCGGTTAAAACAGCCCGTCAGCCACTTATGGTCTGTCCCATCATAGGCCTTAATATCCAGCCAGAAGGAATCAACCCCTGCACTCTTAAGGGCATCAAGATTCTGCGGAGTAAGGCCGTAACCATTCGTTTCAATCAGAACCCAGAGATTGGTTTCCGCCTTAATGAGCTCTGAACATTTTATATAAAACTCTGGACAACAGGTTAGATCTCCACCTGTGAAGGCAACAATATTACGAGCGGGGCCCCACCCTTGAGGGCTTAGGAGGATATCCTTTTTCTGAATGACCTTTGGGCAAAGGGGAGAACGTTTCTTATACATCACACACGCCCCACAACACCGACAGGAATCATGGGCATGGAAGGCGGTCGCTTTCTCCCGAGGCTCTCTAATGGTCACCTCCTTTTCATACTCCTTGCAGGCCTTCAAAATATCTGAGGGAGACCACCAGTCGCCCTTTGCTATCTTTGTAAACGTCCAGGAATGACATTTTCGGCAGGAGAAGTTGCATCCTGATTGATAGATGGATAGATAGTTTTCTGGGCGAGAGAGATGGACCGCAGAGATTAAGCGGAGGGGACCATTGTCTGTCTG
>CAZFDM010000015.1:0-24746 GCA_964517975.1 uncultured Syntrophaceae bacterium
TGTTAATCTTCTCTCGGTGTGCCAGCAATTCGTCAAGTTCTACCTGACCCACCACACTCCGAAGAGTCGTCTGGGCAAGTTGAGAGGTGGCGTAGAGATAATTTTCTACCTCGACGACTGCCCTGTTGGGGTCGACCACACGAAAGTAGACGACTGCATTGACCTTAATGGAGACATTATCCCGTGTGATGACGTCTTGAGGTGGGATATCCATGGTGACCAACCTCAGGCTGACTCGAATCATCTTATCGACTCCAGGGATGATAAAGAAGATGCCTGGCCCCTTGGCACCGATCAACCTTCCCAATCGGAAGATGACTCCTCTTTCATATTCTCGCAACACCTTAATCGCGGAGGCAGCCAAAATGATTAAGAAGATGACTAAAAAAAACAAACCCGATGGCAACCCTGTCATATTATCCCTCCTTATGGAATGCGTTTTACTTGAAGTTTTAGGTTTTTCACACGAATGACTTCGACTTTTTGATCCTTCTCAATCCTCTCCTCACTGAAGGCATTCCAGTACTCCCCATGGACTAATACTTTCCCTTCGGGGTCAATATCAGTTACCGCGATTCCAACTTCACCCACAAGTCCCTCCATCCCTGTTGTGGGTTTTTGAAGGCGGGCTCTAATAGCCTTTGTTACCGCAAAGGTAAAGAACCCAGCGCTCACAATCACAGCAGGAATGACCACGGTTAGAGAAATCCTCATATATTCCGTTGGGCTTTCGATCAACATCAAGGAGCCCAGGAGAAGGGAGATGACACCTCCTACGGAGAGCAGACCATGGCTTACCACCTTGATCTCTGCAATGAAAAGGACAATCGCAAAAAGGATGAGGGCTAACCCTGCAAAATTGATGGGAAGCATCTGGAGGGAATAGAAGGCGAGAATAAGAAAGATCCCTCCTACCACCCCAGGAAGGATGGCTCCTGGATTTGAAAGTTCAAAAAAGACGCCATAAATCCCTAACATCAGAAAGATATAAGCAATGGTAGGATTAGAGATGATATCCAAAAACCGATATCGCCAGCTCATCTGCATAGGGCGAGGTTTTAGGCCCTTGGTGGAGAGGGTTCTCGAGATGCCGTTAAATTTGATCACCTTCCCATCAATCCGATCGAGAAGGTCATAGACGTCAGGACTCACGAAGTCCACCACATTCAATTTGACTGCTTCCTCTTCCGTGATGGAGACACTTTTTCTCACCGCCTTTTCAGCCCAATCCACGTTTTTACCTCGGGTCTTGGCAATCGTCTTGATATAGGAGACCGTATCGTTGACGATCTTTTCAGACATTGTTTTACTCTCTTTTCCTTCTCCTAAGGTTACAGGATGGGCCGCTCCAATATGAGTACTTGGAGCCATCACTGCAATATGAGCAGAAAGGGTGATAAAGACCCCTGCTGAGGCAGCCCTTGCCCCACGAGGTCCCACATAGACAATCACAGGAATATTCGCCGTGAGAATCCTCTTCACGATGATCCTCATCGACTCCATCAGCCCTCCAGGGGTATCCAACTGGATGATTAATCCCTGAGCCCCTTTTTCCTGCGCCTGATCGATCGACTCAATAATGAATTTTGCTGTAGCAGGATTGATGATCCCATCCACCTCGATCATAAACATAGGGGCCTTCTCTTGAGAATTAACCGGGGAAGAAAAGAATAGAGGAATTAAGAAGAAACTAAATAAAAAGATAAATTGCCTTTTTTTCAATCCCTTCCTCCATTTTATAAATATCTTAAAAATAAAGGATTGTCAATGAGGGGTTAAAAACTAATGCCGATTCTTCCATGAGGGTATGAATGCCATTAGTTTTAGTCTCTAAATCGGAATCCTTAATAAATCTTCTGCTAAAACGATTTCTCCCTTAAAAACCTTCTGACATTGGTGAAGGAGATCGACTTGATCACAAGGGGGATAAAAGTGGGTTAGAATAAGCTTCTGACATTGTGACTCATTGGCAATCCTTCCAGCAAGAGAGGGAGTGAGGTGGCCTTCCACTTTTTTACTATCCGGAAAGGAGCATTCCAAAATGAGAAGATTGACCTTAAAAGCAAGTTCTACAATGTTTTGACAATAGTCTGTATCTCCTGAAAAGGCAATGGTCTTCCCGTTTTTCATCTCGATTCGGAACCCAACGCTTCCTTGAAGATGGCTCATAGGTTTGGCATAAATCTTTAAATCCCTAAAAGGGATTGGTCCTTTAGCGATCTCCTTAATATGGAAGGAATAAGTGGAAGGCTCTATCCAGTGGCCATAAATCTTCTTGGTCTGATTGAAAAAATTTTTGAATCCACGCCCTCCGATGCAGACCAACTCTTTTTTCCGGGGTAGATCAGAGTATTTGCAGGCAAAGAGGATGGGGACAAGGTCGGCCACATGGTCAGGGTGGATATGGGTGTAAAGAATTAAATCCATATCTTGGTAGGTCAGTCCGATTTCTAACATCTTCCTCAATGCTCCAGGCCCACTATCGATTAACACCTTCGAGGTGCCTGAGAACAGAAAAAGGGCTGGGGAACTTCTCCTTAAGGAAGGAATTCCTGTTCCCGAACCTATCACGATTAATTCAGACATCGCTGACCTTTTGCTTAGGTAAGGGATAAGCCATTCCCCTACAAATTAAATTTAAAAATATTTTTATCGTGGGGTAAGCCCTTGTGGCTTACCGAATATCGGAAAGGGAGAAGCCCTTACCTCCAAGAACCAACCTCTATTAAAGATATTACCCAAATGGTTTTCAAAACATCCTTCCATATCTAAAATTAATTTATTATATACTTTTTTAGGGATCTCTTTCAATTGACTTGACAAGAAGATTAGAATATTTTAAAGACAAAGCAAGTTATTATTTTCACAAATATGAATCTTCTTGATTTAACAGAATTATTAGGTTACCCAACAGGATTAGAAAAAATTAAGTTTAACGTTTCTCATTTGGTAATTATTTCGATTAGGGAAAAAAATGGGAAAATCTAAGGGGAATCGTTCAAAAGATAAAAAGGAAAACGAATTTAATTTAACCAGAAGAAGATTTCTCAAACTCTCAGGAGTCACAGGTGCAATCCTCTGGACAACCCATAAGACGATAGGGCAACTTGATTCTTGCCTTGCTTCACCCCTTCAAAAAAAGGCTCGATACGAAGAAAAATGGGTGGTGACATCCTGTTTAAACTGTCAAGGCCGGTGCGGTATACGGATAGGAGTAGTGAATCAAAGGGCAGTCCAGGTTACTGGAAATCCTTACTCACAAGTTTCTGAGGGAAAGATATGCCCAAGGGCACATGTTGGGCTTCAAGTATTATACGATCCTGAGCGAATCATCTCTCCTCTAAAAAGGACATCTTCTGAAAAAGGAAAGCAGATTGATCCACGGTGGAAACCTATCTCCTGGGATCAAGTCTTAGAAGAGGTTTCAAGAAATCTACGAAACCTTCGGGATGGCCTTCGTCCCCACCATCTTCTTCTATTTTCTGGATTGAACTCAAGAAGTAATGAAGACCTGATCTCAAGATTTGCAGAGGCCTATGGGACACCCAACCTGGTAACCGGAGATGCCTTGGACTGGGAGGCCGAGAGAGCAGGGAACTGGATGGCAGATGGGCATTTTGATCTCTGTGCTTATGATCTGGACCAGACAAATTATATCCTCTCTTTTGGTGCTGACCTACTCGAATCGACTCCTCCAGTAGCGCGATGGCTTAGAAAATGGGGGAAGTTTCGTCGTGAGAAATCCATCCGGACGAAGGTGGTTAGTATCCAACCCCGGTATTCACTCACCGCCTCTAAATCGGATGAATGGATTCCGATCAAACCAGGAACTGATGGTGCCTTAGCGATGGGGATTGCCCATATCATCCTCCATGAGGATCTCTTTGATCATAGGTTTATTAAAGAATGGACCTTTGGTTTTGAACAGTATAGGGAAACGGTTCTTCAAAACTACAGCCCCGAGGCGGTTTCAAAGATGACTGGGATTCCAACCGAAACGATTTATCGAATCGCAAGAGAGTTTGCCCAAACCCGACCTGCTCTGGCAATCCCAGGAAAAGGAGCCCTTGCTTGGTCTGGCGGTTCCTATGTAGGATATGCGATTCGTTGTTTAAACGCATTGGTTGGGAGTATCGATGTTCCAGGAGGGATTCTCTATCAAGAACAACCCGAATACCGTGCAGTCCCGAAGGTTCCCTCAGATGAGATTGCAAAGAAAGGGTTAAAACAGCCTCCATTAGATCTTCGAGGAACTGAAAGGTTTCCAGCTTCGCGAGTGGTGACGAACCAAATCCCTCAATCCTTAATCGAACGGAAACCTTATCCAATCGAAATGGCTATTGGGTTTAACTCTAATTTTAACATGACTGCTCCTGCTTCGAGATCTTGGGAGGAGGCCCTAAAGAGGATCCCATTTTATGTTCATGTTGCTCCCTTCATAAGCGAAATGGCTCAGTTCGCTGATCTGTTATTGCCTTCTACTACCTACCTCGAAGAATGGGGATATGATCATTCCTCTTCGGGGGCTGGTTTTGCCGAGGTCAGGATTAAACAACCCGTAATTAAACCCATTGGAGACTCCAAATCCATTGGAGACATTATCTTTCTTCTGGCTGAAAGAATTCCAGGTGTGGTAGCGAAGGCTTTTAATGGGATAGGAAATTGCGCAGAAGAATTTGTTCGACTTAGGACCTCCTCTCTCCTTTCCTGGGAGGAATTTCTAAAAAAGGGAGTCTGGAAAGGGCCCCCATATCAATATAAAAAATATCCCACAATCTTTCACACCCCTTCCAAAAAGTTCGAGTTTGTATCTGGAAACCTTCGAGCTCTCCTGAACAAGAAGGGAAGAGCCATTGGAGAAGGGACGGAAATTCTGCCTCATTATTCGAGGGTGAGATGGTTGGGAGATGAGAGTCAGTTTCCCCTCATTCTTTTCTCTTACCAGCCTCTTCTTACTTTTGACAATGGTAGCCAGAACTATCCTTGGGCCCAAGAGATTTTCCTTCCCATGCAAGGGATGGGATGGACAAGCCCTGCAGAGGTTAATCGTGAGACCGCACGAAGCCTGAATCTTCGAGAACGTGATAGAATCTGGATTGAATCACCCTTTGGAAAGATCCAGACCTATGTCAAGATTTCCGAAGGAGTTCCCCCGAATATGGTTTGCATTCCTTTTGGGCAAGGGCATACCTCCTATGGAAAATGGCAAAAAGGAATTGGATGCAATCCGAATGAAGTGATTGGAGTGGATTTTGATCTGTTGAGTGGACAGTCTGCCTTTTTCAATACAAGAGTTAAAATTTACAAGGCTTAAAGGTGTAAAAATGCCAAGATGGGGTATGGTGATCGACCTGGACAAATGTACAGGATGTCAGGCGTGTACCATTGCTTGTAAAGTAGAGAATAACGTCCCACATGGTTCGCCTGAGGAGCAAAGGTTAAGGAGAGAAATTTATTGGCACAAAACGATTGCGGTCTCAAGGGGGAAATTCCCTCATATTCGAACAGAGATCCTTCCAATGCCCTGCATGCAGTGTGAGCACCCTCCCTGTGTCACGGTCTGTCCTGCAAAGGCAACCTATAGGCGAGAGGATGGGATTATCATGCAATCCTATCGACGATGCATTGGTTGTAAGTATTGTATGGTAGCCTGTCCCTACGGGGCAAGGAGTTTTAACTATAAAGCCCAAGAAACAAAACCTTATCATCGTCAGGATGACCCCCCCGATCGGAAATCATGGGAACCCTGGCCTTTTCCCGCTCGAACTCAGGGAGTGGTGGAAAAATGCACCTTCTGTTTTCATCGGATTGATCAAGGTCTAAAGGAAGGAAAGAAGATTGGGATCGAGGTTGTCCCTGCCTGTGTGGAGGCCTGTCCCTCTCAAGCAAGAACCTTTGGGGATCTCGATGATCCTCAAAGTCAGATCTCAAGATTGCTGGCCTCCCGCTCCTCCTTTCGACTCAGAGAGGAACTGGCCACCCATCCTAAAGTGCTCTATCTTTCGAGGTAAAGGAATCACAAATGGAGATGAATTACTCTACGATTGAAGGAACCTCAAAAGGGTATAAAATTCTAATCGTCTTCTTAGGGGTGATGGTTGGGGTCTTTATTACGAGTTTTCTGGTAGCCTATCTTAAAGGGCAACAGGTATGGGGTGTCAATAATATCATTCCCTGGGGACAGTTGATTACGTTCTATATCTACTTCATTGGCCTAAGCGCTGGAGCAATTATCATCTCTTCCCTCAGTTATGTCTTTCGCCGAGAAACCTATGAGGCTATTGGACGTTTAGCCGTTTTTATGGGAATTCTCCTCATGATAGGGGCGATGGTTTTTGTCATGGTCGATCTGGGGAGGCCTGAGAAGGCATGGCGTCTTTTTATGTACTTCTATCTCAACAATATGAGTTCTCTGTTTGCCATCAATTCAATTTTCTACACCGGATACATTACACTCATGCTCATCTACCTTTGGCTCATCTTTGAAGGGAAGAAGCGATTCGCAGCCATTATTGGAACGATAGATGTCCTCTGGGCGATCGCAGTCCATATGGGGACAGGGGCTATCTTTGGACTCATTGGAAACCGTGAGATCTTTTTCTCACCCATTAAACCTTTTGAGTTCTTAATGGCCGCTCTGACTTCAGGGACATCCTTGATCATTCTGATTTCGGTGATAACATTCAAACTGACTCGCAGGATGATCCAGGAGGAACTAATCTTTTCTCTTGGAAGACTTCTTACCACCATCATTGTGGTTCTTTTGATCACGGTGTTTGTCGATAAACTTACCCATCTCTATTTTCCAAACCGCGAAGCAACGCTCTATCTATTCACTGGGGATTATTGGTGGGTCTTCTGGATTTTTCAAATTGGGATGGGGATTGGTTTCCCATTATTCCTTCTCACATACCCAAAAACAAAAAAGAGTAGTCGAGGGGTAGTCCTTGCTGCTCTCTCCGTAGTGATCGGAGTCTTTGGAGAACGAGCAGCATTGGTCATTCCAGGAACAGCCCATCCTCAACCTTTCTTCCCAGGAAATATCGAAGGACCCTGGGGGGAACCCGGGATCTTTCCGATCACTTTTTGGGAGAGTTTGCTTAGTCTGAGTATTGTTTCGTTTGTAGTTCTTCTATTTGTCCTTGGCTTAAGATACTTGGAGATTCTTCCGGTAAGAAAAGCCGGAGATATTCCACCCACATTAGATCCAACCGTCAAGGGGTGAGACTTGACGTTTTGAAAGATTTTGGTAGAACCGAATGAGAAGGGAAAACATTGAGAACATCTTGAGATGGGATAGGGAGGAGAAAATTTGAGGCCCGCAGTGATTGTCATTGAAGTTTTAATCTTGATAGGGGTGGTTTATTGCCTCTTTCTGGCAACCCGACTAACGATCCTTGATATTGGATTTCGTCAAAAATACGAACGATATTTAAAATGGATTTTTAGAATTTTTGGGATCTTCCTATTGGCATTCTTTGTGGCCCATTTGACTCTCTTTTATCCAAAGATCTCTTCATTCCTCTTGGGTCATGGATCCTTTGGGGAGAGAACCTATCTCCCTTTTTGGGAAAGACAGAACATCTACCTTTTAAATCTCCTATATCCCATAAGCATTGGCTTTTTTGTGATCCTTATTGGACTGAGTGGGCTTTTTATCTATACCTTCCGAAAGCAACACCTTAGGCTCTGGAGACTTGGAAAGGAGGAGAACTGTTCAGACCGAATTCCTGAAAGGCTAACGACCTTATTCAAGGTCGTTTTTGGCCATGCACGTTTCTGGAGGGAAGGATACCCTGGGACGATGCATTTTCTGATCTTTTGGGGAACCCTTTTCATTCTTTTAGGGAAAGGAATCCGTCTCCTTTCTCCATTAACTGGAGTAACGGCCCCACCTCAAACCATCTATCTCTATGCCTCTTTTCTCTCTGAAATCGGTGGAGGGATAATCCTCCTGGGAGCCTTAATGGCTGTGGTCCGCCGATTTATCCTCAAACCCCAACGGCTCGATTCGAAACCCGATGATCACCTGAAATATCTCTGGGGTTTTTTGATCCTTCTTACCGGTTATCTGATCAAGGGTTATCGGCTCGCCCTTGGGGGCGGAAGTCTTCCACCTGACTCTTTCTTATGGGCACCCATCAGTTCTCTCTTGACTCCTTTCATCCTCATTTTACCTTCCGAGCCTCTTAACGAACTTCTCCTCTGGCACAGGGTTTTGATTCATGCGATTCCTGCTACCATCCTGTTTGCCTATATCGTGGTGAGTCGTTCCTCTCTCGAACATATCTATCTGTCGGCCCTCAATGTTTTTTATCGATCCCTGAATCCAAAGGGGGCCATCAAACCTATTCCCAATTTTGAGGAGGCGGAGGCCTATGGAGTGACTGAGATCAGAGAATTTACCTGGAAGCAACTCCTCGATCTTGAAGCCTGCACACGCTGCGGGAGGTGTCAGGATAACTGTCCTGCCCACTTGAGCGAAAAACCGCTCAATCCCAAAAAAGTGATTCAGGATCTCAGAACCCACCTCCTTACCCAAGGGGGAACTCTTATCCCGGTCGACCGGCCACAAGAATCCGAACCTTTTCCTCTGGTTGGAGAAATTGTTCCAGAAGATACCATTTGGTCCTGCACTGCCTGTTTGAACTGTTACGAACAGTGTCCGGTCTTTATCTCCTGTTTTGACAAGATCATTGATATGAGACGAAGCAAAGTCCTGATGGAGAGTCAATTTCCGAATGAACTCAAAGAAGTCTTTCGAGCGATGGAGAGAAAGAGTAATCCATGGGGGGTTGAGAAGAGCCAGAGAGCAGACTGGTCCCAGACCCTTGGAGTGAAGACTTTAGCCGAGAACCCAGAGGTGGAGTGGTTATATTTTCCAGGATGCTTTAAGGGATTTGATGACCGAAATAAAAAAGTGGCTGTGGCCATGGTGAAGATTCTTCAACGGACAGGGGTCTCATTTGGTATTCTTGGTCCGGAGGAAGGCTGTTGCGGAGACCCTGCCAGACGAATCGGGAATGAATACCTATTTTTTATGCTCGTGGAGAAAAATCTCGAAACGTTTGAGCGGTACAAAGTCAAAAAGATTATGACGACCTGTCCTCATTGTTATAATACTTTGAAAAATGAGTATCCTCAGTTCGGGGGGAAGTTCGAGGTTGTTCATCAGACAGAGTTTCTCAAACACCTGCTCGATCAAAAGAGATTGGTTCTAAGTCAAGCAACCCCATTGACTCTTACGTACCACGACTCATGTTATCTTGGTCGATACAATCACATTTATGAACCCCAGCGACAACTCTTGAAGGCGATTCCTGGTGTTATCCTAAAAGAGATGGAACGATCCTATGCTCGGAGCTTCTGCTGTGGAGGGGGAGGGGGAAGGATGTGGATGGAGGAACACCTTGGAAAACGGATCAACGAAATGCGTGTGGATCAGGCCCTTGCGTTGAAGCCCAATGTGATTGCAACCGCTTGTCCTTATTGCCTAACGATGCTTGAAGATGGCCTCAAGGCAAGAGGAAAGGAAGATTCCGTGAGAGTCTATGATATTGCTGAACTCCTCGAAAAAGCAATGAGAGATTAATCTATGGTTCTTATCTTCCCACCCATTCTGAATCTCTCTATTCTTCTTTTAGCCTTTCTTTAATCCTTTCGATCTTAGGATAAGCCTCTTGGATTTCTTTAGCGAGGGCTTGGCTATTTAAGGGATCAATAATGACATAATTTTTCTTGGCCCATTCGATATAGGCAGGTTCTTTGATAGCCTTCTTTAATGCCTCCTCTAAGACCATTATAATGGGAGAGGGTGTATGGGGTGGAGCTTCTAAAACGTGTCTGACCGTGATGGTGGGGATATCATACCCCAGTTCCTTAAGGTTCTGAATATTTTGGAAATAGGGACTGCTGACCCCAAACCGGTCTGGAAGGATTGCAAGAATCTTTATCTTTCCTGCCTTAATCCAGGACGGGAGAGCACCTGCCAGACAGATCATAAAATCAACCTCTTTTCGTAACAGTGCAGTAATGCTGGAGGCCAAACCTCCGTATGGCACCCAGGTCACCTGGATGCCCAATCCTTCACTAAATAGGAGCCCTGAAAGGTGGCTGATCCCACCTCTTACGGAAATCGCTCCCTTGAGGATCTTGCCCTTGGCTTCCTCCAAAAACTGATCGAAGTTTCTATAAGTATCGGGCGAAACCACCAGAAGTTGATTCCCGGCAGACCAGGCAAAGATGGGGGTTAAATCTTTCGTTTTAAAATGGGTTTCACTTATATTCTCAACAATGATGCTTCTGGGAAAAGTATAACTCATTAACGTATAGCCATCGGGTTCTGCCATCTGGAATTTTTCAAATAGACTCTTTCCCCAGAACCCCGCGATGTTTTCAACGGTGACCTCAACCCCCAGGTATTTTTGAAGATAGGGAGCCAATTGCCGAATATCAACATCCTCACCTCCTGGACATGTAATAATCTTAATTGGTTTTTTGGGATAAGCGGGCAGGATTGCTTCCCACCCTTCTCGAAGATCAGGGGGTGAGACCTGTGCGATTTTCTTTGACAATTTTGGCCCAATGATTAACTTGGTAAGTGAAATCACTGCCCGGGTAGCCTCATCTGCTTGTTTTAAATCCCTAAGATTGGCCATCTTCATAACTTGTTCAAGAAATTCTTTCCGTGTCATCATTGGGTTGCCTCCACTCTCCTAAGAAAAACTCTTTGCGAAATGCCTCGAAAATTGCTAAAAGGATATTCGACCCAGGTAAATCCAGATGAGAAGAACGATTATATGTATTGATAGTATTCATATCAGAGAATTTTGAATCCGTCAATTTAATTTTCGATCTTGATGTAACCCCACCTTGCCTCCCCTTATTTTAAGGGGAGGTATGGAGGGGTTAACTAAAATAGGGACTTTTCCAGAGGGCTCATTACTTCTTGTTGAAAGTTTGTCAATTTTTAGGCTATCTCATTACGGGATGAAGTCTTTTAAGGAAAGATTTATCAAGATTGATGGATCTTATGGAGAGGGAGGAGGACAGATTTTAAGGACAGCCCTTTCCCTTTCAGCAATCCTAAAAAGACCGACTATTATTTATAACATAAGAGCGGGAAGAAGGAATCCCGGCCTCCAACCCCAGCACCTCAAGGGAGTCGAGGCATTAGCGAAGGTCACAAATGCAGAGGTAGAGGGACTTAAGATTGGTTCTGAGAGAGTGATCTTCATTCCTAAAGAGATTTGTCCTGGAGATTATCGGTTCGATGTGGGCACTGCAGGCTCTGTCTCCCTTGTCTTACAAGCCCTTCTGCTTCCTTTATGCCTGTCCCATCAGAAATCAAGGTTGACCCTGGTGGGTGGAACCCACGTTCCCTGGAGCCCCCCTTACCATTATCTTACAGAGGTATTATTTCCAACCCTTCACCTTATGGGAATCCATATAAAGGGAAGAATTGAGCGGTGGGGGTGGTACCCCAAAGGGGGTGGAGTAGTAGAAGTAGAGATTGAGCCAACCAAAGGATTGAAAGCCGTCTCGCTAAATGAAAGGGGTTCCTTAAAGAGACTTCGTGGGGTTTCTGCTATCTCCAATCTTCCAAAACATGTAGCCCAAAGGCAAAGGGATCATCTGATTCGGTTAATTGAAAAAGATTTAAAAATGGTTGTAGAGGTCGATAGGCTTGAAGAGGTTCCAGCCTACGGAGTAGGTTCCTTCCTTTTTCTAATAGCAGAGTTTGAAAAAGTGATTGCTGGCTTCTCATCCTTAGGAGAGAGAGGAAAACCTGCAGAAAAAGTTGCTGAGGAGGTAGCTTACTCTTTCAAGCGTTACTTAAACACAGGAGGCTGTCTTGATCATCACTTGGCTGATCAACTGGTTCCCTTTATGGCATTGGCCAAAGGAAATTCCACCTTCACCACCGACCGAGTGACAAACCATCTTCTCAGTAATCTTTGGGTGATCCAAAATTTTCTACCCGACATTATAATCTTCAGATGGGTGAAGGAAGAAGGAGAGGGAAAAATCGAATTTTTAACTCCTTAAGGGCCCTTGACTTCCCACGATGAAGATACTAATATTTCCTCAAGGAGGGATAGATTAAAAAGGTTTACGGCAATCTTATCGGTCTCAAGCCCAATCAGATCAAAAGGCTTGAATATATCTATCGACGAAAGGTCCCCCCTCAAAAGATCGTCACCCCAGAACTCTCCGGTCTCCTCACCGAACTTTCCTCAGAAATTCGACGCCAGATAGGAATTCTTATTGGGAGGAGAGGTTCCATTGAATATGTGATGGTGGGGGATCAAAGAGGATTAATGCTACCTGACCTATCCCGGTATCGGACAGGAATTTCTCGTCTAAGAGGCCTTAGGCTCATTCATACTCACCTTAAAGGAGAGCCCTTGAATCAGGAAGACCTCACCGATCTTGCCCTGTTAAGACTGGATATGATCGCGGTTCTCCCCTTGGATGGATACTCGAGATCAGGCCTTATCCAAATGGCTCACCTCCTACCTGAGAATCCAGAGAAAAGGGTATGGGTGGTTGAACCTCCTCTCCCGATAGGGGGTTTGGATATTGACTTTTTGAAATGGATCCAATCGCTTGAGGATGAGATTCAAAAAAAGCAAAGATCCATAGACTTAGGAGGCTTTAGGGAGAAGGCAATCCTGATTAGTGTGGGTAAGGAAAGTCGGGAACGTTTAGAACGTTCGATATCAGAGTTAAAAGAGCTGGCCCATACCAGTGGAATTTATGTAGTGGATACGGTTATCCAGCGCCCTCATGAGGTCTCCCCGACGACCCTTATAGGAGAGGGGAAGTTAAGAGAATTGTTGATCAAGTGTATGCAATGGGGAGTGGATTTGATCATTTTTGATCAAAATTTAACTCCAGGACAATTGGCGATGATCTCTGATCAGACCGAATTAAGGGTGGTTGATCGAACCCAACTCATCTTAGATATTTTTGCCCAGCGAGCCCATACCCGCGAAGGAAAGGTCCAGGTTGAATTGGCTCAATTAAAATACCTTCTTCCCCGTTTAGCCAAAAAGACACTGGCGCTTTCCCGATTGAGCGGTGGCATTGGGGGTAGGGGACCAGGGGAGACGAAATTGGAGATTGACCGAAGAAGAGTAAGGGATCGAATTCATTTCCTTGAAAGAGAGTTGGAAAGGTTAAGCCAAAGGAGGCAGCAAAGAAGGGCGAGGAGGAAAAGAACTTCGGTTCCAGTGATTTCCATTATTGGCTATACCAATGCAGGCAAATCGACGCTCTTTAACCTTCTCACGAAGAGTCGCTTTTTAGTGGAAGACACTCTTTTTTCGACCTTGGATACCGCTACTCGAAGGCTGAGATTCCCTTCTTCCACGCAAACCGATCAAAGAATCCATGACGTATTGGTGACCGATACAGTGGGATTGATTAAAGACTTACCCAAGGACCTCATGGGAGCCTTTCGTCCAACGTTTGATGAATTGCGGGATTCCCATCTGTTAGTCCATCTCATCGATATGAGCAACCCTTCTTTCCCCGAGCATATCGAGGCGGTGGAGCAAGTCCTTGACCAGCTGGGACTGGACCACATCCCTGTCCTAAAAATTTTTAATAAAGAGGATCGAGTCAATCCTCGAGAGGCAGAAATCATCTGTCAGAAATATGAGGGAGTTTCCATCTCCTCTCTTAGACCCAAAACGCTTGACAAACTCTTTAGAGCCATCGAAAAGAAGTTAGAACCAATCCTAAGGTTGACAAAAAGCCATTCGTTTGATATATCAAATATCAATTCTGAAGAGAATGAAGGGGGATTATGGAGTTTCATCTAAAATCCATTAAAGAAAGTTTAACCTTCGATGATGTTTTACTCGTTCCGAATTTTTCTGCGGTGTTACCCAAAGATGTAGAGGTGAACACCCAATTGACTCGGACGATTCGACTCAACATCCCCTTGGTGAGTGCAGCGATGGATACAGTTACGGAGTCAAGAACAGCGATCTGTATGGCCCAGGAAGGGGGAATTGGGATTATTCATAAAAACATGAGTATTTCGGAACAGGCCCTTGAAGTGGATAAGGTGAAGAAATCCGAAAGTGGAATGATCATCAATCCCATCACCATGCACCCCGATCAAAAGATCTACGAGGCCTTAGAGATTATGAAGAAATATCGAATTTCAGGAGTTCCTATCACCAAGGAGGGAAAGTTAGTAGGGATCCTTACCAACCGGGATCTGAGATTCGAAAAGAGATTGGATGAAAAGATTTCCACAGTGATGACCAAGGATAGACTGATCACTGTTCCTGTGGGGACCACCTTAGAACAGGCCAAAGAGATTCTTCACAAAAATCGAATTGAGAAATTGTTGGTGGTCGACGAGCACAATAATCTGAAGGGGCTGATTACGATCAAAGATATTGAAAAGATGAGAAAGTATCCTAATTCTTGCAAAGACTCCCTGGGTAGATTGAGGGTGGGGGCAGCGATTGGTCCAGGCAAGGATCGAGAGGCCCGGACAGAAGCCCTCGTTCGGGCAGGGGTAGATGTTTTGGTTGTGGATACAGCCCATGGGCATTCCAAAGATGTTTTGGAGGCGATTCGAGATATAAAGGAAAACTATCCTGATATCCAAGTCATTGGTGGAAATGTTGCCACCAAAGAAGGAGCCCTCGATCTCATCAAGGCAGGAGCAGATGCCGTCAAGGTCGGAGTGGGACCGGGTTCCATCTGTACCACCCGGGTGATTGCAGGAGTGGGGATTCCCCAACTCTCGGCCATTTTCGAGACTGCAGAGGTTTCGGAGAAAAATGGGGTTCCTATCATTGCCGATGGGGGAATCAAATTTTCCGGTGATATTACGAAGGCCCTTGCAGCAGGTGCTCATTCCGTCATGATTGGAAACCTATTTGCTGGAACCGATGAAACACCTGGAGAGATTGTTCTTTATCAAGGGAGGAGTTATAAAGTCTATCGGGGGATGGGATCTCTGGAAGCAATGAAAGAGGGAAGCAAAGACCGCTACTCCCAAGAAGGTGTGGAGAGCGAGTCCAAATTGGTTCCGGAAGGGATTGAAGGAAGGGTCCCTTACCGTGGAGCCCTTTCCTTTTGTATCCAACAACTCATTGGTGGTTTAAAGGCAGGGATGGGATATTTGGGGGCAAAAGACCTTCAGGATTTAAAGCGGAAAGCCACATTCATTCGAATCACACCCTCTGGGTTAAGGGAAAGCCATGTCCACGATGTCATCATTACTAAAGAAGCCCCCAATTACCGTTTGGAGTAGATCGGGTTAGAAGGGACAAGATTGAAAAAAGCAATTTTCATATTGATGGTTACCCTATTCACCCTTTTCTACTACGCAGGGGCATTGAGCAAGCAAGAGACCCTCCCTTTTTCTAAAGAGTTTTTTTCTGTCGAAACCTCACTTTCAGATCGGCTCTGGAGTTTTAAAAAGACCTCTCCTATAAACCCAAAAGAATTGGACCTGCTTTACCAGGTGAAACTGGATAAAGGTATTCGAAACATTCCACTCCTCTCCCTTCTTTTGATCCGGGAGTCTTCCCAAGCCATGGCGAGGGGAGAGTTAGATCAGGCCATAGAGATTATGCGATACTCCATCAAGTTCTCTCCTGATCTCCCTGAACCCTATTTTGCCATGGCCAAAATCCTCTGGCACCAGAGTCCCTTTCAACTCCATAAGATTCTTTATGAAATAGGAAAGGGAGAGATCGCCCAGATCAGTTATTACCCCACTTCACTAAAATTTTTTTACAATATGTTTTACATCTTATCCAACGCCCTCCTCATGGCTTTGATCATCTTCGGAATTATCCTTTTGGTCAAATACTTCCCCCTCTATTTTTATGATATTCGAAGGAATCTTACCCAAGAAATCACAAAACTCCTCCTCAACAGCATCAAAATTTTTATACTCTTTATTCCTTTTTTTCTCCGCCTGGATATCCTTTGGTCTCTCCTATACTGGTCTGTCCTTTTATGGGGGTATGTTAGCAAAAGGGAGAGGCAGTTGATTTTGATTTTTCTTATTGTTGTCGTCTACCTTCCCTTCTTCCTTCGGACCTCCTCCACTTTCTTAGATAGTCCTTCCTCCGACATTATTTTTGATCTCAACCAGGCCAACAACGAAGACTGGAATAAAACGACCGAGGAGAGGTTGAGAGCCTGGCTGGCCTCTTCACCCGATGACCCTGAGGTTCTTTTTACATTAGGTTTAATTGAGAAGAGGCAAGGCCGATATGCCCAGGCGGAGGAATTATATCGAAGGGCTCTCCAATCCGATGATAAATTCAGTGAGGGGTTTTCCAATATGGGCAATGTCTTTTTGGCCCAACGGAGGACTGACCTCGCCATCTCGGCTTACCAACAGGCCATTCATCTCTCTCCTGAAAAAGGTTCATATTATTACAACCTTTATCGAGCCTATTCCCAAGAGACCTTCCTCTCGAGTAAGATCGACCGGACCTTTCAGAAGGCAAGACAGTTGGACCCCAAGTTGGTCGATCATTATATGGCGATCGATTCCCCCAATATGAATCGGTTGGTGGTGGATGAGGTGCTAACCTCTCAACGATTATGGACAAGGTTTCTTAACCAATACATCGGAAAGGAAGGTCTTCTTTTCAGATTATTTAAGGCCTGGTTTGAGAGGATCCCATCCAGAGTCCCCCTTCTTGCTCCAATCCTCTTTTTGGGGTTTTTGATGGGAATGTCGAGATATGCACGAACCAAACGGTTTTTAACCCGTTGTCCCATGTGTGGAAGTCCAACCCACCGTTTCTATTTAGGGGAATCTGAACAAGAGTTTGTTTGCTTCAACTGTTATCGTATCTTCATTCAGAAAGAAAAACTTCACCCCAAGATCGCAGAGAAGAAATCCATTCAAGTTAAGACCTTTCAGAAGCAAAATCATCTCATTGGCCGTTTTCTCTCTTTCATTTTTGTGGGGTTCGCTTATGTCTGGGGAAGTCATCCCTTTCGAGGACTTCTGTTGCTATTTCTATTCTTCATTTTTATTTTAAGATTCTTCTATTGGGAGGGTGCGGTCCCATCCTTCCTCTTTCTCCCTTTTTCAACCTGGTGGAAGGCTGTGATTTGGGGTGTTCTTTTTATCCTTTTCTACTTCCTCTCCACTCGAAAAATCTTACGACTTAAACCCAAATTTGAAATGGAGGGATGAGGTTCAGGGAATGTCGTTTCCTTACATGAAAAATCATAAAATGGTGATTCGATGGCATTACAAGGAACTCTAAAAGATTTCAGCATTACAGAGATTATCCAATTGATTGGGCAACAACTCAAAACAGGGATTTTGAAAATACGCCGAGGGAAGAACCTCGCCGAAATCTATTTTGTCGATGGGATGATCGTCCATGTTTACTCCAATTACCGGGGTAAAAAAGACCTCATCGGAGAGATATTGGTAAAGGCCCAATTGATTACCGAAGAGCAATTGGAACGGGTGTTAAGAATACAAAAAGAGACACTCAAATATTTGGGAGAAATTCTTGTAGAGCTCAAACTTCTGACCAAGGAGGATGTGCTCAAAGTGATCTCCACCCAAATTTATGAGACGATCTATGACCTCTTCTGGTGGGAAGATGGGACATTCAATTTTGACCTGAAACTGGTGGAGAGCTATAAAAAGATCCCTTTTGCCCTTAGCACAGAACAAGTTTTACTGAACATCCTCCGCATGGTGGATGAATGGTCGGAGATCGAAAAGAAGATATTTTCCCCCCATTTAGTGTTCAAGAAAGTTCTTCCTATTGAGGCCAAGCCCTCTGAAGTACTCCCACAGCCATCTTATCTCAAAGAAAAAATGACCTCTGAACAGGAACTCATTTACAACCTGGTCGATGGGACCCGGACAGTCCAGGAGATCATCGACCGGAGTCTGTTGGGGAAGTTTAATGCCAGTGATATTCTGGTCGATCTTTTAGAGATGGGACTGATCGAGGTGGTTGGAATCAGGACCCCAAGCCTCGTTAAGAAAGTCAGGATGATCAATTTTAAAGAGGCCTTGGCCTTTGTCTATTATGGGGCTTTCCTAATCTTTCTCTTTTTAATTCTCATTTATTTTAAACCCAGTTTTATCCAGCATTTCTGGGAATCAAAGGTCGAACGCGTCAGGATCGAGGTCCCCACCCAATATGTCCACAGAGCCCAAATGAATCGAATCAAGAATGCCCTTGAGATTTATTATCTGGAGAAGGGGAAATACCCTTCTCAGTTAGAGGAATTGGTCTCTGCACAACTGCTTCGAAAGAGCGACCTCTTCTATCGAAAAGGGGTCTCCTATCAATACGAGTTGAAAGATGGTAGATATTTTTTAAAGCATTGAGGCCGAAGAAAGGTCCCTTTTTCAACTTCCCCTTTTTCCCTGATCAGAGAGCCAAAAAAGGTTATGGAAAACTCGTCTTCCTTTGACAAGGTCATCATTCTCGATTTCGGATCCCAATATACCCAGCTCATCGCAAGGAGGGTGAGGGAATATCAGATTTATAGCGAGATTCATCCTTATTCTATTGGGGTCGATAAGATTCGATCCCTAATGCCTAAAGGACTGATCCTATCCGGAGGCCCGGCCAGTGTTTATGAAAAGGAGGCCCCTTGGTGTGACCCAAGGGTTTTTGAGATGGGAATTCCTATCTTAGGGATCTGCTATGGAATGCAGTTGATTGGCCACCAGTTGGGAGGAAGAGTCATCCCTTCCGAAAAAAGGGAGTATGGGAAAACGAAGTTGACCCTTGATCACGATGGAGAACTTTTCAAAGGGATTGGAAAGAAGGGAAGCCACTTTCAAGTCTGGATGAGCCATGGAGATCAACTCCATACCTTGCCTCCTGGATTTCAGGCTATTGGCCATTCAAGGAATACCCCCTTTGCTGCCATTGAGGATATTCGCCGAAAGATTTATGGCCTTCAGTTCCACCCAGAGGTTCACCATACCCAAAAAGGCACGGAGATGATTAAAAACTTTCTTTTCTCGGTCTGTGGATGTAGACGACTTTGGACGATGAATTCATTTCTGAAACAGAGCATCCTTGAACTGAGGGAAAAGATTGGATCCGAAAAGGTGATCTGTGCCTTAAGCGGGGGGGTGGATTCCACGGTGGTCGCTCTTCTGATTCATCGAGCGGTAGGCGATCGGCTGAAATGTATTTTTGTGAACAATGGTCTCCTTAGAAAAGGAGAGGCCTCTCAGGTCATTCACCTCTTTCGTCAACACTTCCAAATCCCTTTGATCGATGTCGATGCAGAAGCCCACTTTTTAAATGCCTTAAGGGGAGTGGTCGATCCTGAGGAGAAGCGAAAGAGGATTGGGAAGAAGTTTATCTCCATCTTTGAAAGGGAAGCACGTAAGATTGGGGGAGTGAAATTTCTGGCTCAAGGAACACTCTACCCAGATGTGATTGAAAGTACCTCCTTGAAAGGCCCCTCTGTAACCATTAAAAGTCATCATAATGTAGGCGGGTTACCTGAAAAGATGAAATTAAAATTGGTGGAACCTCTGAGGGAACTTTTTAAAGATGAAGTGAGGAAGTTGGGAAAGGTCTTAGGTCTTCCTGATGAAGTGAATAACCGTCAACCCTTTCCAGGTCCAGGACTGGCTATTCGGATTATCGGGGAAGTTACGAAAGAGAGGTTGGAGATTTTGAAATCAGCCGATGAGATCGTCATGGAGGAGATGCGAAAATGGAATTGGTTGGACCAGGTTTGGCAATCCTTTGCTATTTTACTGCCTATCAAAACGGTTGGGGTGATGGGAGACGAGAGGACTTACGAGAATGTCATTGCCTTGAGGGTGGTGAAAAGTCAGGATGGAATGACCGCGGATTGGGTCCGTCTACCCTATAACCTCTTAGAACACCTTTCCAGCCGAATCATCAATGAGGTCAAAGGCGTCAATCGGGTGGTTTACGATATCAGTTCAAAACCACCGAGCACGATTGAATGGGAATAAAGAAGGGAAATATGGAACAGGCCGAATTTGTTCATCTCCACCTCCATAGCCAATATAGCCTACTGGATGGCGCCATTCGCTTTGAAGAACTCTTTGAGATGGCCAAAAGATATCGAATGAGGGCCTTAGCCCTGACCGACCATGGAAACATGTTCGGGGTCATTGAGTTTTATCAAATGGCGATTAAATATGGGATCAAACCTATTGTAGGATGTGAGGTTTATGTGGCCCCGAATAGCCGATTTGAAAAGAAAGGGGTGGACTCTGGAGAGGGGGCCTATCATCTCACGCTCTTAGTCAAAAATCGGACAGGCTATTTTAACCTTATCAAACTGGTAAGCCTGGCCTATCTTGAAGGGTTTTACTATAAGCCCAGGGTGGACAAGCACCTCCTAACCCAATATAACGAAGGCCTGATTGCGCTCAGTGGTTGTTTAAAGGGTGAGGTTGCAGTTTATGCCGGCAGGGGGGACATGCGAAGGGCCATCCAGGTGGCAGAAGAGTACAAAAAGATATTTGATCGAAATCGGTTCTATATAGAAATTCAAAACAATGGTATAGAGAATCAACTTCTTCTTAACGAACGACTCCTTGAAATCAGCCATCAATGCTCCCTCCCCTTTGTTGCAACCAACGATTGCCACTATCTTCGACGGGAAGAGGCCCGTGCCCACGAAGTTCTCCTTTGCATCCAGACAGGTAAGACCCTTCAGGACTCCGATCGGATGAAGTTTTCATCCGATCAGTTTTATTTTAAATCCCCTGAAGAGATGGCCAAACTCTTTGCGGATCGACCGGAGGCAATCTCCAATACCCTTGAGATTTCGGACCGGTGCAACCTTGAACTAAAATTTGAGGAAAAACATATCCCGAAGATTTCTGTTCCTGATGGAGAGACCTTGGACAGCTATCTGGAGAAACTTGCGCGGGAGGGATTGGAGAGAAGGTTAACCTCCTATGGGAAAGGAGATCTTCAAAAATTCTCCCATTACTGGGCGAGACTTGAAGAGGAACTGAAGATTATTAAATCCATGGGCTACTCAGGGTATTTTTTAATCGTTGCGGATTTCATTAATATGGCCAAACGAAGAGGGATTCCGGTAGGTCCGGGGAGAGGGTCAGCGGCAGGAAGTCTGGTTGCCTACGCCCTGAACATTACGGATTTAGACCCGATTGAGTATGATCTAATTTTCGAAAGATTCCTCAACCCTGGAAGAAAGAGCAGTATGCCCGATGTCGATGTAGACTTCTGTATGGAGGGGAGGAATGAGGTGATCCAGTATGTGATGGATAAGTATGGAAAAGAGAATGTGGCTCAAATCATCACTTTCGGAAAGATGCAGGCAAGAGCAGTCATCCGAGATGTGGGCCGAGTGATGGATATGCCCTATTCAGAAGTAGATCGAATTGCTAAACTCATTCCGGGTACCCTGAACATCACCCTCGATCAGGCCTTACAACAAGAACCCCAACTGAAAGAGTTGATCCGGAGGGACCCGCGAGTGGAATCTCTCTTTGCCATTGCAAAGTCATTGGAAGGGTTGAACCGACATGCCTCGACCCATGCTGCTGGCGTGGTCATCTCCAACAAGTCCTTGATGGAATATCTTCCCCTTTATAGGGGTCAGAACGGGGAGGTGATGACCCAATATTCCATGAAGGATGTTGAAAGGATTGGTTTGGTGAAGTTTGACTTTTTGGGTCTAAAGACCCTCACCGTGGTTGACCAGACGATCCGATGGATTGAGAAGGGGAGGGGGGTTAAGATTGACCTTTCCAAAATCCCTTTAGATGATCCAAAGACGTTTTCCCTTCTATCTTCCGGCTCAACCCTTGGCATCTTCCAACTCGAAAGTTCTGGAATGAAAGATCTTCTGGTCAAATTAAAACCTGAGAATTTTAAAGAGATCATTGCCCTGGTCGCGCTCTATCGTCCAGGGCCGATCAAAAGTGGTATGGTGGAGGAATTTATCAAACGAAGACATAACAAAATTCATATCCGATATGAGATTCCAGAACTGAAGGAGATCTTGGAAGACACCTACGGGGTGATTGTCTATCAGGAACAGGTGATGCGAATTGCAAGCTCACTGGCCAACTTCAGTTTAGAGGATGCGGATATCCTTCGGAGGGCCATGTCGAAAAAAGATCCGAAGGAGATGGAGATGCAGAAGGAGAAGTTTATCCAGGGAGCGAAGAAAAACCGAATCCCTCTGGCTAAGGCGGAGAAGATCTTTGATCACATGTCTAAATTTGCGGAGTATGGGTTTAATAAATCTCACAGTGCTGCCTATGCCTTGATCGCCTACCAGACCGCCTATCTAAAGGCCCATTATCCCATTGAATTTATGGCCGCCTCCCTCACCAGTGAAGTTCAGAATGCGGATAAGATCGTAAAATATATTGCCGAGTGTCGGGAGATGGGTATTGATATCCTCCCTCCAGACATCAACGAGAGTTTCAGGGATTTTACAGTCGTTGGGAACCAGATCCGATTTGGACTGGCTGCGGTGAAGAATGTTGGCGATGCTGCGATTGAGGCCATCCTCACCGAAAGGGAAGAGAGAGGGAAATATAAATCCCTTTCAGATTTCTGCCTGAGGGTCGATTTGCGAAAAGTGAATCGAAGGGTGATCGAAAGCCTGATTAAATGTGGAGCGTTTGACTTTTCAAAGGTATATCGTTCCCAGATGTTGACCGTGTTGGGGGAACTTCTCGAAAAGTCCCAGTGGTCGCACCGAAAGAGAGAGGAGGTTCAACTCAGTATGTGGGCTCCCTCCAAAGAGGAAAGAATGGAGCGATATCCAGACATCGATGAATTTCCAGAAGACCAACTGATCTCTTTTGAAAAAGAGACGATTGGATTTTACATCTCCCGTCATCCCTTAACTCGTTATCAAGAAGAGATTAAGAAATTTACTGATCAGGATACCTCAACCCTTTCCCATTTACCCAATGGTTCTGAAGTAAGACTGTGCGGATTAGTGAGCGGTCTAAAGGAGATTGTGACAAAGAAAGGGGACCGAATGGCCTTTTTAACCCTGGAAGATCTGAAAGGGTTTGTCGAAATCATCCTCTTTCCCGAAATCTTTAAATCCTCAATAGATTGTTTGAGAGGAGGGACCCCTATTTTTGTTCGAGGAACTCTCGACCTCTCTGAAGATCAGGCTAAGATTAAGGGGACAGAAATTCGACCGCTTTCGGAAATCTCTCTGGCCTCCTCTCCAACCCTTCATTTGAGAGTTCCTATTGTTTTGTTAAAAAAAGGACAGTTGGAGCAATTGAGGGAGATTTTTTTAGAGCATCAAGGGTCTACCCCTATATTCCTCCATTTTATGGATCAAGATCAACAGGAGATCATTATCGCCCCCTCTGAGGTTTACCGAGTGGATCCTTCTCCATCCTTTCAGAGTAAGGTTAAAAACCTTTTAGGAAGGGCTGAGCTCTCCTTAGAATAGATAGGTATGGACGATGGTCAAACACTACCTCGATTTTGAAAAACCGATCATCGAATTAGAGAGAGAGATCGAGCATCTCAAGAGATTCTCAAAGGGGAAGTTTCTCCACCTTGACGAGCAATTAAAACATCTTGAAGAGAAGCTTCATCGGATCCAGAAGGAGATCTTTTCAAATTTAACAGGCTGGCAGATCACCCAACTGGCCAGGCATATCGATCGACCCAGAACCTCCCATTACCTTTCCACGATTTTTGAAAACTTTATTGAACTTCATGGAGATAGAGCCTACGGAGATGACCCAGCCATCATCGGGGGAATCTCAAAATTTAATGGAAGATCAGTCATCTGCATCGGGCATCAGAAAGGAGCGGATGCCAAGGAGATGGTTTACCGAAATTTTGGTATGCCCCATCCTGAAGGATATCGGAAGGCCTTACGATTGATGAAGATGGCCGAGGATTTTCAAAAACCCATTATCACGTTGATCGATACTCCGGGGGCATATCCTGGGATAGGGGCTGAGGAGAGGGGACAGGCGGAGGCCATTGCCCGAAACTTAAGGAGTATGGTTTCCCTTCGAACCCCTATTCTTACCCTGGTGATTGGAGAAGGAGGCAGTGGAGGGGCATTGGCCATTGGGATTGGGGATCGCATTTTGATGCTTGAATATTCGATCTACTCAGTGATTTCTCCCGAAGGGTGTGCGGCTATCCTCTGGAAGGATGGAAGGAAGGGAGAAGTGGCGGCCGACTCTCTGAGATTGACCGCACGAGACCTTTACCAATTGGGGGTAATCGATGAAGTCATCCCCGAACCCTTGGGAGGGGCCCATCGAGACCCAAAGGCTATGTCTGATATTTTAAAGGAAGCGGTAGAGCGAAATTTAAGAAAGATTGAAGAGATGGATATGGATGAACTGTTGAAGGTGAGATACGAGAAGTTTCGGAAGATGGGAACGTTTATTGAGAATAATGGAAGATAAAATAGAGATTTCATAAAATCCATAAGGTTACGATGCCAGGAAAGATTCAGGTTCTTCCAGAATCGATTTCAAAAGCGATTGCAGCAGGAGAGGTGGTAGAAAGGCCTGCTTCAGTGATAAAGGAGCTGATGGAGAATTCCATCGATGCGGGAAGCACGGAGGTCATTGTAGAATTGAAGATGGGAGGTCTCGATTTCATTCGAGTCCAGGACAATGGGGAGGGGATTGAACCCGAAGATCTCCCACTGGCGCTTCAACGATATGCGACCAGCAAGTTGAAAAGACTGGAGGATCTTTACAACATTACCACCTTAGGGTTCAG
>CAZFDM010000016.1:0-10149 GCA_964517975.1 uncultured Syntrophaceae bacterium
TATTTCGATACAGGGCATTCATCACGCCTGAATCCGAATGAATAAAAAAGAGGACTTCCTTCTGGTCAAGATGAAATTGAGCAACCGCCTCATCCAAGGACATCGGTTTGACCCGAACCCTCCTTCTCTGGATCGATGAGATCTCCTCTTCCCTTTGATCGTCCCCATCACTTTCAGAGCGACTGGGATTGGATAATTTGGGGAGGCGGTAATTTCCCTTCTTCCTCCTCCCCTTCCCCTTTCTTTCACGGATCTGGCGTTCCATCCGGTCCACCATTTGATCAATCGCTGAATAAAGATCACTATTTCGGCCTTGGCTATTGAACGTGGTTCCATCTCCCACAATCGTAAGTTCAGCGATGTGCAAAAACTTCTCGGCTGTAAGCACCACATGAATCTCTCTGGGGTTCTCAATATATTTCCTCAATTTTTCTACTTTATCCTTCACATGCTCCCGAATCACCCCATCCTTCTCCATATGTCTAAACGTCACTGAAATCTGCATCTTTCTACTCCTATCCTTCTGTGTGAGGTTAGAATAACTGTCGAAGAGAAATTGAAAAATCCGGAATTCAACCCCTCTCTCCTGCCAATCTCCCTCAGAGAAAGGTGGTTCCACCGGATTGAAAATGGTTTAGAAAACCCTCCTCCGCTCGTTGGAGGATAGGATTTTCATCATCTCTCGATATTTTGAAACGGTTCTTCGTGCGATATGGATGTTCATCCCTTTGAGAATCTGAACCAATTTCTCATCACTATAGGGTTTTTTGGGATCCTCCTTAGAAATGATCTCACGGACAAGGTTCTTTACGCTCTCTGAGGCCAGAGATCCCCCTGACGCAGAGGGGATCCCAGCATTGAAAAAGAATTTTAACTCATAGATCCCCTGTGGAGTGTGGACATATTTGTTATGGGTCACCCGGCTGATGGTGGACTCATGCATCTGAATATCCTCTGCCACATCTCTTAACACAAGGGGTCTCAGGTACTGAATCCCCTTATCCAAAAACTCCCTTTGAAATTTGACAATGCTCTTCGTTACCTTATAGATGGTCCTCTGGCGTTGCTGGATGCTTCGAATGAACCAGAGGGCAGACCGAAGTTTTTCTTGGATATACTTCCTCTCCCCTTCTTGTATGGAATGGTGTTCTGTGAGCATGTTGCGGTAAAAAGGATTGACCTTGAGCCTTGGAATCCCTTCATCGTTGAGAGAAACCACATACTCCCCCTCGACCTTGTAGACGTAGACATCGGGAACAATCTCTTGGATCACCTCTCCCCCAAAAGCCCTGCCAGGTTTAGGGTCCAATTTGGAAATGAGATGGGCAGACTGGGTCACTCGGTCAAAGGAAACCCCCAATCGTTTGGCAATCGCCAAGTAATTTCTATTTTTCAAAAGGGGAAGAAATTCCGAGACAATCTTCTCAGCAAGGGAATCCCTGATGGGCAACTGCTCTAATTGAATGAGGAGACACTCTTTTAAATCCCTTGCCGCCACCCCAACCGGATCGAATTGCTGGATCCTCCTAAGAACTCCTTCCACAACCTCTTCAGAAAGATGCGTCTCTTTGCAGATATCCTCAAGGCTCACCTTCAGGTAACCATCCTCGTCCAAATTCCCAATAATAAACTCTCCTACTCTCCGTTCATCCTCTGTAAACCGAGAAAGTTGGAGTTGCCAGGAGAGATGATCAAACAGGGTGGTCCGTTTTGTCAAAAAATTTTCAAAGGAGGGTCTCTCCTCTCCATCCTGTGCGCTCGGCCTTTGGAATGGAGTGAGGTTGTAATTTTCAAGGTAGTTCTCCCAATCGAATTGGTCTATCCCCTCCCCTTCTCCCTTCACCTCAACCGTCTGTTCATTTTCTGTGGGAGGGAGCTCTTCGATCTCTTCGTTCGGAATGGGGTCGGTTTCAGCAGAATCCCTCTCCTCCTCCATCTCTTCGAGGAGGGGATTCTCCTTCATCTCCTGACTGATCAACTCTACCAGTTCTAAGCGGGTCAACTGGAGGAGGCGAATAGCCTGCTGGAGCTGGGGGGTGATCACCAACTGTTGGACAAGTTTGGGTGTCTGTTTAATCTCTAAAGCCATTCTAATCCCAGAATTTCCCTTGGAGGGGAGGCGTTACCTCTTTCTTTTTATCCTCATGGACCAAATGCCCTCTCCCCAACTCAAATCCTTCTCCCAGGTAGATCCTCCTTGCCTTCGGGCTTTGAGCAATCTTTTCAGGACTTCCATCTTCTAAGATTCGACCTTCATTAAGGATATAAGCCCGATCACAAACCCCCAATGTTTCTCGAACATTATGATCCGTAATTATAATCCCAATCCCCTTTGATTTCAATTGACGGACGATCCCTTGAATGTCCACAACCGCAATGGGATCGATGCCTGCAAAGGGCTCATCTAAGAGGATAAAGGAAGGAGACAGGACTAGCGCCCGAGTGATCTCCACCCTTCTTCTTTCTCCTCCCGAAAGACTGTAAGCCTTCTGGCGTCTGAGTTGGGAAAGTCCTAACTCATTCAAGAGCCCTTCTAATCGTTTCTCCCTCTCTTCTTTAGAAAGAGGGAGGGTCTCCAAGATGGCCATGAGATTCTCTTCGACAGTCAACTTTCTAAAGACCGAAGGCTCTTGAGGAAGGTAACCAATTCCCTTTCTCGCTCTCAAATACATGGGAATAGAAGTGATCTCTTCACCATTGAGATAAATCTTTCCCCCATTGGGTTTATAAAGTCCCACGATCATATAAAAGATCGTTGTCTTTCCAGCCCCATTTGGCCCCAACAAACCCACCACCTCGCCCCCGTAGATCTGGATGCTGACCTGATCCACCACTTTTCGACGATGAAATAACTTCGTGAGTTGTTCACATCTGAGTTGAACCATTGGTTTTTCTATAGCGTTAGGAGTTCAGAGATATATTGAACTCTGAACGTTGACCTTATTCCTATTTCTTCCTCTCCTCTTTTGAAGAGGGGGTGATATGGGTGATAACCCTCCCTCCTTTTCCACCCTCCACCACACTCCGTTCTTCATTCACATAAAAGGTGATCTTCTCACCACGGATCACATTCTCCCCTTCCCTGACCACAGCCTCTCCATCCAGAACCACCTTATTTTCATCCTGATGAAAAGTGGCCTTCTGTCCTGTAGCCCTTCTTTCCCTTTGAACCACCTTCACATTACCAATGGCCCGAATCTCCTTCAACTGCTTTGTATCGGGATCATAGAGGATGATCAGCGTATTGGCATAGAGGGTGATATCCTCCTGTTTGGCCACGACATTTCCTTTAAAGGTAATCGTATTTTTTTTCTGATCTGCTTCGACGGAATCTGAGGAGATATCAATGGGTGCATGGCTGGCGGTAAATCCAAATCCTTTTAGGCCACTTCCCTCTTTCCCTCCTTTGGGAGAGGTCTTCTTCTCTAAACCCACACCCACTCCGCTTACCGTGAAAAAAAAGAATAGGGGGATTAAAAGAAGACTGATCCAAACCCTCATATTCCTTTCACCTTACCTCTCCACTGAGTCTTGACATGACTCAATATCTTAAAGGTTTTGTTCTCCATTTCGACCAGCATTCCCTTTCCTGTGAGTCGAACTTGCTCCCCTTCGATCTCAACTGGATCGGAGCTTCTCACAATCTTCTCTCCATGCCTATAGAAAATGGAATGGGTTTTGAGGCGATATCCATCACTCGAGGTAAGCACCACATCACCCACCAATTCCATATCCTTTGAATCCTGCCGGACCTTCCCTTTCTTCCCTGTCAGGATCAAAATCCTTCCTTCCTTCAAATAGACCGTCACTTTCACATCCTCTAAAACCATAAGGTTTTGGTCCTGATAATGCTGAATCGATTTGGCCTCGAGTTCCCAGGTCTTCTGACCATTTTTGTCCTCCACAAACCGAATCTTTTCCAGTTGCATGTCAGCGCCACCGGTGGAGACATCTGGAAGACTCTTCATTCTTTCTTGTGATCTCCTTTCGAGGAGGTTTGACCAGAGACTTCCGAGGGCAACTCCCCCGACCAGTAAAATAGACAATAGAATAGCAATCTTGAATCTTCTCACCGTCGTTCCCTTTGATTGCGAAATGCAAGATTCAGATTTCAGAATAAAAGATGCTTAAGATTTCAGTGTTACTCCTATCTTCTCCCTCCCCATCAGGCATTCGGTTCAAACCACCCCTGCCTTCAAAAGGTCGTGAAGATGGATAATCCCTACTGGAATTCTGTCGGATGGATCATTAAAGACAAAAAGGGAGGTAATGGAATATTCCTCCATCTTCCGAACCGCTGTCGCTGCCAGGGCATCTCTCTCAATCCATTTGGGGTTTCGGGTCATCACCTCCGAGGCCTGGCGATTGAGAAGGTCGCTAAACTTCTCAAGGGCTCGCCTTAAATCGCCATCTGTGATCACTCCTACCAGACGTCCTTCCTGATCACAGACACCAGTGACACCCAATCGTTTCGAAGTAATCTGGAAAATGGCCTCCTTCATCAAGGCCTTTTCAGAAACTATTGGAAAGGCATCTCCCACATGCATGAGGTCTTCCACTCTGAGAAGGAGTCTCTTCCCCAAAACCCCTCCTGGATGAAGAAGGGCAAAGTCTGACTCTTTAAAGCCCCGCTTCACCATCAGGGTCACCGCAAGGGCGTCTCCTAAGGCAAGGGTTGCCGTAGTACTGGCCGTAGGGGCCAATCCTAAAGGACAGGCCTCCTCTTTTACGTGAATATTGAGGTGGACATCCCCTGCCTTGGCTAAAGTAGATTTTGGATTCCCGCTCAGGGTGATCAATCGGTTTCCATACCGTTTGATCAAGGGAAGGGCTTCAATCAGTTCCCGTGTCTCACCGCTATTAGAAATGGCAATCACCACATCCTCCTTGGCCAGCATCCCAAAATCTCCATTCAATCCTTCTGCAGGATGGAGAAAAAAAGAAGGGGTGCCTGTGCTTGCAAAGGTGGAAGCAATCTTCCGAGCCACCAATCCTGACTTTCCCATTCCCATGAGAATCACCTTTCCTCTGCACTGATAGAGCAATTCCACAGCCCGTGAGAAATTCTCGTCGATCCGTTCAGCCAGGTCCAGGATGGCCTGGGCCTCAACCCTTAATACTCTCTTAGCCTCATCAATCTCGTTCAAGGATGACCCCCAAATTTAAATCCATATCAGAAAATCGTTTGAATCTCAGGAACTCCCTTTCGCCACTCTTTTTGTTTTTTTGTTCTGAGTTTTTAACCCTCCGAGGGAGGCTTTGATGAACTCTCTAAACAGAGGATGCGGTTCCATGGGTTTCGATTTAAATTCTGGATGAAATTGACATCCAAGAAACCATGGATGGTTTTTCAACTCCACGATTTCAACCAGACTCCTGTCCGGTGAGAGACCGCTAAAGACCAATCCCACCTTTTTAAGAGGTTCGAGGTAGGCGTTGTTAAATTCATAACGGTGCCTGTGTCTTTCAGAAATCAATCTCTTCCGATAGGCCTCATAGGCAAGTGTTTTTTCTTCGAGTCGACAGGGGTAGGCCCCTAATCTCATCGTCCCACCCTTTGCGGTATCGATGCTTCGGCGCTGGATATTCTTATCCCGATCCACCCATTCTTCCAAGAGGTAGATGACAGGATGGGGAGTGTTAGGATCAAATTCCGTACTGTTGGCCCTCTTCAAGGAGGCACAGTGCCTGGCGATCTCAATGACCGCACACTGCATCCCCAAACAGATTCCAAAAAAGGGGACCCTATTCTCCCGGGCATATTGAATGGCCTTTATCTTCCCTTCGATCCCCCTTGTCCCAAACCCTCCTGGGACGAGGATGCCATTAGCTCCTTTTAAGAGAGATTCAGGGCCTTCCCGATCCACCTGCTCTGAATCGATATACTTCAGATTTACCTTAGTATCGTTGGCAATCCCACCATGGACCAATGCCTCAGTCAAACTCTTATAGGATTCGGTCAAACTCACATATTTTCCTACCACTGCAATCGTCGTCTCAAATCGGGGATTCTTTATCTTTTTGACAATCTGCTCCCACCCCTTTAAATGAGGTCGACCGGTCCAGATATTGAGTTTCTCAACAATCTTATCATCTAATCCTTCCTGATGAAACATGATGGGAACTTCATATATCGTATCGACATTCTTGGCGGTGATCACTGCATCCTTATCGACATCACAAAAGAGGGCAATCTTTGATTTAATCTCAGGAGGTAGGAATCGGTCTGTCCTGCAGAGGAGGATATCCGGTTGGATTCCAATCTCTCGAAGTTCCTTTACGCTATGCTGAGTCGGCTTGGTCTTTAGTTCCCCTGCTGTCTCGATATAGGGGATTAAGGTGAGGTGGATATAAAGCGTATTTTCCCTTCCCACATCCCCTCGTATTTGACGAATCGCCTCTAAAAATGGAAGGCTTTCAATATCCCCGACCGTCCCTCCAACCTCCACGATGACAATATCCACATCTTGGGCAAGGTCAAAGACCTTTGACTTAATCTCATCGGTGATGTGGGGAATCACCTGAACCGTTGCCCCAAGATAGTCTCCTCTCCTCTCTTTGGAAATGACAGAATCGTAAATCTGTCCTGTGGTGAAATTGTTCTTCTTCGAGGTGGTCACATGAGTATACCGTTCATAATGTCCTAAATCGAGATCCGCCTCTGCACCATCATCTGTGACATAGACCTCTCCATGCTGGAAGGGGTTCATCGTCCCTGGATCCACATTGATATAGGGGTCGAATTTTAGGAAATTGACTCTCAATCCTCTCAGTTCTAACAGAGTCCCAATGGAGGAAGAAGCCAATCCTTTCCCCAAGGAGGAGACGACTCCACCTGTCATAAAGATAAATTTGGTCCTTGTGTTTCCCAACCTTTCTACCTTTTCTTCACGACGAAAGATCCAAAAAATGCTCGATCAATTCATGCCCTTTTTCGATGAAGAGACCGCTCTGCTGGGCAGAGACTTCATCAAAGGTTTCCGGAGACTCTTTTATCTCACCCGCACCAGCCGAATAGATCACAAAAGGTACCGGGTCTCGGGTATGGGTCTGGACGGAAAGGGGCGTGGGATGGTCCGGAAGAACCATCACCCTCACATTTTTAAAGTGGATAATCCCTTTCAGAATGGTTCCCACCACCTTCTCATCAAATGCTTCGATTGCCTCAATTTTCAGTTGAAGGTTGCCCATATGACCTGCCTCATCCGGAGGCTCTACATGAACATAGACAAAATCCTTCTTTTCAATACCCCTTAACGCATACTCCCCTTTTCCTCTGTAGTTGGTATCAAAATATCCGGTGATACCTGGAACCTCGAGAACCTCCAGCCCTGCCAGAAGCCCAATGCCCTTAATCAGATGGACAGCCGAAATCACATAACCCTCCACTCCAAACCTTTCTTTTAAAGTCATCATCTGTGGAGGTCTTCCCTGGCCCCAGAGCCAGATGGAATTGGCTGGCCGAAGCCCCTTGGCTTTTCGAGTAAGGTTGACGGGATGCCTTTCAAGAAACCGCTTAGAGTCTGCCATCAATTCTAAAATCCGTTTTCCAGAACCCTCCTTCTCAGGGAGATAAGGAGTGATTTCTTGTCCGATGATATCATGGGGTGGGGTGAATGGATATTTTTCCAAATCTGGAAAGGACAAAACCCCATTCTTTATGACCATCAGGTGCCGATAACTAACCCCTGCATAGAATTGAATCACCTCTGTCCCTATCTCATGATTTAAGGTAGAAATGATCTGTCTGGCCTCATGGTCTTTGATATGGCCGGCTGAAAAATCCTCCATGAAAATCTGGTTATGATGGTTACGTAATGTGACCAGGTTACAACGAAAAGCAATGTCATAGGGTTGTAATTGGACACCAAGGCTGGCCGCCTCTAAGGGACCTCTCCCTGTATAGTATTGGAAAGGGTCATATCCAAAGATAGAAAGGTTGGCAATCTCGCTACCAGGATTAAATCCATCGGGGATGGTTTTGACCACGCCTACCCTGCCATGTTTTGCCAACCAATCCATGTTTGGCGTTCTGGCCATCATCAACGGTGTCTTCCCATTTAGGCCTTCCACCGGATAGTCGGCCATCCCATCTCCAACAATCACCAGATACTTCATTCTTTTTACCATTTCATCAAATTCCCAAGATCTGACACGGATAATTAAGAAAACGAATTTTACGTATGGCGAGTGGTTCTCCACCCGTGCCATTCATGATCATTTGTGCTATTCAATTTATTTTCTAAATATACCATAAACTTACAAATGTCAAATAAAAAGCGAAAAATTTAAGCAAAAGGTATGCCAATTTTAGAAAGGTTTTCAATCTTTCGGATGGCTTTGATCGGCTCTGGGCAGGTTCATCTTCGAACTTTCGGAAAGACGGTCTCTTTCAAATACTTAACGATCCTCTCCATCTGCATCCTGATCGCCTTTCTGACCTTTTCATCCTCGAGTGAGATGGGAGGATGGCCTCTTAATGTTTTGCCATGGGCACCGTGTTTCGTTGCAAATTCCACATAGGTAGGGGGAAGTTCTTCCTTCAGTTCAACGCCATTCATGATCGCCCAGGCCAGGGTCCAAGCCCTTGCAACATTAGAAATTTCATAGCCCCCTCCACCCAAAGCGACCCAGCGTGGTGCCAGTGTCTTGATCCGTCTGAGCACTTTCTCATAGCCAAAAATGGAGAGTTGGAGGTGGGCTAAGGGGTCGTTCTCAAAGGTATCGACCCCCAATTGCGTGACGACGATGTCAGGAGAAAAATATTCGATCAATTCAGGGACAACTTCATCAAAGGCCCAGAGATAATTTTCGTCATCCGTGTAGGCTGGAAATGGAAGGTTGACCGAAAACCCCTCGCCCTTTCCCTTTCCAATCTCGTACTCAAAGCCTGATCCGGGAAAGAGTGAATACCCTGACTCATGAAGCGAAATGGTGAGAACTTGATCTGTCTCATAGAAAGCCTGCTGGACCCCGTCTCCATGATGGGCATCCAGGTCAATATAAGCCACTCTCATCCCCTGGTTTAAAAGTCTGATGATTCCAATCACCGGATCATTTGTATAACAGAAACCCGAAGCCCTTGATCTCATTGCATGGTGAAGCCCTCCTGCGATATTAAAGGCAATCTCTCCCTTTCCATCTGCAACAAAATCGACCGCCTGAAGAGTGGCGCCCGTGGTCAGAAGCGACCAATTAAAAAGTCCAGGAAAGATGGGATTATCGCCTGGACCCAATCCATAACCATAAGCATCTCCCCGTAAATGGCCATTGTTTGCCAGTTTCAAGATATTAAGGTATTCCTGACTGTGGAAAAGGGCCAAATCCTCCTCTGATGCCTTGATGGTTGGGAGAAATTGAACAGAGGGAATATCTAAAAGTCCATAGGATTTTATCAATTCAAAAGTGAGTTTGAGACGGATCACCCGCAAGGGATGCATGGGACCGTAATCATAGTCGAGGTAGTCATCCGTATAGATGAATGCGTTTGGCATAAACATTCCATTTTCAATCTATCCTAACCATTATCCCTTTTCAAGATTGCATATGAAAAAGAATCGGTTTTTGATATGCTGCCTTGCCTAACAATGCAATTCAAATGATGGATTACAATCAACGCTGATTTCAATTGATATCACACAAAAAACACTAAAGAGGTCTCTGAAAAAGTATATTAAACCATTCTTCAGTATGGGAAGATGGTAAAAAAACCTTCCTGCCCGTATCGGACGCCCAGATACCGATAATAACTATATGTGTAGGGTAAGGGCTTGTCCCTTACCTAAATTAATACGTAGAGTAGGGGTTTTTCCCTTACCGAGAAGCGGTAAGCCGCAAGGGTTTACCCTACAAAAAACCAACTCATAAAAAGTTTCGCTACAAATTTTCTTAAAAAAGATTTCTAGCAAATTAAAATGATAAATGCCCGCATCCAAAGGTTTTGGTTTTAAACCTTACTCTCCTATATTAAAAGGACTTTTTCAGAGGTATCGTAATCCCTCACTGAAACGTGGGAATATATATTGTCCCGAGAAGGATGCCTCCGAAAATCTTAGAACGCGGATCAAATTGACATTTTTTGGGTAGGGCTAATAGGGATAATAATAATTGGGTTATTAAGTGATAGGGTAAGAGGTCTCACGTTTAGGG
>CAZFDM010000017.1:0-21569 GCA_964517975.1 uncultured Syntrophaceae bacterium
ATATTTTATCACCCAATTTTGTTAAAACAAAGTAAAAATTTTTCCCCGATTTTCAAACTAATCTATGTGGGGGATTTTGTGACAGGTAGTTCTCCTTTTTGCATCTATCAAGGCTTTCCAGTCATTTTTCAAATTTTTTCTTTTTCTAAATAGATTTAATAACTTAAATTCTCTTGCAATGTTTCATATTACTTGCTAAAATCCAATTCCTAATCCGTGTGCCGCGTGTTCGAGTCACGCCAGGGGCGCTTTCTTTTTAAAAGAGACTTAAATTGAGCGATTCTAACAATATCTTATGAAGAACAGGGATGCTGAAAAGGCTTTTAGAGCGATATCCTCTTTATTGCTGAAAAACTATTGAGATTGGATTAACCTTTCACCTGTTGGATAGTCATAAAAAGATATTGACCTCGCTTAAAAAAAATCGCATTCTAAAAGACTTTGAAGCATTCTTGTTCTCCTTTTTGACCCTGACGCGCTCAGTTTAGGAGAGACTTACAATGAAGGCTGAAGTCATTGCCATTGGATCAGAACTCCTTCTTGGTCAAATCATCGATACCAACTCCTCCTATATTGCCAAACGTCTTACAGAAAACGGGGTTGAGCTTGTTCAGACCACAACGGTTGGTGATGACCTAAATCGAATCATAGAGGTCATTCAAGAGGCAACCCATCGCTCCCAAATTGTCATTACCACCGGTGGGATCGGTCCCACAGAGGACGACCTTACCCGAGAGGCAGTTGCCAAGGTTTTTGACCGTCCTCTCATGTTTCAGCCCCAATTAATGGAGCAGATTGAAACCCTATTCAAAAAGAGGGGGTTTCGAATGGCTGAAAGCAATCGAAAGCAGGCCTATATTCCAGAGGGGTCGATTCCTATCGAAAACCCCAAGGGGACTGCTCCTGGGTTTATTGTCGAATACACGAACGGTTCCGTCATCTCTATTCCAGGGGTTCCAAAAGAAATGGAATATTTGATGGAAAATACGGTCATTCCCTATCTTCGAAAAAGGTTTAGCCTTGAGCAAGAAGTCATTCATTACAGGGTGTTACGGGTTTGTGGCCTTGGGGAAAGTGCTATTGGCCAGCAGATCAATGACCTCATGAAAGAGAGGAACCCCTTAGTAGGGACGCTTGCATCCATCGGAGATATCAGGATTAGAATTACAGCCAAGGGTCGAACTCCTGAAGAGGTTTCGAGACTGATTGGTGAGATGGAGCAGAAGATTAGACAACGGCTCGGCACCCTCATTTATGGGGTGGATGATGAGACGCTTCACGGAAATATTGTCAAAGAATTGGAAAGACGTCATCTTACCCTATCTGTAGTGGAAACCTTTACAGGAGGATTAATATCTCAGAGACTGTCAAGCACCCAGAGTCCCTCTTTCGTTCAAGGAGTCATTCTACCCTCTGAAGTTTCCCAAGGAAAATTTCTCAATCGATCTTTCCAACAACTTGACGCCCTTAAAGAAGATTCGAAACGGTTCGCAGAATTATTAGCCCAAAGGGCTCAGAGAGAGTTTGGGACAGATATTGGCCTGGCTACGTTTGGGAAAATCGTTGAGAGACAAGTCGTTGCGACTCGAGACCGAGGGGAGGAAGAGTATCGAATAGAAACCCATTACTCCATTTCCACGTCTTCAAAGATAGAGAACCAGACCTACTCGTTAGGGGGCGAGTTGTGGATGCTTAGAGAAAGATCGGCAATCATTGGGCTCGACATGTTGAGGAAATATCTGCTGACCCTGACCTAATCCCAACGGTCAACATACCCCCTTTCAAAGGAGAGCCAAAATATCTTTAATCTCGGAGGGGAGGAATTGATTTGGTATTTGAAATGGGTTGGTTGAGATTTGCCATTGGCTTCAGGATGAGAGGGTGAACTTCCATGCTGAAAAAGACCATTCAATGTCCCAAATGTAAAAGTGAGATCGAGATCTACCAAAATCCTATCCCTACTGTGGATATCATCATTGAGGTCGAATCGAAGGGAATCATTCTCATTAAAAGAAAGAATCCTCCTTATGGATGGGCCATTCCAGGAGGATTTGTGGATTATGGGGAATCGCTGGAAGAGGCAGCCCTGAGGGAGGCGAAGGAGGAGACCAATCTGGAGGTCCAATTCCTTAGGCAGTTCCATACCTATTCAGCTCCCAATAGAGATCCCAGACACCACAGCATATCAACGGTTTTTATTGCAAAAGCCAAAGGGATTCCTAAGGCTAAGGATGATGCCCTTGAAATTGGAATCTTTAATGCATCCAACCTTCCGGAAGAGATCGCATTCGACCACCGAGAAATTTTAAGGGATTACTTTTCCTTAGTAAGAGGGCAAGAATTAAAATAATTCACTACCCATATGAAGGTAAATGTGTAGGGTAACCCTTTATGGGTTGGTTTTTTGTAGGGTAAGCCCTTGTGGCTTACCAAATATCGGTAAGGGACAAGCCCTTACCCTACGAATTGAATTATTATTTTTTTCTCCGTAGGGTAGGCCCTTGTGGCTTACCGCTTCTTGGTAAGGGATAAACCCTTACTCTACGGATTAATTTAAGTAAGGGATGAACCTTTACCCTACACCTATTGATTTTTAGCATTGGGTTTTTGGGAGAATCAAAAAAGGGGGATAATATGCCATACAATTGGGAAGGAGATCTGATCCTTCAAGATACCACTATTGAGAAGAAAAGATTTGTGATCGGTAGTCCTAACAAACCGATTAAGACCGATATCAGGGAATGGATATCGTTCGAGGACAATAACATTATGAAAGGAATACTTCGTGATCTCATTAGCCATAAAGGTCTTCCAACAAATAGGGAACCCAAAAGTTTTGACAAACGGGCAATGGTGATATGGGATTTTGTGGCTAAAACTATCAAATATGTTTACGATACTCAAAAACAGAGGAAAGGGGACTTTTGGCTCTTTCCACCGGAGATTCATACCTTAGGTGAGGGAGACTGTGAAGATGGAAGTTTTCTACTCGCAAGCCTTCTCATCGCAAGTGGAATAAGCCCCTTCTGTGTGAGAGTGGTTCTTGGAGAGGTATTTGATGAGAAAGGCAAATCCTTGGGAGGACACTGCTGGCCTGTCTATAAGAATGAACTGGGTGAGTGGTGCATCCTTGAGAGCACCCTTGACCATATCCCATCCCGAATGCCAGAAGCCAATAAACTCTCGGAGAAGGGTCAGTCTTTCCAATATGTGCCCTACTATTGTTTCAATAATTATCATCTTTGGGAGATCTTTCCTGAGGATAAAAATGATACGAAATCCACCAGGATCAAAGATTATCTCAAGAAACGGGGTGCCAAGGTCAATATGAAGAAAACCCGTCTTCCATCCGGGGGATGGCTTTCAAGGATGACGGGTGATTGGGAACCCGGGCACCTTGAGATTACCACCGAGGTTCTAAAGGATTTTGGATTTCATGAGAATGCCATTGATATTGTCGGAGATGCCTCTCAGGATCCAGATTTCTATGATTGGTCCCTTCCTTGTGCCCATGCCCAGACGAAAAATGATGAGGTTGGAAGAACCATTGAATCCAGAGAAGAGGCAGAAAGAAACTACCTGAATTGGATCAAAAGACTTACGGAGAGAATCGTTAAGATTACTCATCAAGATAAGCGCTCTGGACTTTTCTTTATGGGTTATGCCTTGCATGGGATTCAAGATCTTGCAACCCACAAAGGCATTACGAATGCTCAACACGCTTTCCTTTCAAAACTGTTCGGAAGAAAAGACGATCCGGACCACATCGAAGGAAACAGGATAAAAGCAAAGGAGTATACAAAAAAATACATTGAATTTCTAAAAAAGAGGTATCACAAAACCTACAAAAAACTGATTTCTTATAAGGGTAGGCTTCTCCCCTGGGATAGACTGATGCCTTTTGAAAAGAATGGTCTTCTGGACAAAGAGGGATGGGAACTAACCCCCCAAGCATTTATCGACTATTCCGCCCTTTCCAAGAAGTATGAAATGATCAAAAAAGAGTATCCCATCGAAAAAACCATTTGGGAAACAGAGCAGGTATTTAAGGAAATCATTGGAGGGATCCGCTAAGGAGGTAGCAGAAGATGGAAAAGATTAATAAAGGATTGCTTCGATTCTTTACCGAGCACTATAAACCTGGAAGAATAGGATTAGTGGGGACTAATCATCCCGTTGGGAAAGCGATTCGTGAGGCTCAAAGGGTTGTAACGACTCATGGGAAGGCATCCCTCTGGTCTCATTGTTTCATCTTTGGAGATTTAAGGTTGGATCGGAGAGGGAAGGGTGGGAAGAAGACCAGAAGTCCCTATATCTTTGAATCTGATCTTAAGGTAAATCTCTTTAAACCCCAACTTCGCAATGGGGCTCAGGAAAACTGGATTGGGAAGCACTGCAGAGAAAGGGTGGAACATGCGGGGGTGATTGACTTTGGACTTTCAGAGGAGGAGACAGAGGAAGTCCTTGCGACTGCCCTCCAACTGGTTGACGAACAGGTTCTATACCCGATTCAAGAACTTCTTGGGACTTGGTGGGCTATCATCACAAAGAGGCAGTGGCTTCCTAATCCTGTGGATGATCCCCATGCCATGTATTGCAGTGCCTTCGTAAGGTATTGCTACAAGAAGGCAGGAGCAGATTTTCTCAGTAAAAAGGTGAGCCTCTCCAACACTACTCCCGAACATATCGCCCAATCAGGGATCCATGGAGGTAAACTTATACGCTATAGAGTGTAATTTTTGGATTTCAAGATCAAATGGGGACAAAAGAGAGGGGTGATCCTTGAGACAGAACAAACCAAGAAGGGGATCCCACTCATTTCTTTGGGCATAATCCTTCCAGAATACCTCGAAGGTAACCAATGCTTCGGCTGGCGATGGTCTGGGGGTCAGGATTGAAATCAAAGACCTCCACAGAGATGTAATAGGGGTACCCCTTTTCTAATAGGGTCTTGAGAATGGGATAAAATTTTGTCTCCCCAAATCCTGGTCCCTTTCCACTGACATCATTTACATGAACATGGTAGAGAGCCCTTGAATCGAGGGCTTTATTAAGAGCTTCGGTGATCGATTTTTCTTCAATGGATGCACTTCGGCAGTCGAACATCATTTTGAAATTGGGATGTCTGATCTCCTTGACCAATTGAATCGCCTGGTCCACGGTATTGATGAAGTTGGTGCTGGTATGGGCAAGGGGTTCGATGCAATAGGTCACATTTCTTTTTCTGGCAACCTTGAGGCACACCTCAAAGGTCTCTTTGGCATACTCCCATGAGTCTCTCGGATTCCATCCCTCTTGAATGGTCCTCTGGTGAGGGGAGCCGTGAACCAAAATCTTTCCTCCAATATCGGCGCAGAAGTGGATAAGGGCCTCAATATATTCCTGGGTTCTAATACGAACGATTTCGTCAGGGTGATTGATGTAGAGACCTTCGGGCCTGACCAATAGCCAGTGGAGGCCCACGATTTCAACTCCACTCCTTTCAGAGGCACGCCGGATAGCACTCCGTCTCTTCGCAGAAATCTCTGTGACCGAATCGGCTAACGTATAGGGAGCAATTTCCACACCCTCATAACCTAATTGAGCCGCATAATCGAAAACCTTTTCAATGGGCCAATCTTGAAAAAGCTCATTACAGATCGAAATCTTCATCCCTATCTCTCCATCTCTTTCTCAGTCTCTTTATTAAGATCGCACCTGAAAACCCCGTCCTGTGGACGGGAATGAAACAAGTTCAGCATGACATGACGGTTAGGTTCTGGCCTTTCTGTCATCCCGAACTTGTTTCGGGATCTCAGTACTTAAGTTCGTACCCCTTTTCTCTTAATATGGCAAGCAAAATCGCCTTATTTTCCTCTGTCAAATGATAATACGAACAGAGGGTTTTAAATCTTTTTCTGGGAAGAATCTTTTTCCCCTCATGCCTTTCCAGTTGATTAAAGATCTCCTCAAAAGATTTGAGAAAGGAGAATTGAGGAATCTCCCTCATGCCCAGTTCACTTCCCTTTCCTGCCAGGCCCCATACATAGAGAAGTTCACAACCAGGAGAGGCGACCACAGGGTGACAACCTCCAGGAATGGCAAAGATGCTCTTCTCCCCGATCAAAAAGGCCTTCCTCAGCCTTTCCCCATCCATCAATACTTGAACCCCATAAGGTCCGAATCGGTCTTTCTTCTTTCTTTTTAGACTGAAGCGGTAGTAATAAACCTCTTCATGAGAGGATTCTCCAAGGGAAGGTTGGTCTTTATCATGTTGATGGGGAGGTGTTCCAGACCAGAACCCAGGGGGGTTATAGGTTTCTCCAACCACCAAGTTCGAACTACCATTCTTGGGGCTTATTAATGAGGTTACATCTCTTCGCCAAATCCAGCTCCCCCTTGAAATGGGTTTTACTTGGTCATGAGGAAGAAAGAAGGGTTGGTTCTCCCTAAACGCAGGGGCTTCAAAGAAGACCATCTCACCTCTTCCTCGAATCTTGAATCGGGAATTGCAAGGAATATATAAGGCTGAGGCATTAGAATGACCTGGCCTTGAGGCAAATGGTCCTCCCTTTCTTTCCCCAGAGAATCGCCTCCCGTTGACTTCAGCCTCAAACTCTCCCTCTTGAGGCACAAGGACAACTTCTTTCTCCTCCGTTTCTTTCTCAATAAAATTTTTCCCCAATTGATAGATTCCAAATCCTAAGACCTCAAGAGGAACCTTCTCTCGACGTGGGTCTAAAATCAGTCCGCTCGTTTTGCCATCATATCGAAGGTGAGGATTGATTTCATTTCGCTCGATCTTAACGGCATATTTTCTCATCGTGCTTTCCATATCATAAGGCCTCCCCTTTCAAACAAGGTCAATGACCCCACCTTTTAAAATCCAATTATATTCCCGACCCCTTTGACCTGTCAATTTTTTCGAATGAGACCTCAGAAGAAAAAGTAGGTAATAAACCATATAAAAAACTTTTTCAGAGGTTTCTTTCGAATTCCTTGACTTTTTTCTTCCATCTTCTTAATAATTGAACAAGCGAGAAGGGAAAGAAGATGATTATTGAAGGGGTTCGAGATGCCCTGAAAGAACTTCTAAAAATAGAGGATATTCCCATCAATGTCCCTCCCAACCGTCAGTGGGGAGACCTCTCCAGCGCGGTCTCTCTATCCTTAGCAAAGGATCAAAAGAGAGCTCCTATGGAGATCGCCCGTGAGATTGCAGATAAATTAAGAGGAAACCTCCCCCCCTTCATCCAAGAGATTTCAGTCTCTGCTCCAGGTTACATTAACTTCCGAGTCGACTGGTTGAGGCTGGTTCAAGATCTCGTCCCCCGAATCCTTCAGGAAGGGGAGAATTTTGGAAAGCCCGTTTCCCAGCCCAAACCAAAGGTTTTTATCGAACATACCAGTGTCAACCCCAATAAAGCAATGCATATTGGCCATCTTAGAAATTCAGTTTTGGGAGATACCATTTTTAGAATTTATCAATGGCTTGGGTATCCAGTAGAGGTCTGCAACTACATTGATGATACAGGCCTTCAGGTAGTGGATGTCGTGACCGCACTACTCTATCTTGACCCACCCTTCTATCAGGAGGAATGGGATGATTTCAAATTGATCTGGGAGAAGATCCCGGAAGGCCAACCCATTGACTACTTCTGTTGGGACCTCTATGCCCGTTTTCAGAGTGAGATCGAGAAAGACCCTCACTTGGCAATGAAGAGGGAGGAAGTTTTGCATAAGATTGAGAAAGGACTTCCTCCCATCGCCTCCTTTGCGAAGGAATTGGCAGTTAAGATTGTCCAGACCCACCTTGACACGGTGGCTCAACTTTCCATCTATTATGATCTTCTGAATTGGGAGTCGGATATTATCTCAAGGGGCTTCTGGGAGTCAACCTTTGAACTTCTAAAAGAGAAAGGGACCATTCGATATGAAACGGAAGGACCAAACGAAGGGTGCTGGGTGGTTCCTTTTGGTGGCATTGTTGAGACCGATGGGGGAGTAAAGAGTCTTGATAAGGTTTTGGTTCGTTCCAATGGGAGTGTGACTTATACAGGAAAAGATATTGCTTATCAACTTTGGAAATTTGGTCTTCTGAAGAAAGATTTTTTATACAAATGCTGGGGTCCCCAACCCAATGGCCAAATGCTCTGGACCACTGCCAGAGATGGTCAACCTGGGGAGGAGGTGTCTAAGAAGTTTGGTCATGCGGATATGGTGATCAATGTGATTGACACTCGACAAAGTTATCCTCAACAAGTGGTCAGCGAATGTCTCCGGCAGATGGGATTTAAAGAACAGGCTGAGAAATCCATCCACCTGGCCTATGAAGTGGTCAACCTCTCTTCCCAGGCTGCTCGGATCCTTGGTGCAGTCAGCCCAGATGAGAAAAGGTCTGTGGCCATGTCAGGGAGGTTGGGGACAGGGGTAAAGGCAAAGGATTTTATTGAAATGGTCAAAAAGAAGGTGATTGAGAAGGCGGACCATCCCTTGGAGGAAAAGGTTGCTTCCATGCTTGCGTCTTCTGCCATCCGTTACTATTTATTAAAATTTAATCTCGAAAGCCAGATCATCTTCGATTTTGACGAGGCTTTAAAGACGACCGGAGACACGGGGATCTACTTGGAATATGCCCATGCTCGAGCCTGTAGCATTCTCAGAAAGGCAGAGGAGAGAAAACTTAATCTCGATTGGAACAAGGACTGTCTTCCTCCTCTACTCACCCAGACAGAGAAAGACCTTCTTGAGGTCCTTTCCAAGTTCTCTCAAGTAGTCCATCGAGTCAGAGAAAATCTCAGGGTTTCGCAATTAACCGAATATGCCTTTGACCTTGCGACTGCCTTTACGAACTTTTATGAGCATCCTGACCCTGGAGCCAATAGACAAGTCCAATTCATTCACCTTCGGGACAAAAACCTTCAGACCTTTCGTCTCTGTTTGGTTAAGGCCTTTCAAACGGTAATGGCAAACACGCTTACCTTGATGGGTATGCCCACGCTTCAAAAGATATAAAGACACAAACCCCTTAGGGCTATATGCATAAGAGAAGAGGGAGGTGAAACCCATGAGCCGAAGAAAGAGAGCATTGCCAAGAGGGTGGTATCCGTTAGATAAGAAGGAATGTCAGAGAGAGATTGAATCTTATTTAGAAGGATGGTCTCCTCCTCAAATACCTGTCAGTAAGGGATTGGGGGGAATCGTTCCTCACGCGGGCTGGTACTTTTCAGGGAGGCTTTCAGCAAGGGTATTCTCCTATCTAAAGACGAAGGGCCGTTTCGATTTGATTGTACTCTATGGAGGTCACCTTGGAACGGAAGACCTTCCACGGATCGTGACAGAGGATTTCTGGGAGACTCCACTGGGAGATATTGAGATGGACACAGAATTTGTAAAGAACCTGATGAAAAGGGTTGATTTTTCAAAGGAGAGCCTAACCAGCGGGGATAATACCATTGAGGTTCAATTGCCGATGGTGAAATACTTTTTTCCTGAGGCAAAACTGCTGGCTCTTCGCTCCCCCCTTTCTTTAAAAGCAGAAACCTTGGGGAAGGAGGTGGCTGAGATGGCGAGGGAAGAAGGGATTTCTATCCTTGCTATTGGATCAACCGATCTCACGCATTATGGCCCCAATTATGGGTTTCTCGTGAAAGGGACTGGCCGTGCTTCTTTGGAGTGGGTGAAGCAGGAGAACGATAAAGGGTTTATCGACCGAGCCCTGAAGATGGATGTTGAAGGAATTATAAGGCATTCCTTAGAGAATGATAGTGCCTGTAGTGGAGGGGCTGCTGCCTCTGCCATTGCCACCTGCAGGGCTTTAGGAGCTGAGAAGGGGCATCTCCTCGACTACTATACCAGTTATGATATCATGCCTGATGATAGTTTTGTAGGCTATGCCGGGATTGTCTATTAATTTGTGCCGACTTAGCCTTCTTGCCCGTTACGGGCGGGTACCGATAATAAATATTTGTAGGGTAAAGACAACCATTGCCCTCCAAATTTTCTTAAAACGATTGTAGGCAAATAAAATTTAGAGATCTTATCAGAAGAAGTCTCTTTATTACCTATTGACAACTTTTCTCTAAATTGATAGAAATCTTCTACCAATTCAAATGGAAGGAGGTGGGGAAGATATAAGGTGGGAAGCATTCCCTTTTAAAAAACCATCTTGGAGGTGAAATTATGAAAAAAATAGCCTTTTTTATTTTGTGGTTGGTCGTTGGTATTTTTTTATTACCGGTCGTTGTGTTAGCAGCTGAGAAGCCCATTGTCTTAGGGCTTCCAACCTCATTTTTTCAGCCCCTTTGTAAGTCTGGTAAACTGGCTGTGGAGATGGCGATTGATGAGATCAATACGAAGGGTGGAATCTTGGTGAAGGACGAAGGTGTAAAACGCCCTCTCAAATTGGTCACGGCAGATACCCGATGTGGAGAGCCCGGGACTCCGGTCCAATCTGCTCTCATGGCAGTAGATAAACTGATTACTGAAGAGAAACCGGACGCTATTGTTGTGGCCCCTTTTCGGTCCGAAGCCATGGTAGCCACCATGGACCTGATCGCAAAGTATAAAATCATTACTCTTCAAACCATTGCTCAAACCCCCAAACTGATAGAAATCTTTAAAGGCGATCCAGAAAAATATAAATATTGGTTTAGAGCCACCACAAACTCTATCCATGTAGGAACCAATGCCGCAAAGACAATGGATTCTATGAGAACACAGTTTAAATATGATAAGTTATTTATTATCGCCCAGGATACGCTATGGGCAAGAGCGGCTGCTGATGCAGCCAAGAAGGCATTGGAAGGGGTTGGATGGAAGACCTTGGGGTATGAACCCGTGGCAGTCGGAACGAACGATTTCTCACCTGTCCTGACCAAAGCCAGGGGTTCTGGGGCTCAGATGCTCTATGTGGTGGGAGATATGCCCACGCTTCCCGTGTGTTTTAAGCAGTGGAAGTCAATGAAGATTCCCACCATGCTCTTCCTCGATTTTGCAGTTGTGACATCCCCTAAAGCCTGGTCCACCTATGGTGAGGATTTGGACTATGTCTTGGTTATGCCATTTCCAGGTGGAACGGCTGCGCCAGTGAAAGCCCTTTCAAAATCGATTGATTTCCACAATCGATGGAAGGAAAAAAAGTATCCTTTAATGGACGATCCCCGTGTCGTCTCCTCTGCTTATGATGCAGTCTATATCTTAAAAGATGCCATTGAACGGGCTGGGTTTGTCCCCTCAAAAAATCCGGATAAGTTTGTTGAGTTCTTAGAGGCCACCGATATGATGGGTGTGTCTGGGAGAATCAAGTTTGATAAAACCACTCATCAACAGGTCTTTGATGGGAATCCAAAGGAGAGTTCCATCATTGTTTCTTATCAATGGAGGGCAGGCAAAATGGTTCCTATCTACCCTGACCTGGTTGCCGAAGCAAAGGTGGAGTTGGCTCCTTGGATGAAATAAGATAACTGGAGTTTAGCAAATTTTAATTTCTAGACTGTCATGCCGAACTTGTTTCGGCATCTAAAAACCTTATAAATCAAAGACTTATGAGACCCTGAAACAAGTTCAGGGTGACAAAAGGGCTTTGAAAATTCCCCTTTTATTTCAATAGGTTATAAATTTTTGCTAAACTACAGTAAGATAACATCATTCTTTTATTAACCCCCCAGCCTCTTTTTAATAATGAGGCTGGGGGAGATTTTAATCCAATCGGTTTGGTCAAATTTATGGAGATCTTAATTTACGGGATCACCAATAGTGTAACATTAGCCTTGATGGCAATAGGATTTAGCCTGACATTTGGCATCAGTGGTTTGGCCAATTTTGCCCATGGGGCTTTTTATTTACTCGGTGGCATCTTAACTTGGATCTTTATGAACCAATTAGGTATTCCCTACTTTCTTTCCGCCCTCATTTCCATTGTTGTGGTCGGCCTCTTTGGCTTTTTTTTATACTGGGGACTCATGTTACGTCTCAGGGGGTTAGCCATCAATGAAGTGATCGCTACATTGGCTACTGCGATTGTGATTGTTGAGGTTTTGAGATATTTAGGTTTTTCTGGTTTTACTTATGTCCTTCCAGAGTTTATTAAAGGGAGCATCCAGATTGGGAAGAGCTGGGTGGATTACCAACGAATCTTTTTGGTCGCCATTGGAATTGGCTTAATTATTTTCCTATACCTATTTATCCACCATACCAAAATTGGCCTTTCCTTCAGGGCTATTTCTCAGAATGAAAGGACAGCCATCTCATTAGGAATCGATTCGGATTGGACCGCTGCCCTCAGTTTATCCTTTGGGTCTGCTCTTGCAGTCATTGCGGGGTTGGTTATTCTACCTCTTGGTTCCATTGATACTCAAATCGGATATGATATCCTGATTTCGGCCTTAGCGGTGGGCATTGTAGGTGGATTGGAGAGTGTTCCTGGGATTCTTGTGGCAAGCATTATCCTTGGGTTTGGACAGATTATTGTGGCTACCTTTTTTAAGGCCCAATGGCAAACCGTCGTCACTCTCATAGCCATTTTAGTGATCTTGGCAGTGAAACCTTCAGGGATTTTTGGCAAATATAAAGAGTTAGAAGAGAGAGTTTAAGATGGCTGGACCCTCCCGATATCGAAAGGAGAGAATCGACCGAGGAATAAAGGCAAGAAGCGATACGATCTACGTCCTTTCATCCTATCGGGAAATGGTCTATATTTTACTCCCACGAATTCTACCTATTTTCTTCCTTCTCATCTTCCCCCTCGTTGTGGGGGGAGGTTATTGGGGTAAGGTTGTCTTTTATTCTTGTACGTTTGCCCTCCTGGCCTTAAGTTGGGACCTCTTGGCTTCTGTAGGGTTGGTCTCTTTGGGACAGGCCCTCTTTTTTGGAGTCGGTTCCTATGTGGCAGGAGGATTCAATCACTATTTAAAGTGGCCCATCTTTTTGACAATCCCCGTTGCGACGATTGGGGGTGCCTTCATCTGCTCCTTACTTCTCATTCCGGTTTTAAGATTGAGAGGAGTCTATTTTTCGATGGTAACGTTGATCCTTCCCTTATTATTTGACCATCTGATTGAGACCCTGGAGATTTTAGGAGGGACTCATGGACTACTTTCTCTAACGCCCTTTCCCAACCATTGGATGGCGGTCTATATAGCAATCCTTGCAGTCATCGTTTGTCTGTTTGGATTTCGAAGACTTATCCATGAGGACTACGGCTTCGTGTTAAGGGGGATTCGAGAGGACGATCGGGTGGTGATGGCTGGAGGGATTAATATTTATTGGTATAAAACCCAGACCATCTTTATTGCAGGTGGGATCGGATGTTTGGCTGGAGCGTTAATGACTCACTATTACCAGTTTGTAGGAAGGTCTGCGTTTGCCCTTGACAACACCATTCTTCCACTTGCCGGAGCAGTCTTAGGAGGGTCTGGAAATTTTGCGGGCGCTGTATTGGGTACGTTTATTCTTGTCCCACTTTCTGAAGCACTTCGAGCCCTTGGAGGGTTGAGGATGGCCCTTTACAGTTTGATCTTAATTGGTGCTTTGGCCATTCTACCAGAAGGAATCTTCCATTACCTCGAAAGAAAATATCATCAATTTGAGAGGATCGTAAGTATTTAAAATGTCAGAGGAGATAATCTTACGAGTTGAAAATTTAACGAAACGTTTTGGTGGAGTGGTCGCTGTTGATCAGGTGAGTTTTGAAGTCCGGCGAGGAGAATTCCTCGGCCTGATTGGTCCAAATGGTTCTGGAAAAACCACCCTGATCAATTTGATCACAGGGTTTGTGAAGCCTACTTCAGGCAGAATTCTCTACCTAAACCAAGAGATCACTCATCAACCTCCTTATCGGATTGCCTGTATGGGCGTGGCTCGTAGTTTTCAAATGGTCAGGGCCTTTCATAGAATTCCAGCCTTCAAAAACCTTATCGTCCCGCTCTATTCTCCAAGGGTAAAAAAATTGGGAGGAGGAAAATATGGAGAGAGGGATGATATCGCAGTCGACCTTTTGGATGATTTTGGGTTTGAGCGTGATTCTTTAGTCCCTTATAAGACGGCTGGAAGTCTTCCCCATGGCTATTTAAAAAGACTGGACCTTGCTCGGTGCATGGCCCTACGGCCAGATTTACTGATCTTGGATGAACTCTTTTCAGGAATGACCATGTCAGAGGTTGCCGCAACCCTTCCCCTGATTGAGAAGTTTAATCGGGAGGGATTGACCATTATGATGGTTGAGCATCGCCTTAAGGAACTGTTTCGAGTAGCTCATCGAGTCATTGTGTTGAATTTTGGTCGAAAGATTGCAGATGGTCCCCCTAAAGAAGCGATGAATCATGAAGAAGTTCAGAAGGCCTATCTTGGAACCGAGGTGGAGGGATAAAGGGAACGATGGACAAGGGACGATAGACAATGGACGACCGACAAATGGAGAGGATGCTCGAAGTTAAAAATCTGATGGTATTTTTTGAAAATGCATTGGCTTTGAATGACCTAACCTTGGAGGTCCATCGGAACGAGATTGTCAGCGCCTTAGGGTCTAACAGCGCAGGGAAGACCACCCTGATGAATACGATTTCTGGTTTAATTATTGATATGAAGCTTAAAGAAGAGAGAAGAGGCGGTGAGAGAATTACCCTAATGGGCGAAATTTTGTTTGAAGGGGAGGAGATTCTTTTTACGAAACCGAGTCAGCGAATCCGGAAAGGAATTGCCTTAAGTCGGGAGCGGCATCCTGTCTTTCCAGATAGTGATGTGGAGGAAAACCTGAAGATTAGTACCTATCTTCGAAAAGATTCTGAAGTAAAAAAGAGCTTTGAATTTGTCTACAGCATCTTTCCTCCGCTCAAAGCCCTAAGTAAAAGGAGGGCGGGGTTCTGTAGCGGAGGGGAACAGCAGATGCTTTCTATTGGAATGGCCCTAATGACCCGACCTCGGCTCCTCCTTCTGGATGAACCGCTGTTGGGGCTTAGCCCGGCCATGCAGAATAGTTTGATTGAGGCCATTAAACAGATTCGAAAGGAAGGAATTACCATTTTGGTTGCAGAACAGTTTGCCAGACCTCTGCTTCCCATTGTTGACCGTGGTTATATTATCGAGAATGGGATGCTCACCTTACAGGGGACTGGCCAGGAACTGAGGGAGAACCCAGAAGTCAGATCAACCTTTATGGGTGTATGAGAAACCCAATAGGAAAGGCTCAATGTTGGAGACCACCTACCAGGCCTTTGAAGAAGTTGCAAAGCACTCCCCCCATAAGACCGCCATCCTCTACCTGGGTAAAGAGTTTACCTTCTTCGAACTTCATGAGATGACATTGAGGCTGGCCTCTTCCTTATATGAAATGGGTGTCAAGAAGGAAGAAAAGGTTATTCTCTACCTTTATAATCTTCCTCAGACGATTATTGCTTGGCTGGCCCTTCAGCGATTGGAAGCGACTCCGGTGATGGTGGCCCCGGTTTATACGGCTTATGACATCCGGTATATGGCCAATGATGTGGAGGCAGAAGTCATCTTTTGCATGGATACGAATTTAAGTTATGTGATGGACATCCTCGCTGGAGCTCCTATAAGAAAGATTATTATGACAAATATGGTGGATCTCCTTCCTTGGTGGAAAAGATGGATTGGAAGGGGTTTTGGAAGAGTTCCTTCTGGGAAAATTCCAAGCGGGAAAGAATTCATATCGTTTAAAGACCTCTTAAGAAAAGGAAACCCATCCTTTTTACCTCCTTTCCATGGGAAGGCCGAAGATACAGCGGTCATGCTTTATACGGGTGGAACCACTGGGTTTCCAAAGGGAGTTCCTATCTCCGCAGGCCTATTTCTCTATCGAGTCAGTGAATGGGCTAAAGCCGCTGAAGCGGTCATCCCCTTTGGAAAAGGTATCTCCCTCCTGTCTGCTCCTCTCTATCATGTCATTGGTCAGATGGATGGAATGACTCCACTGCTCGTCACAGGAGAACCTCTCATCGTGATGCCAAGAGTGGTTTTAGATGCCATGTTTGATCACATTGAGCGATATCGAGTCACCCGGATGTTTGCCGTCCCAGCGATGTATCGAATGATCTTAGAGCATGACAGGATAGATTACTATGATTTAAGTTCCCTCAAATATTGTGGAACAGGCGGTGATGTTTTACCTACTGAAGTTGCAAACAGATGGTATAAGAAGTTTGGCATCCCTCTTTATCAAGGGTATGGTGCTACGGAGCTCTGTGGAGCCATCTCTCTTAGTTATGCAGGGGATGGAGTGCCTCCCGAAGGGGCTGCAGGTAGGATTTCATCAGGAAGTAAGTTTCGTTTAGTCGATCCCGAAACCTTAGAACCCGTTCCTCCTGGAGAGCCAGGAGAACTTCTCGCCACCTCTCCCTTTGCGATTCGATCCTATTGGAATAAACCGGAAGAGACGAAAGAATGTTTTTTAGAAATCGAAGGCGAGATCTGGTATCGGACAAAAGATATTGTAGAAATCGATCAAAACCTTTGGCTTTATTTTAGGGATCGGTCTGTCGATCTCATCAAGCATAAGGGTTACCGAGTTGCTGCTGCTGAAGTCGAAAGAGTGCTTCAGGAACACCCAGCCGTCATCGCCGCCAGTGTTGTGGGCGTCCCAGACGAAAAGGTTGGGGAAAGAATTAAAGCATTTGTAGTGCTGAAGGAGGATATAAAAGGGGTCAGTGGTTTTGAACTAACCAAATGGTGCAAGGAGCGATTGGCTCCTTATAAGGTCCCACAATATATTGAGTTTCGGGATATGTTGCCAAAGTCAAAGGTTGGGAAATACTTGAGGCGTGAATTGAGAGAAGAGGAGCGAAGGAAATTAATCGAATAAGGAGGGGTAAAAGATGGGACTTCGAAGTTTTACTGTTTATGACATTTATAAAAGGAATGCCCAGATATTTAAGAATCGGATTGCCATCCAATCTGAAAAAGGGAAGGTGACCTATGGGGAGCTTTTGGATCAGAGCAAGCGAGTCGCAGGGTGGCTTAAGGGAAAAGAGGTAAAGAAAGGAGACCGAATAGCCGTTCTTGCCAAGAACGACCCCCAGTTTTTTCCTTTAATGGGAGGAATTTCTGCCATTGGGGCGATCATGGTTCCAATCAACTTTAGACTCTCAGCCGATGAGATTGGTCTCAATCTAACCAATACGGAACCAGTGGCCATCGTCGTGGATCCAGATTTTGAAAAGATGATTTTAGATCTTCGGTACAACTGTCCTTTCTTAAGGGAGTTTATTACGTTTGGGGAGGGTAGAGAAGGCTACCATCCCTTTGAGTCTCTCATGAAATCTGAACCTGCCACACTGGTTCCCATCGATGGAGATGATCCTTTGGTCATCATGCATACCGCTGCGGTTCAAGGGAGACCTCGGGGAGCAGTAATCAGTCATCATAATCTTGTTTCTTGTACTATTCAGAATATCGCTCTTATGAGTCTTACCCCTGAGGATTCCTATCTGAACATTCTTCCCCTCTTTCATATTGCCGGAATGTTTGGCGCTCTGGTGATGATGCACGTAGGAGGAAGAAATGTGATGATTTCAAAATTTGATCCCAAGGTGGCAGGGAAATTGATTGACCAGGAGAGGATTACGATGATTGGAGACTTTCCTCCAATTCTGCTTCAACTCCTTGAGGAACAGGCCAAAGGCGAATTTACCCTCTCTCCCCTGAAACATATTTTTGGGGTAGACCTTCAAGAGACAGTCAAAAGGTTTGAAGGATTGGGCTATGGTCAATTCTGGCTCGCTTATGGGCAGACCGAAACCATGGGACTGACCAGTGTCTGCGCCAATCGCGAAAGGCCTGGATGTGCGGGCAAGCCAGGTCCTCTGGTGGACCTAAAGATTGTGGATGAGTTTGACCGAGAGGTTGAGACGGGCAAGGTTGGAGAGATATTAGTCCGGGGCCCTCTGGTCTTTCGTGGATACTGGAATGAAGAGGAGTTGACCCGACATACCTTCCGAGAGGAATGGCACCATACGGGAGATTTGGGTCGTCTTGATGAAGAGGGTTATCTCTGGTTTGCAGGAAGAAAAGCGGAGAAGGAACTGATCAAACCTGGAGGCGAGAATGTCTATCCTGTCGAAGTGGAAAAGGTGATCCTTGAGCATCCTAATGTGAAAGAAGTCTCGGTGATTGGAGTTCCAGACCCAAAGTTTGGAGAGGGGATAAAGGCAGTGGTTGTGTTAAAAAAGGGCACCCAATTGTCATCCCAAGAGTTGATCGATTTTGTGGCCAGTCGAATTGCACGATACAAAAAACCAGGCTATGTCCAGTTTGTAGAGTCCCTTCCCAAAAAGGAGGATGGTTCGATCGATCGACCAAAAGTCAAAGAATTGTATGGGGGAAGTTAAGGTGGGGAGCGAGAGATAGATATGAGTCAAACGAATACGAAACAGAGTTACGACTATGAACTTTGATTTGACTGAAGAGCAGAGAGAGATCCAGAAAGCGGCTAGCGAATTTGCCCAAGGAGAGTTTGACAAAGAGATTATTTTAGAACTGGAAAAGAATCATCAATTCCCTTTCTCCATCCTTAAAAAGGCCTCCAAACTTGGATTCATTGGGATTCACTATCCAGAAGCCTATGGGGGTCAGGGTTATGGGATTCTTGAAAACGCATTGATTGTGGAGGCATTCTGTCGGAAGGATTCTGGAATAGGAATCTGCCTCAGCATTGCCAACTTCTCATCAGAGATCATCTTAAGGTTTGGTAATGAGGCCCAGAAGAAGAAATATCTCATTCCCCTTGCCCGGGGAGAGGCCATCTCCTCCGGCGCCTTTACTGAACCCGACCATGGAAGTGACCTTACCGAACTGAGAACCATAGCCCTAAAGAAGGGTCATGAATATGTCCTCGATGGAGTAAAGACCTTCATTTCCAATGGGAGTATCTCCAACTTCGTCATCGTCCTTTGTCAAACCGACACGCACGTTAACCCTCCTTATAGAGGACAATCCACCTTCATTGTGGATAAAGGATGCAAAGGGTTTGAGGTGACCGAGCTCGGAGAAAAGATGGGGATTAAAATGACCTCCACCACGGAGATGTCCTTTGATCAAGTCCATATCCCGGAGGAGAATCTCATCGGGACATTAAACAGGGGCTTTTATCAGGTCCTTGAATTCTTTGATGAGAGTAGGGTTATGGTGGCTGCCCAGGCCTTGGGGATTGCCCAAGGGGCCTTTGATCGGGCAATGGATTATTCAAAGAAAAGAGAGCAGTTTGGCAAGAAACTGGCTGAGTTTCAGGTCACTCAACACAAATTGGCAGATATGGCAACGATGATCGAGGCCTCCAGATGTCTGGTCTATAAGGCAGGTTGGAATTTTGATCAAGGAAGGATTGATCCAAAGTTGACCTCGATGGCAAAGATGTATGCAGGAAGGGTTGCAGTCGAGGTGACACAGGAGGCCTTGCAGATTCACGGTGGTTATGGATATATGTTAGAATATGAAGTGGAACGATTCTATCGGGATGCAAGGATTACGGAGATTTATGAAGGAACGAGGGAGATACAAAAAAATACGATCGCCAGTTCTTTGATTGGAAAGAGAGGATAAAGGGAATATGAGAAGGGTTGCTATTGTTGGAATTGGTCATGGGAAGTTTGGAGTCCGATCCGATGCCTCATTGCGTGAACTTGCCTTTGAAGCAGTGAAGGCCTGTTTGGATGATGCAGGGATTACACTTAACGAAGTGGATAGTATGGTCACAGGGATTGCTGGAGATGAATTTGCCTTGAGCCTCCAGCCATCTGCCCAGGTTCACGATTATATCGGATTTTATCCAAAACCAAATTTCCGAGTGGAAGGGGCCTGCGCCACTGGAAGCATGGCCCTAAGGACAGGATATATGAATGTCGCATCAGGTTTAGCCGATTTGGTTTTGGTGGTGGGGGTAGAAAAGATGACCGAGGTGCCAACCCCTGTGGCCACTGAAATTATGGGGAAGGCAGGGGATTCGATATGGGAATATCCATTCGGGACCACCTTCCCTGGCTATTACGCCATGATTGCCAATGCTCATATGGCTGAGTATGGGACCACCGAAGAGCAGTTGGCCATGGTGGCGGTCAAGAATCATTATTATGGTAGCCTCAATCCCTATGCCCATATGCAAAAGGTGATCGATTTGCAAAAAGCCTTAACCTCTTTCACCGTGGCCTATCCATTAAAACTTTTTGACTGCAGTCTGATAACAGATGGAGCGGCTGCAGTCATTATTGCATCTGAAGAGAGGGCAAAGGCCATTTCAAAAAAGCCGGTCTGGATCGTTGGGACAGGCCTAGCCACTGATACACTGAGGTTAAGCGATAGGAAGTCTTTAACCTCCATCCTCGCTGCAAGAGAGGCTGCCAGGATAGCTTACAAAATGGCAGGAGTTGGGCCTTCAGATATTGATGTGGCTACGGTTCATGACTGTTTTACCATTGCGGAGATCGTGGCCTATGAAGACCTTGGGTTTTGCGAGAAGGGGGAGGGAGGAAAACTCATCGAGGCGAAGGAGACCTATCTTGGAGGAAGGATTCCTGTCAATGTGGATGGAGGACTGAAGTCAAAAGGCCATCCCATTGGGGCCACAGGTGTCTCAATGGCGGTTGAGATTACAAAACAGTTAAGGGGAGAGGCAGGAGAGAGACAGGTAAAAGGAGCAGAGATTGGGCTTGCCCATAATGTTGGCGGAACGGGCCAGGTCGTGGCTGTCCATATCTTTAGGAGGGAATAGAATGGAATTCAAAAGTTTTTCGCTTAATATTTCTCAAACCAAAGTCAACCGATTTGTAGATGAATTGGCAGGCGGTAAGTTTATGGCAACTGTATGTAGGAGATGCGGAAGGAAATATTATCCCCCTCAGGCAGACTGCACCCGATGTATGGAGAGCGATATGGAGTGGGAAGAGATACCTACCGAAGGGAAGATCGTCACCTTTACAAGGATCCATGTTCCTCCAGAACACTTTGGTATTCCCCAGCCCTTGATGCCTTTTTCAAGTGTCATATTTGAACCCTGCCCAATAGGCCTCATAGAGGTGGAGGGAGGATTGAAGATAATGGGCTGGATACCCAAGATGGATATAAAAAAGATTAAAGTAGGGATGAAGATGAAGGCCTCTCCCTTTACACTTCCTAACGGTAAGTTGACCATTGTGTTGGAGCCCATTTAACGAAGATGCGGATTACCGTTAAATGGAGGAAAGAATTGACATAATTTTTTAGAGTGGTTAATAAATTAGGAGTGGGCGATTAGCTCAGTTGGATAGAGCGTTGGTCTCCGGAACCAAAGGCCGTGGGTTCAACTCCCGCATCGCCCACCACCTCTTTTTAACGAATTATGAAGAGTAGGGGATATATTCTTGTTCTTGCCTTTCTTTTGAGTTTGACCATTCTATCAGGGGTTTTGCTAACCCTTGGCCTTGGCGGGGAGAGGCCTGATAGGTCTCGGACTATTTATATTCAAGTTGAGAAGAAGGAAGAAGAAGCAGATTCCAACTACATCCACCTCTTAAAGAAATTCAAGGAAAAATTGGACGAGTGCTAAAATTCTCTCAACGACCGATTTGAGAAGGAGGACATCACCCGCCTCGAGGTTCGTTCCT
>CAZFDM010000018.1:0-2089 GCA_964517975.1 uncultured Syntrophaceae bacterium
CTAAAAGATCCGATGGGAGTAAGAAAAGATCTGGAGAAGAGAATAGGTCTCTCGGTATTCGAGATCCCTGTGCTTCCCCCTTCCATCCCAGGCCTGAGAATCTTTCATCGATTTAAAGAAAGACTGGTCCAAGGGGGCGTAACATTTTTATTGGGACATTCAGTTTCAAAAGCCTATGTAAACGGAAAAAGATGTGAGCGAATTGAAGTGCTTACCCCTCCCCTCCTTACCTCCTATACTGCGGATTGTTATATCCTTGCCACAGGTCGTTTTATGGGGGGAGGGCTTAAGGCGGATCGAGAAAAGATATCCGAGTCGATTTTCAATTTACCCGTATCCCAGTATGAGGTGAGGGAGAGATGGTTTGGGGATTCCTTCTTCGATGACCATCCTGTTCATGGGGTTGGCATTGCAATCGATTCAACCTTTCATCCTATTGATGAATCAGGGAAACCAATCTTGGAGAATGTTTGGGTGGCTGGAACGATTTTAGCCCATCATCATTTTATTAAAGAAAAATCAAGAGAAGGAATTGAGATTGCAACAGGATATTGGGCAGCCAAACAGACGCTTGATGCTTCCAAATGAAATTTCAAATAGAGTCTCCGTAAAGTTGCCTGTTCCTTGTTGAGTAAAAGTATGAACCAAAAGAGTTGGGCCAAAAGCAATTCTGACCTCTGTATCCGATGTGCCACCTGTATGACCATCTGCCCTGTCTCCAGGGTCACACCGCTCTTTCCGGGCCCGAAACAGGCAGGGCCTGGAGCTGAACGATTTCGGAAGGCTGGAAACTTTTCTGAGAATGAATGGATTGATCTCTGTATGGGTTGCCATCTTTGCGATCTGGTCTGTCCATCCAATGTTCCAATTTCTGAACTAACCCTCCTCGCCAAGGCAACCTATCTCCATGAGAAAGGAAGGCCTCTTAGGGATTGGCTTCTTGGCCATCTCTCTCAATTCGGATGGCTGGGCTCCTCTTTCTCCTCAATTACAAATTCCCTTTTAAACCATCCTCTTATGAAATGGGTGTTAGACCTCCTCTTTAAAATGGACCGGAGAAGACCCTTTCCAAAATATCAATCTCCAACATTTAGGCAATGGTTCAAAACCTACTCCTCAAGGGGAGAGAAAAAGATTGCCTATTTCTACGGTTGTTATACGAATACGAATGAGGTAGAGGTGGGGAAGGCTACCGTGGAGGTCCTCGAGGCCAATGGGTTTGAGGTCATCCTCCCTCCCCAGAATTGTTGCGGCCTCCCCATGCTCGGCAATAATGATCTCAAAGGGGCAAGAAAGATGGCCCTGAAAAACATCCCTTCTCTTCTTCAAACCATTCGCTCAGGGGTTGACATCATTTTTTCATCCACCAGTTGTGGCCATATGATCAAACATGAATATAGTCATCTTTTAAATATTTTGGGGACAGAAGAAATAGCCAACCATACCTTCGATCTCTTTGAGTTTCTTCGAAACTTAAAGGAGTCTGGAAGTCTCAATATCCATTTTAAAAAACTCAAAATCAAAGCCGCCTATTTCGCCCCCTGCCATCTCCGCTCCCTTGGAATAGGCCTTCCCGCCTTTGAAATTTTAAGGCTCATCCCTGGCCTTCGAATTGACAACATCGAAGCAGACTGTTGTGGCCTGGGAGGAACCTTCGGTTTTAAAAAAGAGAAGTATACGATCTCTCAGGAGATTGGAAAAGATTTAAAAGAAGCAATTGATCGTTTAAACCCTGAAATGGTCCTTACGGATTGCGAAGGCTGTCGCATGCAAATCCGGCATCTCACAGGGCTGAAAGTCTTGCACCCGATTCAAGTACTTAGGGATGCGCTCTCGTGAGAAGTGAAAGGATTGTGAATATTGCTCAATAGCTTATCTCATGTTTCTCCTTGGGGTGCACAGCCCAGGATGTAGGGAACCTCAGCCTAATATCTCCATTTTCATCTTCGTGAATAATTACTTTTACTGTAGTTTAGCAAATTCTAAATTCTAGACTGTCATGCCGAACTTGTTTCGGCATCTAAAAACCTTATAAATCAAAGACTTATGAGACCCTGAAACAAGTTCAGGGTGACAAAAAGTCTTTGAA
>CAZFDM010000019.1:0-41214 GCA_964517975.1 uncultured Syntrophaceae bacterium
CCCTTGTGGTTTATCGTTTTAGGTTTTTCACGTAGGGTAAGCCTTTATGGCTTACCGCTATTCGGTAAGGGACGAGCCCTTACCCTACGAATCTTATTTCAAAGATAAGATTTCTCACTTCGCTCGAAATGACATAAAAGAGCATTGAGCCGTAATCATTTACACTTCGTAGGTGTAATAAAGGTAAGGGATAAACCCTTACCCTACGAATTAATTGACAGTATTCTTTTGTTTAGTTATAAAATTCACGAATCCTAAGGAGGATTGGATTGGGTAGATTTACACTTCAAGAGATGCATGAAATGGCAAAGGCTATTTTTCTAAAATCTATCTCTTCTGTTGATCCCTACAGAAGGCTTAAAGAGTATCTCCACGTTGATCGAGGTCGTCTCATTATTAAAGAAAAAGGAAAAAATGAAAATATTTTTAATCTTAATGAGTTTGAAAAGATATATCTTCTCGGGACAGGTAAAGCCTCCTCACCCATGGCTCAAGCAATTGAGGAGATCTTGGGCCATAGAATCGCAAAGGGCTTAATTACCACAAAATATGGTCATGGACTCCACTGAGGTATACTGAAGTCATAGAAGCAGGACACCCTATACCTGATGAAAAAGGCATCGAAGGGGCTCAAAAAATGAGGGATCTTCTTCGGCAGACAGGACCCAAAGATCTCGTCCTGTTTCTTGTCTCAGGAGGAGGGTCTGCTCTTCTCCCGCTTCCTGCTAATGGAATCACCCTTGAAGAAAAACAGAAACTCACGCAACTCTTACTTGCCTCTGGAGCCGACATCAAAGAGATAAATACTGTCCGAAAACATATTTCCCAGATCAAAGGAGGCTGGCTGGCTCGATGGGCCTATCCCTCAACCCTCATTACCTTCATCCTTTCAGATGTTGTGGGAGACCCCCTTGATATGATTGCCTCTGGCCCCACTGTCCCTGATTCCACCACCTTTCAAGAAGCTTGGGAGATCCTGGAGAAGTATCATCTAACTCAAACAGTACCCCCTTCGATTCAAAGACACTTACTCCTTGGAAAAGAGAATAAAGTTGAGGAGACGCCTAAACCTAAAGATAAGGTTTTTGAAAAGGTCTTTAATATAATTATTGGTTCCAATCTCCTTGCCCTTCGAGAAGCCGAAAAAGAGGCCAAAAAAATAGGTCTTCATACACTCATCCTTTCTTCCTCTATCATTGGGGAGACTCGGGAAGTGGCCCGATTTCATGGAGCCATTGCGAGAGAGATCGTTTCCACAGAACACCCTGTCCCTAAACCTGCCTGTATCCTCTCTGGGGGAGAGACCACTGTGACTCTTCGGGGCAGTGGGCTTGGTGGAAGGAACCAGGAGTTTTGTCTGGCAGGGGCCTTTGAAATTGAGGGGCTTGAAATGGTTGTCTTACTGAGTGGAGGAACCGATGGGACAGATGGCCCAACTGATGCAGCAGGGGCCATCTCGGATTATACTACTCTTCGTAGAGCCAAGGGGATGGGTTTGGATCCAAATGCCTATTTAATGAATAACGATTCCTACCATTTTTTTGAGAAATTGGGAGATCTTCTCATGACTGGCCCGACCCGCACGAACGTGATGGATGTGAGGGTTTTGTTGGTGGACTAAATGATGTAAATAATAAATGATGTAAATAATAATAGAGCAATAACGGAATAGTGGAATAATGAAAGGATGTTCTTAAAAGGAGAAAATAATGTTTGAACTTACTGTTTCATCTCATTTTTCGGGAGCCCACCGACTCCGATCCCTTCATGGAAAATGTGAAGAACTTCATGGACATAATTGGAAGGTTGAGGCATCCGTGACCTCCTCCAAACTAAACCCGGAAGGGATCGTCATTGATTTTACACTATTAAAACAGAAGTTGGAGAGAATTTTAAAAACCCTTGACCACACCTATCTCAATGACCTTCCCTATTTTTCAAGAAGGGAACCCTCCTCCGAAAATATTGCCAAATATATCTTTGATCAATTAAAAAGAGAGTTAGGGGGATATTCTGCAATCCTTGAGAGGGTAACGGCCTGGGAGTCAGAAACTGCCTCCGCTACCTATTATGGGAGACGAAGATGAATGATGTGCAGAACCAAAAAGATACTCGGAAGATTGAAATCAATAAAGTAGGGGTAAAAAATATTCGGTACCCGATCACCGTGCTGGATAAGGCCAAAGGGGTCCAGCACACGGTGGCCAGTGTTAATATGTATGTGGATCTCCCACATCGGTTTAAGGGGACCCATATGAGCCGGTTTGTAGAGATTCTCAATAAATATAAGGGGGACATTGCTATCAAGAATTTTTCTAAGATTTTATTGGAAATGAAGCGGAAGTTGAAGGCTAAAAGCGCTCATCTGGAGGTAGAGTTTCCATATTTTATTGAAAAGGAAGCACCCATCACCAAGGCCAAAAGTTTGATGGAGTATATCTGTCGATTCTGTGGGTCAAGCAATGAGAAGGAAGATTTCTATGTGGGTGTAGTCGTCCCTATTACGACCGTCTGCCCTTGCTCTAAGGAGATCAGTGAATTTGGGGCCCATAATCAGAGATCTTTGGTTACGGTTAATCTCAGATTTAAAAAGTTCATCTGGATTGAAGATATCATCCATCTGATTGAAGAATGTGCCTCCTGCGACCTCTATTCGATCCTAAAGAGGCCGGATGAGAAATATGTGACGGAAAAGGCTTATGGGAACCCGATGTTTGTTGAGGATGTGGTCAGAGAGATAGCAGCCAAACTAAAGAAGGATAAAAACATCATCTGGTTTACGGTAGAATCTGAAAACTTTGAGTCGATCCATAACCACAGCGCCTATGCCTTTGTGGAAAGAGGCCCTCGCGTATAATATGGACATTTCGTGACGAATCTTATAATCTTAATTGCAAACGCATTAAATAAGTTGGAATAAATGCTTATTTTTCTCATTCCCGAGCAGGCAGAAATCCAGTCTTCTTAATATATTTCTGGATTCCTGCTTCCGCAGGAATGACCGCAATTGTAACAATATTAATTTCGTTTGTATTAGATTCGGGGAGTGGCGCAGTCTGGTAGCGCGCTTGGTTCGGGACCAAGAGGTCGGGAGTTCAAATCTCCTCTCCCCGACCATCCTCTGGGATAGGGTTTCACAAAATGAACTCCTGATGGAATTTAATTTTTCATAGGATTTAAAAAAGACCATGCCTATTGGAATCTTCATAGCCCTGTTCGGTTACCTCTTGGGTTCGGTCCCCGTTGGATTAATTCTTTCCAAACTGTTTACCAATATTGATCCCCGCAAGATGGGAAGTAAAAACATTGGGGCAACCAATGTTTTTCGAACTGCAGGAAAGGCATTGGGGGTGTTAACCTTATTGGGCGATCTGGCAAAGGGGGCGATCCCTATTTTGATTGCCATCTGGTGGCCAGTTCACGACCAATGGGGCCTTTCAAAACACTTTTGGATTTCGATAACTGCTCTGGCTCCTTTCCTGGGTCACATTTTTCCCATCTTTTTGGGATTTAAGGGAGGAAAAGGTGTTGCCACCGCCCTGGGAATCTACCTGGTCATCTCTCCCATTGCAGTGGCTCTGGAATTCGTTCTCTTTTCAGTTTTGGTTTGGAAATGGAGGTTTATCTCTTTAGGCTCGATCACTTGTGCATTGACGATTCCACTACTCATCGCCTTTTTTAGAACCGATTCTTCGCTCTACTTTATTTTGAGCGTAATTATCGCCGCATTGGTCCTCTACCGCCATCAATCCAATATCGCAAGGCTTCTACAGGGAACGGAAAATAAGTGGAGGATGTAATTCAAATTCAGGTTGCGAAATGAAATTCGTTCATAGCGGAGAAATTGAGTAGAGATAAATTTTAAAGTTTTCTCAGGGCTAACCTTAATCTTCTCTCTTTTTTAGAAAGTCTCCGGGAGGGGCCTTTCTTCTTTGATCCTTTTTCTTGTTTTTCTTCCTCCTCTTCCTTGATTGCTCCTCTAAGCTCGAAAAGTTTCAATTTCTCCTGGAACTGTTCGGATGAGACGACCGGAACCGAAAACCTTTCAGCATATCTGGATATCTCCCGATCAGAAGTAATGACGATGACTCCAGAACCTTTGGCTCGGATCAACCGTTTGATCACCTCATCTGCCTTCTCACCTACTTTTGAGAAGACAAGGTCGACCCCTTTCCTTCTTTCCCTCTTCTCGGTGCTCCAACCTCCATGCCATCCATCAAAGACGACAAGGATCTCCGAGGGCCTGGCCTGACGGTAGAGGGAGAGTCTTTCGATGAGTCGGTCTCGTTCCCATTGAAGTTGGATGGCATTGAAGTGGACGAGTTTCCGTCCAGAATGGAGGAGATTGTAACCATCGATTAGAAGAAGCATATTAGACCCCGTGCCCGTGACTGCCCCTCGTGTCCATAAAAAACTTCCGACTCTTTCTAACCTCCATTTCGGACACGGGCACGTGACACGCGATCACGGATTTAAAGATAATCGAGCCATTCGCTAAATTCAGGGTCCTTCCCTTTTACCACATTAAAAAAGGCAGACTGGAGTTCCTTCGTAATGGGACCTGGCTTCCCATCCCCAATCATACGGTCATCGACTTCGCGGATGGGAGTCAACTCCGCAGCGGTTCCTGTAAAAAAGGCCTCCTGGGCGGTATAGAGCTCATCCCGTGTAAATCGCTCTTCACGAATGGGAATTTTTTTTGACCTGGCGATTTGAATCACTGAATCCCGGGTGATCCCTGGCAGGATGGAAGTTAAGGGAGTTGTCTTTAACAAACCATTTTTCACCATGAAGATGTTTTCCCCGCTGGCCTCTGAGACATAGCCTTCTGTATCGAGCATGAGGGCCTCATCGTATCCCAATTTCATAGCCTCCCTTTTGGCTAAAACGGAGTTTACATAATTCCCGCAAATCTTGGCCTTCGTCATCATCACATTGACATGGTGGCGGGTGTAAGAGGAGACTTTGACCCGAATTCCCTTCTCAATGGCCCCTTCCCCTAAATAGGTCCCCCAGGACCAGGTGATAATTGAGACACGAATGGGATTGTCTCCGGGGTATACTCCCATCACTCCCTCCCCAATAAACACAATGGGCCTGATATATCCTTCTTTTAACTTGTTGACCCTTAAGGTCTCTTTACAAGCCTCCATGATATGCTTTTTTGAAAAGGGGATTTTAATATCCCCAATTTGAGCAGAGTCGAACAGACGGTCAATATGCTCTCTCAATCTGAAGACCGCTGATTTTCCATCATGACAGAGGTAACATCGGATCCCTTCAAAAACGGCCAATCCATAGTGAAGACTGTGTGTTAAGATGTGAATGTTAGCATCTTCCCACGGAACGAATCTCCCATCCATCCAAATTTTTTCAACCTTCTCAACCATTGCCCTATCCTCCCAAATAAAATCGTGTGTATTTTTTATCCTATTTTCTCACGATTGTCAAAAATATTGTGTGGGAGATCTAAAAAAAGGGTTTTCGGTAAGGGACAAGCTTACCGTTTTCGGTTTTTCACGTAGGGTAAGCCCTTGTGGCTTACCTATGTTTTTCGGTAAGGGACGAACCCTTACCCTACAAATCATAACGGTAAAGGACAAGCCTTTACCCTACAAATTATATCGGTAAGGGATAAACCCTTACCCTACAAATCATCGTCCCTCGTTCATCGCTTGTCCAAAACCTCTCTCACCTTTCTCGCAAGGGTCTTAAAAAAGGTTGCCTTTTGGGAAAAATAGTGAATCACATGAATTTTGAAAGAGTTTGTATTATTATGTTGGTCGATAAATTCTGGGGATCCAGGTAACCGTTCTAAGGGGGGCTTATGGAAAGGATTCTGATTACAGGAGGAGCAGGGTTTTTAGGTTCCCATCTTTGCGATTATTTCATTAGGCTCGGTCATGAGGTAATCTGCATGGACAACCTGATTAAAAAAGAGAATATTGAAAATATCGCCCACCTGATGGGACATGAAAGGTTTCGATTCATTAAATACGATGTGACCGAGTATCTCCACGTGGAGGGGAAAGTCGATCATATCCTCCATTTTGCCTCACTGGCGAGTCCGAAGGATTACCTGGATTATCCGATCCAGACCTTAAAGGTTGGATCCTTGGGAACCCATAAGGCCCTTGGACTGGCCAAGGAGAAAAGAGCGACCTTCCTTCTGGCCTCTACTTCAGAGGTTTATGGAGATCCTCAAGAACACCCACAATCGGAATCCTATGCAGGGAATGTCAACCCGATTGTCCCAAGGGGAGTCTATGATGAAGCGAAACGATTTGCAGAGGCCTTGACCATGGCTTATCACCGAACCCATGGTCTTAAGACACGGATTGCAAGAATCTTTAATACCTATGGCCCCCGGATGAGGCTTGATGATGGAAGGGCGCTTCCAAATTTCATGGTCCAGGCCCTCAAGGGAGAGGAACTGACCATTTATGGAGATGGGACCCAAACCCGAAGTTTCTGTTATGTGGATGACCTTATAGAGGGAATCGTAAAACTTCTTTACTCCCAAGAGGTGGAACCTGTCAACTTGGGAAATCCAGAGGAGATCTCAATCCTCGACTTTGCCAAAGAGATTCTTCTTCTAACAGGAAGTAAGAGTTCGATTGGGTTTTATCCACTCCCCCTTAACGACCCAAAAGTGAGACGTCCAGATATTACGAAAGCCAAAAAGGTCTTGGGATGGGAGCCTAAGGTGACCCTTCAAGAAGGGTTAAAAAAGACGGTTCACTATTTTAGACAGAAACTTTTTGGGCATTAGACCCATTGGAATCTTCCTGGGAAGGAGTAAAGATTCGGATGGGGAGCCGTTTCTCCAAAATCATTTTGGCTGTCTGAACCCCCAAAAGAATCTCATAAAAGAACTCCTCTCCTTCCCCAAAGAATACCTGGACTCCTTTTAACCAATCCTCATCAATCCAATGCTCAGGAGTGTCCAAGGAATCTGCAATTCCCTCTAAGAGGACCTCTGCGAGTTTTCCACAATCCACCTTATAGAACTCACCATAAGGAAAAGAAAGACAGATTCTTTTTACTCCCAGTTTCTGAAGCGTCTCTAAGAGAGAGGGAAAAAGTTCTCGCAGGCGAAGATAACTATAATCCTTCAATTCCCCAAGGCCAACGAGAAGGATAAGGGATGGGATGACCCTTCCCTGGGAAGGGATCAAGGTCGTCTCCCTCCAATCTCCAGTCAATCTATTTTCAAGGATAAAGCGGGAGAGGAGTCCATTGAATCTCCAGTCAAGCCAACCAGCCGACCCTTTCAGGGGTCTCTCATCTCGAAAAAACCCTGTAACCAGAATGTCACATTCCTGCAGATCAGGCCTTTCTTTTGAGAGAATAACATCCATAATTCTTTATATAGAGGGAGAGGTAGGGGGGCGATCGGGTTTCTTAATCACCTCATTTTGGATTCGATCTAAAATTCCGTTGACAAATCGGCCGGAATCTTCCGAGCCATATTTCTTTCCGAGTTCGATGGCTTCGTTCAGGGTGACCTTCGGGGGGATGTCTTCGCAGTGCATGAGTTCAAAGATGGCCAACCTCAGAATATTACGATCGACCATGGGCATGCGGTCTAATTTCCAATTCTTTGAATACTGCTTGATCAGGCGATCGATCTCCTTTCGATGCTCCAAAACACCATAGACCAGACGCTCTAAAAACTCGTCCCTCTCCCCTTTGGGCAAATAGGTTTTCTGAAATTGGGTAAGTGTTTCTTGAGCGCCCTGTCTATTAATCTCTAATTGGTAAAGAACCTGAAGGGCAAATTCCCTTGACCTTCTTCTCTGGCTCAACCCCTCTCCTATCCTTTTTCAATTTCCCTGAGGAGGTTTGCCATCTCAATGGCAGTCATGGCTGCATCAAAACCTTTGTTTCCTATTTTGGTCCCTGCCCTCTCAATGGCCTGTTCAATGGTATCGGTAATCAATACCCCGAATGAGATGGGAATTTCGCTCTCGAGTGTAAGAGAGGCAATCCCTTTGGTCACTTCCGTTGCAATATAAGCAAAATGGGGGGTTGCCCCACGAATCACAGAACCCAAACAGATGATGGCATGATACTGACCTGTCTTCAGGATCTTCTTTACAGCGAGGGGGATCTCAAAGGCCCCTGGCACTCGAACCACGCAATAATCTTCCTCCTCTGCCCCGCTTCGTTTCAGTGCGTCCAGTGCCCCTTCCAGAAGACGTTCTCCAATGAAATGATTAAAGCGGCTTAGGACAATTGCAAACTTCAACCCTTTTGCCATCAACTTCCCTTCAAAGGTCTTTGCCATCTCTCTCTCCTTTCTCGATTAATATAACCGTGGCATGTTCCGTTTACACCCTACGTTTTTAAGAAGCCAATCCGAACGTTCGGAATTCTATTATTCTCCTGGTTTGAGGGATAAGAGGTGCCCCATCTTTTTGGCCTTTACTTTTAGGTATTCGATATTCTCCTGATGGGGTTTGGTCTCTATGGGAACCCTCTCAACCACCTCAATCCCATATCCCTCCAACCCAATAATCTTTCTGGGATTATTCGTCATCAGACGTATTTTATGGAGTCCTAAATCTACAAGGATCTGGGCCCCGATTCCATAATCCCTCATGTCTGCTTTGAACCCCAATTCTTCATTGGCCTCCACGGTATCTTTCCCCATGTCCTGGAGGCTATAGGCCTTTAACTTGTTGACCAATCCAATCCCTCTTCCCTCCTGCCTCATATAGACGATTACTCCCTTGCCTTCCTTTTCCACCATAGCCATGGCCTGATGGAGTTGTTCTTCACAGTCACATCTTTTTGACCCAAACACATCTCCAGTGAGGCATTGGGAATGGACCCTCACCAGAACCTTGTCCTGAGGTTTAATATCTCCCTTGACCAGGGCAATATGATGGTATTGGTCAATATCATTCTCATAGGCAATGGCAGTGAAGATACCTCCATATTTGGTTGGAAGTTTTGCTGTGGCCACCCGTCTGACCAAGATCTCTTTGCTCAGACGATATTTGATCAGGTCGGCAATGGTAACAATCTTTATGCCATGCTTTTTGGAAAATATCTGGAGGTCAGGCATACGTGCCATGGTTCCATCTTCATTCATGATTTCACAGATCACCCCTGCAGGTTTTAGGCCTGCCAGCCTGGCCAGATCCACCGACCCCTCGGTCTGTCCGGTTCTAACAAGAACGCCCCCTTTTCGGGCCCGCAATGGGAAGACATGGCCAGGTGCAACGAGATCTTCAGGTTTCGCATGGTCATCAATGGCCGTTAAAATCGTTTTGGCACGATCGGCTGCAGAGATGCCAGTGGTCACTCCGTGTCGTGCGTCGATGGAGATGGTAAAGGCAGTCTGAAACCGAGAGGTATTTTCTGAAACCATCATGGGAAGGCGAAGCTCATTGATTCTTTCTTCGGTCAAAGAGAGACAGATCAATCCCCTTCCGTATTTGGCCATAAAATTGATAGCCTCTGGCGTGACCTTCTCGGCGGCCATGGTGAGGTCGCCCTCATTTTCACGATCCTCGTCATCGACCAGGATCACCATCTTCCCCTGGCGAATATCCTCCAGGGCCTCTTCAATTGTGCTTACCATATTCCCACCTCACTCTTCCTTGATAAATCCATGCTCCCTTAAAAAATTAAGATCAAATCCCTTTTCCCCTCCTCTATACCCTATCATCTTCTCTACATATTTCCCAAGGATATCGGTTTCAATATTGACTCTATCCCCTACCTTTTTATCGGTTAAAGTTGTTTTCTCAATCGTATAGGGGATGAGGGTAATTTGAATGACATCCCCTTCAGTTTCATTCACCGTAAGGCTCACTCCATCTATCGCAATGGACCCTTTTGGAACAACATATTTCATCATTAGGCTCGGTATCCTTATCTTAAGAAGGTAGAATTCCCTCTGCCTTACCTTCTCAACAATCTCTCCCATCCCATCAATATGTCCTGTAACCAGATGGCCTCCTAAACGGTCAGATAGCCTGAGGGCCCTTTCGAGGTTAACCCAATCCCCTTCTTTAAGCCACGAAAGATTGGTCCTCTGAAGTGTTTCCCCTGAGAGATCGACCGTTATGGACCTTCCCCTCTTTTCAACAATGGTCACACAGGCTCCATTTAAATTAATACTATCACCAAGTTGCACATCTGTCAATTCAGTGGGTAACTCGATCGATAATCTTCTCCCTTCTCCTCTATATTCAATATTTAAAACCTTTCCCTTCCCTTCTATAATCCCTGTAAACACTACCTCCCCCTTTTTTGAATATAGCCTTCGAGGAGGATATCCTCCCCTGTTCTTCTTATTCTAATTTCATGAAGAAGGGTAGCCTCTTTGAGATCCTTTATCTCCTTTCCGGTAAAAATTCCCAGGGCTTCTCCGTCTCCCATCAATTTTGGGGAAAAGAAAATGAAGATTTTATCGATAAGGCCTTGATTCAAAAAAGATCCATTGACCTCACTTCCACCTTCCACTAAGATAGAAACCATCCCCATCTCTCCCAATTTTTTAAGGAGGGGTCTCAGGGGAACCCTCTTCTCTTCAGAATCGAACCTGAGGATCCGAACCCCATTCTTCTCTAATCTTTCCGATTTCTCATGGGGAGCTAACTCTGTGGTAGCAAGGATGGTTCTGGATGGATTCTCTTTTAAAACTCTTGATTCTTCAGGAATCCTCAATCGACTGTCCAAAACGATTCGATAAGGGTCTCTTCCTCCTCGGATTCGAGAAGTGAGTTGGGGATCATCTTTTATGATGGTTCCGATTCCCACTACAACTCCGTCTACCTGATCCCTTAGACGGTGGACCCATCGCCTCGAGATCTCCCCTGAAATCCATTTTGAATGGCCATTTCGAGTGGCTATCTTCCCATCAAGGGTTGAGGCCACTTTCAGAATAACAAAAGGCTCTTTGGTCTGGATATATTTTGTAAAGGCCTCATTTAACCGTTGGCATTCCTTTTCTAAGATTCCAACGGTCACTTCTACTCCCGCATTCTTTAAACTCTCAACCCCCTTTCCACTGACCAGTGGGTTTGGGTCTTTCATTCCAATCACAACCCTTCTCACCCCTGATTGGATCACTGATGGTGTGCAGGGTGGGGTTCTCCCATAATGGGTGCAGGGTTCTAAGTTAAGATAGAGAGTGGCCCCCTTTGCATACTCTCCTGCCTGTTTCAGGGCGAGGATCTCTGCATGGGGTTCCCCTGCCTTTTGGTGATACCCCTCTCCAATCACCCTTCCTTCTTTTACCAAAACCGCACCCACCATTGGATTGGGCGAAGTCCTTCCCCTCCCCATCGCGGCAAGACGAAGCGCCTTTTTCATCCATTTTTCGTCTTCTTTCCTCATAGATCCATGCCTGCGATTAGGGGTAAAATTTAATTTCTTGCCAATAACAGGTCATCAGGTTATTAGATCATCTAAGGGGTGAACTTCAAATCTATTTTTTCTTTGCTTCTTCCTTATTCCCAAGAAGTTCCTTCAGTTCATCCATAAATTCTTGAATATCTTTAAATTGCCGGTAAACCGAGGCAAAGCGGACATAGGCCACCCCATCCAACCGATGGAGTTCTTCCATCACCCTCTCACCGATCTCCGTGCTCCTTACCTCCCTCTCCCCCTTCTCCTGAAAATAGTGCTCGATGCGATTCACAATCTTCTCAATCAGATTGATGCTGATCGGCCGCTTCTCACAAGCCTTTTTCAAACCATTGAGGATTTTTAAGCGGTTGAATGGCTCACGCCTTCCATCTTTCTTGACCACCATTGGCAGGGCATCTTCGGCCCTCTCACTGGTCGTGAATCTCTTTTTACACTGGAGACACTCTCGCCTTCGACGAATGGTTTCCTTATCCTTTCCAAGGCGGGAGTCGACCACCTTGCTTTCGGGATGATTACAGAATGGGCATTTCATTGCTCTAAACTATCGAACCTGAAACGAAGAACTTAGAAAATTACTTTCTACCTCTCCCTCTCAATCCTCACTCCCTCTTAAATCTCTCGACCTGAATCCCCGACTCCTTCAACATCTTGTTGGCCAACTCATCCCCATAACCTTCCTCATAGATGACCCTCTCAATCCCAGCATTGATGATCATCTTCGTACAGATGATGCAGGGATGGTTGGTGCAGTAAAGGGTTGCTCCTTTGATCTGCACCCCATGATAAGCGGCTTGGATAATCGCATTCTGTTCTGCGTGGAGGCCTCGGCAAAGTTCGTGGCGTTCTCCTGAAGGGATTTTCATCTTTTCGCGAAGGCATCCTATATCGAGGCAATGGTCCAACCGGGAAGGCGCACCGTTATAACCGGTGGCTAAAATCTTTTTGTCTTTGACCAGAACTGCACCCACCTGCCTCCTTAGACAGGTGGACCGTTTGGCAACCAGATGGGTAATGTCCATGAAATACTCTTCCCAGGAGGGACGAGTCTTTCGGTCCTTTCTTTTCTTTTTATTTTTCAAGGATAGGCCATGATGAAGAGATTTCGAATCATTCATCAAAAATTCAACGATCTGAATTCAATGTAAATCTACTGTAGTTTAGCAAAGATTTATAACCTATTGAAATACAAGAAAAATTTTCAAAGCCTTTTTGTCACCCTGAACTTGTTTCAGGGTCTCATAAATCTTTGATTTATAAGGTTTTTAGATGCCGAAACAAGTTCGGCATGACAGTCTTGAAATTAAAATTTGCTAAACTACAGTAAATTTATATAGGAGAGTGCTGCCCTTTGGTTGAAATAAATAAGGATGTTACGTTCAAAATTTAAAATTCTTTTTTTCGATTGCCTCGATCTTTTCCAATCGCCTTTTATGTCTTCCTCCTTCAAAGGGAGTGGTAAGCCATAGCCGAACGATCTCTTTTGCCAAGGCCTTCCCTACGATTCGACCCCCGAGGACTAACACATTTGCATCCGTATGTTCACGGCTATACCGTGAGGAATAAAGATCATTGGCCAGGGCTGCCCTGACCCCTCGAAACTTATTGGCCACAATGGTCATCCCAATTCCTGTTCCACAAATAAGGATCCCCCTCTCTAACTCCCCTTGGGAGACCTTCTCCGCGACGAGCAGGCCATAGTCGGGGTAATCGACCGGCGTGTCACTGAAAGTCCCCAGATCAATAGGGTCCTGATTGATTGATTTCAAAAAGGCCTTGATCTCCTCTTTCAGTTCGAACCCCCCGTGGTCACAGGCCAACCCAATCTTCATTTTCCTATCCTGAAAATTTTCTAAAGACTAATGTTGCATTGGTTCCACCAAATCCAAAAGCATTGGAGATAGCGGTTTGGATGGATTGCCTTCTGGCAACATTGGGAACATAATCGAGGTCACACTCCGGGTCTGGCTCTTCGTAATTGATCGTGGGGGGGAGGATTCCCTCATAGATAGAAAGGATGGTGAAGATGGCTTCCGTACTTCCAGCAGCACCTAACAGATGCCCGGTCATGGATTTGGTGGCGCTGATGGGGATTCTCTTCGCATGACTTCCAAAGACTGCTTTAATGGCGATGGTCTCTGTAAGGTCGTTGAGCGGAGTAGAAGTCCCATGGGCATTGATATATTCGATCTCCTCGGGCGCCAACCCTGCATCCTTGATCGCCATTCTCATGCAACGGATGGCTCCATCGCCATCCGGGGAGGGGGCAGTAATATGATAGGCATCTCCTGTGTAGCCGTAGCCAAGCAATTCCGCATAAATTTTGGCCCCCCTTTTCAAAGCAAATCCAAGTTCTTCTAAGATGAGGATACCTGCTCCTTCTGCCACAACAAACCCATCACGGTTCTTCTCAAAAGGCCGGCAGGCCTTCTCGGGTTCCTCATTTCTCGTGGAAAGGGCCTTCATCGCATTGAACCCCCCAACCGTAAGAGGGGTGATGTTGGCCTCTGTCCCTCCTGCAATGATGGCATCTGCGTCCCCATAGACAATGGCCCGGAAGGCGTCTCCAATGCAATGGGCTCCTGTGGCACAGGCCGTCACCACACAGGTATTGGGTCCTTTTGCCCCAAACCGAATGGCAATCTGACCTGAGGCCAGATTGGCAATGACCATCGGAATGAAAAAGGGAGTGATTCGACTTGGCCCTCTTTCTAAGAGGACTTGGTGACATTTCTCAATATTGGGTAACCCCCCTAATCCTGTCCCTACGATCACCCCAATCCTTTCTCCATTTTCAGGAGTAATGGTCAATTGGGCATCCTCCAGGGCTTCCTGGGTCGCAGCAATAGCGTACTGAATGAAGAGATCCATCTTTTTGATCTCTTTCTTCTCAATATATAACTCCGGGTTAAACCCCTTCACTTCCCCTGCAATCTTTGTATCAAACCCCGTGGGATCAAAGCGGGTGATCGGTCCAATCCCGGATTTTCCTTCACAGATATTTGCCCACGCGGTTTTGACACCAATCCCAGTGGGAATCACCAAACCCATTCCTGTGACGACAACCCTTCTTCGCAAGCAACTCCTCCATTCTTTGCTCGGATTCGTCCATCTATTTATTTCCCCATGTGGGCCTTGATATATTCAATCGCATCGCCAACCGTGATAATCTTTTCGGCATCCTCGTCAGAAATCTCCATGTTATACTCCTCCTCCAAGGCCATGACCAATTCGACGAGGTCAAGAGAATCCGCCCCTAAGTCATCCACGAACTTTGCCTCCAGGGTGACCTCACTTTCGTTGACTCCCAACTGTTCGACGATAATCTCCCTCACCCTCTTTTCGATATCTTCCATGAAATCACCTCCTTCACCATTTTTGAAGACCTATCCTACATATAGATACCACCGTTCACATTCAATACCTGCCCTGTGATATAACTCGATGCCTCAGAGACGAGGAAGAGGACTGCTTGGGCCACATCTTCAGGTTGTCCCAATCGCTCCATGGGAATTAACCGTTTTAATTCCTCCTTCACCTTTTCCGGGAGGACATCGGTCATGGGCGTTTGGATATATCCAGGGGCTATGGCATTGACATTGATCCCCCTCTGTGCAAATTCACGGGCAATGGTTTTTGTAAACCCGATGATCCCCGCCTTAGAGGCAGAATAATTGGCCTGACCCGCATTGCCCATTATCCCCACCACGGAGGCGATGTTAACAATCTTTCCGCTTCTCTGCCTGGACATGTATTTGAGAGCGGCTTTGGTGCAGTTGAACGTCCCCTTCAAATTGATTCGAATGACAGAATCCCAATCCTCTTCACTCATCCTAAGAATCAATTTATCTCGGGTGATCCCTGCATTATTGACCAAGATATCAATCCGTGAAAATTTTTCGACAATCGCATCGACCATCTTTTCCACTTCTTGAAAATTGGCCACATCTACTTGGACCGCCATGGCCCTTTGGCCCAGGGCCTCAATCTCCTGGGCAGTCTCCTCTGCTTTTTGAATGTTGATATCGGAGATGACGATCGTTGCACCTTTTTGGGCAAGAAGAAGTCCGATCGCCCTCCCAATCCCCTGAGCCCCTCCTGTAACCAAAGCCACTTTTCCTTCCAGTTCCACCTTCTCTCCTTTGCAACGAAAATTAAATGGGTCGCAACCTCAACCCAGCTTCTTTAACGACTGGATATCCTCGATATTTCTGGTTTCGATATGTGGATCGATCCGCTTCATCAGGTTAGAGAGAACCTTACCAGGCCCTACCTCCAAAACCTGTTCAATTCCTTCTGCGATCATTTTTCGCATCGATTCTTCCCATCTCACCGGGCTTGACACTTGAGCAACCAAAAGGGGTTTGACCCTTTCTTTTGACGTATTGATCTCTGCCTCCACATTGGTCACGACAGGAATCTTCATTTCTTCAAACGAAACTTGATCCAACTCCTTTTCAAGACGAACGCCTGCAGGCTTCATCAGAGGGGAGTGAAAAGGAGCACTGACGGGAAGCAGAATGGCCTTTTTCCCCTTCCCTTTAGCAATTTCTATAGCCCTCTGAACTGCACCGAGATTTCCTGCAATCACGATCTGCCCCGGGCCGTTGAAGTTAGCAGGTGAAAGGACCTCTGATAAAGCGGCTTCTTTGCAGAGTTGTTCTACCTCTTCGCGATCCATACCCAAAATGGCTGCCATCGCCCCTTCCCCTACCGGGACAGCCTCTTGCATAAAGCGTCCCCTGAATTTCACAATCCGAACTGCCTCTGAAAATGAAATGGCCTCCGAGGCAACCAGAGCACTATACTCCCCAAGGCTATGTCCTGCTGTAAAGGAAGCCTCCCATCCTACCTCATGTTCAAGCACTCGAAGGGCAGCAATACTGGTAGCTAAAATTGCCGGTTGGGTGTTCTCTGTAAGTTTCAACTCCTCCTCAGGTCCATAAAAACAGAGAGAGGAAATAGAAAACCGAAGGGCTTCATTCGCCTCTTCAAAGGTCTCTTTGGCCACCTTAAAATTATCAAAGAGTTCTTTTCCCATCCCAACATATTGAGAACCCTGACCCGGGAAGAGGAAGGCCGTCTTCTTCATAATCCCTCTTATCTCTTTCCTGCGTATTCTTTGCTCAATTCAAGGCCAATGACATTTCTCTGAATCTGATTCGTCCCCTCATAGATCTGGAGAATCTTGGCATCTCGCATCATCTTCTCGACAGGATATTCTCTCATATAACCATAACCCCCAAAGACCTGAACAGCATCCACGGTCACCCTCATCGCCACATCACTGGCAAAGACCTTGGCCATTCCTGAAACCTTTGAGATCTCTTTGGGATCTTTAGAATGATCAATATAACGAGCCACCGAGTAGACCAGCGCCCTGGCCGCTTCGACCCGGGTGGCCATATCGGCTAAAAGATGTTGAATGGCTTGAAACGAGATGATCTTCTTATCAAACTGTTCCCTCTCTCGCGCATAGCGCACTGCTTCGTCAAGCGCTCCCTGAGCCAATCCAACGCCTTGTGCCCCCACTCCAGGTCGTGTTCGATCGAAAGTCTTCATCGTGATGATGAACCCCATTCCCTCTTTGGCAAGGAGATTCTCTTTCGGAACGAAACAGTCTTGAAAGATCAATTCTCGTGTGGCGGATGCCCTTATCCCCATCTTCTTTTCTTTCTTTCCGAAAGAGAAACCCGGAGTCCCTTTCTCAACGATGAATGCACTCGCACCTCTTGGGCCTTTTTTTCGATCGGTCATCGCAATGATGGTGTAGATCTCGGCCTCGCCGCCATTGGTGATCCACTGTTTTGTTCCGTTTAAAACGTAACCCTCTCCTTTTCTAATCGCAGTAGTTCGAATGGCCCCTGCATCACTTCCTGCATTGGCCTCGGTTAATCCAAAGGCTGCCAGTTTATTTCCTTTGGCGATATCTGGAAGGTATTTGCTTTTTTGCTCTTCACTGCCAAAGAGCATGATGGGATGTGCCCCTAACCCACTTCCTGCATAACTGGTGGCAACTCCTAAACAGGCCCGACTCAACTCCTCTACCGCAAGACAATTTTCCAGCACCCCCCCACCAAATCCGCCAAATCTTTCCTCAATGGAGACCCCGAAAAGTCCTGCCTCTGCACAAACCTTCATAATCTCCCATGGGAATTCTTCTTTCTCATCCAGTTCTGCCCGGACCGGTATGACCTTTTCCACCGCAATTTTTCGGGCCAGGTCTTGAATCATCTTCTGCTCATCAGTGAGAAAATAATCCAATCTACTCCCTCCGATTAAAATGAATGGTGTTGATTTTTTCCGATCTTTTCTGCCCGATCCTTAGAAGGTCTTGTTTCTCTTTTATCTCCAAGGAAAGGTGTTCATTCAGTTTGTTCTTGGCCAGGCTTTGGGCAAGCAGGATGGCGTTCATAATCGCCTTAGCATTGGAGTGGCCGTGGCTGATCACACAATTGCCATTGATTCCAAGCAGTGGGGCTCCTCCATATTCAGAATAATCCATCTTCTTTGAGAGCCGGCGCATGGCCCGACTCATCAAAAAGTAGGCAACCTTTGCTCGGATATTGTCCTTGGCCTCCCATTTGAGGATGGAACTGATGGTCTCCCAGAGACCTTCACTAATCTTGAGGACGACGTTTCCTACAAAACCATCACAGACAATGACGTCCACCTCGCCACTGTTGAGGTCATTTCCCTCCACATAGCCGATATAGTTTAAGTCCGTTTTGGAAAGGATCTCGTGGACCTCTCGGGTTAACTCATTCCCTTTCCCCTCTTCTTCGCCATTGCTCAAAACCCCAATTCTCGGCTGATCCTTATTCAATATATATTTGGCATAGGCATCTCCCATCAGGGCAAATTGGACCAGATGGAAGGGTTTGCAATCCACATTTCCACCTGAATCGATCAACACCGTGGAGCCTTTGATGGTTGGGTGAATGGTAGCAATTGCAGGACGATCGACCCCTTCCAATTTTTTAAAGATGAACATGGCGAGGGCCATGGCCGCACCTGAATTACCAGCAGTCACCACCCCACTGGCCTGTCCTTCCTTAGCCAACTCAATGGCCACCTTGATGGAAGTATCCTTCATCCGACGTAATACCGTTGATGGAGAGTCATGCATCGCCACCACATGGGGTGCATGTTGGATGTAGAGGGGAAGTTTTGAGGTTGGATATTTAGATAACTCCTTGCTGATTTGGTCCTCATCTCCAACCAGTATTACCTTGGCCCCATGAAGTTTTGCGGCGAGATAGGCGCCCTCCACGGTAGTCTGCGGAGCATAATCTCCCCCCATAGCATCCAGGGCTATTTTCATCTTCATCACTCCTCTTCTTTTTTGATGACTTCCTTCCCCTTATAGGTTCCACAATTTGGACAAACATGATGGGGTAATAAGGGTTCATGACACTTTGGGCATTGGGAAAAGGTAGGAGGTTTCAAATGATCATGAGTTCGACGCTTATCCCTTCTTGATGGGGAATGTCTCCGTTTTGGAACTCCCATTTTGAAATGATCCTTTCTTCTAATATTATTTTAGTTTCAATTTTTCAAGACCTAAAAAACCTATCCCCATCCTTTCGCTCTCACAGGAACAGGGGGAGAGGTTCAGGTCGCTTCCACATCTTGGACAAAGTCCTTTGCATCCCTCCTTGCAGAGCGGTTGATAGGGAAGTTCTAAGAAAATCTGTTCGCAAGCAATCTCGGAGAGATGGATTTCTCCCTCCTTAAAAAAATCGGATTCTAAATCTTCTTCTTCCAATTCCTTTTCTTTTATCATGGATGACTCTTTTAGTGGATAAAGGGTAAGTTCAAACGTTGAGGAAAGTGGATAAGAAAACTCTTTTAAACATCGGACGCAATGGAGAAGGAGATTGGTTTCCACTCTTCCCTTGACGAAAATGGACATTCCGGACTTTAAAATCGTTGCCTCGGCGTGGAGAGGTTTTTCAAAATCAAAATCGATCTGTGAAAGGCTCTCCATATAGGTTAACAAGGAATGCCTCTCCTCTACCCACTCTAAGGTTAATCCTTCTTCAGGAATCTCGTCAGATTTGATAACTAACATTTTCCTAAATTTAAACAATCTAATATAAAAAATTTTTTCTCTTTGTCAAGAGAAATTGAAGAGACCTCTGAAAAAGTCTGTAAATTTTATTTGCCTACAATTGTTTTAAGAAAAATGTGTAGGGTAACTCTCATGGGTTTTCGGTAAGGGACAAGCCCTTACCCTACAAATAGTTATTATAGGTACCCTCCTGCCTGTCAAAGGCAGGAGGGCTTTTTTACCCCACCTTATATGAGTGGGTAAGATTCAATAGCCACTAAAAACTTTTTCAGAGATCTCTTGAACCATTAAAAAACGAACCTTTTTGATTTGAAAAAAATTCTTCCATATGTTAACAGATTTGTGTAGCGGGTCGCAAGGGTAAATTCAAAAAGTCATTTGGGTAATGGGGTTTGAGAGAACAGGAGGCAATCCAATGGAAGAAATGAATAAACTCCCAAACAAACCGATCAAAATCACAGATACCACCCTTCGCGATGGACATCAATCTTCACTGGCCACTCGGATGAGGACCGAGGATATGATTCCCATCGCTCAGGAACTGGACAGTGTGGGGTTCCATTCTGTTGAGATGTGGGGGGGCGCAACCTTCGACGTCTGTCATCGATTTTTGGGTGAAGATCCATGGGAGAGGGTAAGAGCCTTGAAGAAGTTAATGCCAAAGACTCCCTTCCAGATGCTTCTCAGAGGACAGAATTTGGTGGCTTACCGCAACCATCCCGACGATGTGGTAGAGGCCTTTGTTGAAAAATCAGCCGAGGTGGGAATTGATATCTTTCGCTGTTTTGATGCGGTCAATGATGAACGAAATTTTGAAACCGCCTTCAAGGTGATTAAACGTTGTGGCAAACATATCCAAGGAACGATCTGCTACTCCTTAACCGAACGAAGGATGGGGGGCCCGGTTTACAATCTCAACTACTATTTAGAAAAAGCAAAAATCCTTGAGGATATGGGAGCCGATTCCTTATGCATTAAAGACATGGCCGGATTGCTCGCCCCTTACGATGCCTATGAATTGGTGAAGGCCTTAAAGAAGGCCATTCAGATACCTATTCAACTTCACACCCATTATACCAGCGGGATGGGTTCGATGACCTACCTGAAGGCCATTGAAGCCGGCGTAGATGTGATTGATACCGCTCTGGCTCCCTTTGCCCTTCGTTCCTCACAGCCTGCTGTGGAACCGATTCTCGTTGCCCTGGAAGGAACCCCTTGGGATCCAAAACTTGATCTCTCCAAACTTCTCAAATTAGGAGAGTATCTCGAAACCATCGCCCCGAAATACAGAGACTTCTTGGATACAACCAAGATGGCGGTGATCGATACCAGTGTCCTTAGACATCAGATCCCTGGAGGAATGATTTCCAACATGATCAGCCAACTCAAACAACAAAAGGCCCTGCATCGAATCGATGAGGTCTATGCCGAGCTTCCACAAACCCGCAAAGATTTAGGTTACCCTCCTCTTGTGACCCCGACCTCTCAGATCGTTGGGGTTCAAGCGGTTTTAAATGTCCTCTTCGGTCGATACAAGATGGTATCAAAGGAGACCCAGGATTATGTTTACGGTCTCTATGGAAGACCCCCTGTCCCCATCTCAGATGAAATTAAGCAGTTGGTGTTAAAGGGGTATAAAAGAGGCAAGGAACCCATCACCTGTAGACCTGCGGATCTGATTGAGCCCGAAATGGAAAAGGTTCAAGAGGAAACAAAGGGGTTGGCCAAAGATTTATGCGATACCTTGATCTGTGCCCTGTTCCCACAGACCGGGACCCAATTTTTAAAATGGAAATATGGTTTGGAACCGATACCCGACAAAGTAAAGCCCAAGACCTTTGAGGATGTTAAAAGAGAGGATGAAGCCATCGCCAAGGCCAAGGCAGAGGTTCAAAAAGGATCTGCCTGAAAAAGTAGGCTATTGATATCTTGGAAACATCCTGAGGAAAAGATCAAACGGTTCATTGGCCTTTTTACATTTAAAAAGACTTTCGATCTCAAGAAGGTCGAACCCTGAATAGTTTTTTGGATCCAACCTAATTCCAAAATTTTTATGAATTCTTTGAACCAGATAGTTTCTGAGTAGTTGATCGTAGGAGATGAATTCAGGATCTTGAACTCCCTTGTAAGACTTTCCATAAAAAGTAGTGAGTTTGGGGATGGGCGACTCCTCTTTGGTAAGGCCTAAACGAGGGGAAAAAATCAAAAACAATATCCACACAGAGATTAAAATAAGAATCCTTTTCATACTTCCTTATTACTTTAAAGTGTATCAAAAAGTCAAGCCTATTTTCCCCCTACCTACTCCTCCATATTCTTCAAGACGAACTCAATGATATCCATCACCACCAGGGAGGTTTTCTTTTTTCGGGCTGCCATCTGGATCGTACGGATACATTGTTGGCAGGCTGTAATCACTGCCTCTGCTCCGGTCGCCTTGATCTCTTCAATTTTGGCCTGGGCAATAGCCCCTGAGAGGTCAGGCCTTACGATTTCAAGGTCCCCTCCTCCCCCACAACATTTAGAATTCTGTCGATTACTCTCCATCTCAATCAGTTCAACCCCAGGAATAGCCTGAAGAATCTGTCGCGGGGGGTCGTAGATTCCGCTTAATCTCCCAAGGTCACATGGATCGTGATAAGTCACTTTAATCGTCTTCCTCCTAAACCGAATCTTACCTTCGCGGATCAATTGATTGACAAACTGAGTGGTATGAAAGATTTCAATGTCGGTATGGTAGTCTTCTTTCCAGGTATGGTAGCAAGAAGGACATGAAAAGACCGCTCTCTTCACTCCCATCTCTTTCATCTTTTCCAAATTGTGATGGATATATACGTAAGCCTCCTTTCCCATCCCGGCTGCAATCAAAGGAAAGCCACAACACCATTCCTCTCCCCCTAAGATCGTAAAATCTACCTTCGCCTTTAACATAATTTGAACTAAGGATTGGGGAATCTTCTTAACCATAGGAAAGTAAGACCCGACACACCCAACAAAATAGGCTACCTCTGCGCCTTTCTTTTTAAAAGAATCTTCCTGGAGGCCCTCGATTGCATTCAACCACGAGGATCGTTCCTCGGCGGGTTCCCCAACAATATTGTGGACTCCTTTTAAATTTTCTATGATCTGATGGATTGCGGCTGGATAGTGTCCTTCCTCCACCATAAATTCGCGTAGTCCAATCCTCAACTGATTTGTATCAATGAATGCAGGACATATGAGTCTGCATCTTCCACAAAGGGTGCAAAGGTAAGGTTGGTCTGAAATCTTCCCAATCCCCTCCCTGAGGTTTTGGGATCCCAGGAATCTTCCCGATAGGCCATAGACTTTTCGAATAAAAGATTTTAAGTCTGTAAAAAGACCTCCCATTGTGGATTCCAATTGCCTTGTTTGTGTATAGACAGGACAAACCTCCACACAACTCCCACACTTCACACAGGCCTCAAGAGCAATAAGTTCCCTCATTGGAAGAGGTATGGGTCTCTTTTTCATCCAAGGTGTAAAGGCCTCTTTGGGTACCAGGTTAAGGAACATGATTAAAGGGATCGTAAAGATATGCCAAAGTTTTTTATTATAAGGAATCGACGCGACAAGACCTCCCAAAAATAGCCCTGAAATAGACCAGAGTGGATAGTTGAGTGAGGCCCAAGGAAGTCCTATGGGGACCATCACCTTGCTTAGTCCGAAGGAGAGGAACCAGTATTGGGCGACTGAATCGGGTAAGGAATAAGTAAGAATGCTCGTCGCCTCACAGAGAAAACGGAGAATGAACCAACCTCCTAAGAGGTTGACTGCAACGATATCTCCGACCGATGTTTTAAATGGCAATTTTTTTAAAATAAATCTTCGATAGATCGCGATGAACTCCCCTGCCAATATCATGCTCCCGAAAAGATCAAACGAGATGGCAAACAGCGCATCACCCAGACTAAGCGTAGGGCTCGATACATCTCGAAAGTAATAAAAATCACAAAAGGGGGCATAAAAAAATTTAAGGATATGTGGGAGGTTCTCAAACTGGTGCATCACCTCCACTTTCAAATGCCCTACGATGATGATACAGGGGTAACCCACCATGATGAAGACCTTCATCAGCCATCTCAATTTATCCTGACCAAAAAGTCTTCTCTGAAAGATTCCGTCCAATAATAAAACTTTGATCCATTCGAGAATCTTTGAACTAAAGAGGGTTAACAAGAGACCTTTGACAAGCCCTGGAAAATTCCATCCGCCTTGTAAGTAGAGAGAAAATCTTAAGGCAAGACCGATCAAAAAGAGGATGGACCCCCATATGAAAAAATTTACAAATAAAGGGTGAGGACTAAACATGTCTTACTTTTTCAGGAAATCTCTAAAAAATAACCAGACCCTAATCTCTAACCAAAAATATTTGAACCTGAATCCTGCGTGAATATGTCATTCCCGCGTAGGCGGGAATCCAGAAAAATGCTCAGATACTGGATTCCTGCTTTCGCAGGAATGACCTCCTGGGTATAATCTTAACCTAACAAAAAGGGAGGTTAACATTATAGCATTGAAATAATGACCATTATACCACGAAATATTGTATTTTCTACTGATTTTTAATATGCGTGATTCCATATTTTCGAAATTGATGCAGGTTTCAGGAAAATTATTTGTCCCTGTATTCGAGGGGTTTGGAACTTGATCTCACCAGTTTTTAACAGACTTTTTAGAGATCTCTAATAAATGTCTTGACAAGTTAGGTATATATGACTATAATAGTCACAATATTAAAGGAATTTTTAAAAATGAAGACAGCAGCGGTCTCTGAGCTAAAGGCTCGCTTGAGTGAATATCTAAATCAGGTCAAGGCCGGTATGGAGGTACTTATTACCGACCGCGGAAAGCCAGTTGCCCGACTTATGCCGATCTCACGCCCCAAAACTGTGAAAGAAGCTTTGGTCAGAATGGAAAAACAAGGTTTAATTAAATTGGGTACAGGGAAGTTACCAAAGGGCTTTTGGAGAATGCCGCGTGCAAAAGATCCAAAAGGACTCGTCTTGAAGGCCATTCTCGAGGAGAGGGAGGAAGGAAGGTGAAATTCTGGGACTCATCGGCAATTGTCCCTTTATGCCTCAAAGAGAAAGAGTCAGAATTGGTAATACCCCTGCTCAAAGGTGATGAGGACATTGTGGTCTGGTGGGCCACACGTGTGGAATGTTTCTCTGCTATGGCAAGACGTCGGAGGGAAGGAGTATTGAATATAGATTCAGAGCTGAAAGCAAAAAATATTCTCATCGCCCTCGCAGCAGAATGGTCAGAGGTGCAACCCAGCGAACTTCTCCGACAAAGGGCAGAAAGAATTTTAACCATTCACCCCCTTCGATCTGCAGACGCCTTTCAGCTTGCAGCCGCATTAATATGGGCTCAAGAAAGTCCACAAGGTTTTGAAATGGTGTGTCTGGATCATAATCTAAGGGAGGCCGCTCATAAAGAGGGCTTCTCCGTTCTTCCTTAACCAGGTTCAATGAGGGACCTTCATTAGATGATTTAATCGATGTAAAGGCATTAACGCTCAACTCGGTCATCAGAAAAAGATTCCATCGTAATAGAAAAGGAGGATTGAATGGATTTTAGTTTTTCACCGAGGCACCGATTGATGCAGGAAGCGGTCCGAGAATTTATGAAAGGTGAATGTGACCCTGCACTCACCCTTGAACTATCCAAAAAGAAACAATTTCCATGGGATATTTATAAAAAGGCTGGGAAACAGGGTTATCTTGCCTCCTATTACCCCAAAGAATTGGGAGGACAGCAGTTACCTCTGCTTGATTATTGCCTGATCATGGAGGAGATGATCCGCTATGACAATCGAATAGGAATGGCCCTTAGCCTTGGGTCCATCCCCGCCAAGGTTCTTTTGAGATTTGGAAACGATGAACAGAAAAAAAAGTATCTCCCAAAACTTCCAAAAGGAGAGGCTGTCTCTTCGGTTGCCATCACAGAGCCAAATCACGGAAGTGATATCCGTTTCCTTGACACCCGTGCCGAAAAAAAGGGGGATGAATATATTCTTAATGGAAGTAAAATTTTTATCACCAATGCAGATATTGCTGAATTTTATACGGTCTTTGCCCAGACCGACCCAGAGGCCCCTCCATATCGTGGGATCAGTGGATTCATCGTGGAGAGAGAGACAAAAGGAATTACGCCCTTAGACCTTGGAGATAAGATAGGCATTAAAACCACTTCATCCTGTTCGATTGAATTTCGAGATGTAAGGGTTCCGAAGAAAAACCTCTTGGGCAAAGAGAATCATGGTTTTATCTACATCATGGATGCACTCAATGAAGGTAGGCTTGAGATCGCCTCTCAGGCCATCGGGCTCGCAAGAGGGGCCTATGACCGAGCCCTCTTTCATGCAAAAAACCGTGAGCAATTTGGACAAAAAATTGGAAAATTTCAAAACATCTCCCATATGATTGTTGAAATGTCTGAAAATATCGAATCCGCTTCACTCCTGGCCTATAAGGCCTTATGGTTATTCGATCAAGGCAAGACAGATTTGGCCACTTCCTTACAGGCAAAAGTCAAATGTCCTCTGGTAGCCATTGACACCTGTCTAAAGGCCATGCAGATTCTTGCAGGATATGGTCTTTTTGAGGACCAATTTTTACCGGGTTATCTCGGCGATGCCCTTGCCACCTGGCTTCTTGAAGGCACAGGACAGATCCAGCGAAACACCGTCGCCTCCCAAATCTTAGGAAGATTATAAATAACACAGACTACGCAGGAACTCCCAAAAATCCCATTATCCGTTGGAAATCCCTTAGGTTTTATTTTAGAATTTTGATTATTAAGATTAGGAGTAAATATGAACTTTGATCTTACCGATGAACAGAAGGATATCATCAGGGCAGCCAGGGAGTTTGCTGAAAAGGAGTTCCCCAATATCTCACAGGAGTGTGATCGGGAGGAGAAACCTCCCAAACATCTCTGGGAGAAGGCCTGCAGGCTTGGTTTTGTAGGGGTCTTCATCCCTGAGGCTTATGGTGGGCAAGGATTGGGATACCTTGAGCACTGTCTCATCAATGAAGAATTCTGGAGGGTTGATCCTGGAATTGCCCACTTTATCCTGGCAGGAACTTTTGGCTCTGAAATGATACTGCTCTTCGGCACAGAGGAACAGAAAAAGAAGTGGATTCCTCCCTTAGTTCAAGCCAAGGCAATCACTGGAGCAGCCATTACTGAACCTGATGCAGGAAGTGATGTCTCATCGGTTAGAACTACTGCTATTCTTGATGGGGAGGAATATGTGATCAACGGGACAAAGACCTTTATCACGGGCGGAACGATTGCAAATTATCTCCAAGTTCTCTGCTTGACCGAACCCCATATTGAATCACCACACGATCGATTTAGTGTCATCGTTGTTGAGACAGATCGAAAAGGCTTTGAGGCAACAAAACTGAGAAACAAACTGGGTCTTCGTGCCTCGGATACTGCTGAAATCTCTTTTAGCGATGTCAGGGTTCCTAAGGAGAACCTTATCGGAACCCCGGGTCGAGGGTTTCATCAGTTTATGGTCTTCTTTGATCATACTCGGCTTCATGTCTGTGCTGAGGCTGTGGGATTGGCCCAGGGAGCTTTGGAACAGGCGATTGAACATGTTCGAAAGCGTGTGCAGTTTCGAAAACCCCTTGCCTCCTTTCAGGTCACACAGTTTAAGATCGCTGAAATGGCTACTCGAATTGAGGCAGGCCGAAATCTCTACCAAAAGGCTGCCTGGCTACTGGATCAGGGAAGAGTGGAATCCCATCTGATTGCCATGGCAAAGTGGTTTACAGGTGAGGTAGCGGTGAAAGTTGCTGAGGAAGCCCTTCAACTCCATGGGGGGTATGGGTTTATAGGCGATTATAACATTGAGAGGTTTTATCGGGACTCAAAGATCGTTGAAATTTACGAAGGGACAAAAGAGATTGAAAAGATAATTATTGCCCGAGCCTTACTGGGAAGATACTAAAAACTGGGGTGAATCGTTTATGGACTTTGAACTGACAAACCGACAAAAACAGATCCGGTTGGCTGCAAGGGAGTTTGCCGAGGGTGAACTCATGCCCATTGGAAAGGAGTGTGAAGAAAAAAAACAATATCCAAGGGATATTATCAAGAAGGCTGCCCAATTGGGTTTTGTCGGGGTCTTCATCAAAAAAGAGTATGGGGGTCTTGGTCTGGGCACTCTTGAACATGTGATCATCCTCGAGGAGTTCTGGAGGGCAGAGCCTGGATTAGGACAGATATTTTCCCAAACCACATTTGGCGCAGACGAACTATTGCTTTTTGGCACTGAAGAGCAGAAGAAGAAATACCTTCCCCCTCTGGTGAAAGGCGACTGGGTGATGGGGTTTGCCATTACTGAGCCTGAGGCTGGAAGCGATCCAGCCTCCGCCACCACCCGGGCAGAAAAAGTGGGAGACGAATATCTGATCAATGGAAATAAAGTGATGATTAGCAATGGCACCGAAGCCAAATTCCTTCTCGTCTATTGTCTGACTCACCCTGAAGAGACCTCCAAATCCAAACGCCATAGCATCTTTATCGTTGAAACCGATTGCCCTGGTTATAAAGCAGATCGAATTCATGGAAAGATGGGGCTTCATGCCTCTGACACTGCCAACATCTATTTTAATAATGTGAGGGTCCCCAAGGAGAACTTGGTGGGTAAGGAAGGCAATGGGTTTATCCAGCTGATGAAGTTTCTCGACTACTCCAGAGTGATGGTTGCAGGTGATGGAGTGGGTCTTGCCCAGGGTGCGATGGAACAAGCAGTCAACTATGCAAAGAAGAGAAAACAGTTTGGGAAAACAATCGCCTCTTTTCAAGCCACCCAATTCAAGATTGCGGAAATGGCAACACTTATTGAAACCGCCAGGAACCTCACCTATAAGGCCTGCTGGGCTATCGATCGCGGTAACCCCGACACCCAACTTTCATCCATGGCCAAATGGTGGGCCTGCAATGTTGCGGTGAGGGTAGTGGATGAAGCCTTGCAGATTCATGGAGGATACGGATATCTCGATGATTATCCTATTGAGCGTTACTACCGAGCAGCAAAGTTGCTTGAGATCTACGAGGGGACAAAAGAGATACAGAAACTGGCCATTGGCCGGAGGATTCTGGGAATAACCTAAAAGAAAATAAAAAATACGAAAGACTAAATCATAAACTCTAAGTAAAGAACCCCGCCCACAGGGCGGGGCTTTAAAACATAAATGATTTAAAACCAAAACCGAGATCCCGAAACAAGTTCGGGATGACAACGACCAGAACCAAACCCAGTTGTCATGCTCAACTGGTATCAGCATCTGGTTAATGTTTTTTCTGCCTTTGGCAGACACACCTTTCATCCCCGTCCACAGGACGGGGTTTTCAGGTGTGATCTTAATAAAGATATCAAGAAAAGAAGCAAAGGAGAGTGGGTACTGGATTGAATTAATCGAACCAAAAGAAGAGCAATTGATGGAAAAACAGAACCTGATCAAGGAAGCAACAGAACTTACGAAGATATTTGGTTCAATTGTTGAGAAGTCTAAATGATCTTTTGAGTTTTAAATTTTGGATTTATTTAGATTCTTACACATTGAAGTCTGAGAATTTATCTCTAACACTTGAGAACAAATGGTGTCATGCTGAACTTGGTCCAACATCTTGTTTTGTCCAAAAGGTTAGATCCTGAAACGAGTTCAGGATGACAAGTTTGTGAAATTTCAAATATTTTTGTTTAGGATTTAGAGTTTAGTGTTTAGAGTTTGGGCAACTTCGAGCTTCGATATTCGAATTTCGAACTTTGACACATTATTATAGGCTGTTGATGAAGCAAACGATTGGTGTCTATATTTGTCATTGTGGTACAAACATTGCTGCCACAGTGGATTGCCAAGAACTTTCTGAGTTTGCTGCCACCCTTCCAAGAGTAAAGGTGGCCCGGGATTACCGTTACCTCTGCTCTGACCCAGGACAGGATCTAATCAAAAAAGATATCACGGAACTCTCCCTTGAACGAGTGGTGATCGCAGCCTGCTCCCCTCGAATGCATGAGAATACGTTCCGAAACCTTCTCTCTTCAGAAGGACTCAATCCTTATCTTCTTAATATTGCAAACATCCGTGAGCAGTGCTCCTGGGTTCATAAAGATAGAAAAGAAGCAACAGAAAAAGCCAAACAACTCCTTCGGGCTGCTGTCGCCAGGGCATTACGTCAGGAGGCCCTGACCACACGAAGAGTTGAAATCAAACCTTCTGCCTTGGTGGTGGGGGCAGGCATCGCAGGGATTCAGGCTTCCCTGACCATGGCTAATGAGGGGATGAATGTGATTCTGGTTGAAAGGTCTCCTTACATTGGCGGTCATATGGCGCAGTTGGACAAAACCTTCCCAACTCTGGATTGTGCCTCCTGTATCTTTACCCCAAAAACCGTGGAAGTCTCCCAGAATAGAAATATTGAGCTTCATGTCTGCTCAGAGGTGGTCGAGGTCAAGGGTTACATTGGAAATTTCAAGGTGACGATTAAGAAGCACCCGACCTTTGTTGACCCTATCCGATGTACAGGCTGTGGAGAGTGTGTGGAGGCTTGCGTTCTGAAAAAGGGAGTCCCCTCAGAATTTGAAGAAGGAATGTCTCAAAGAAAGGCCATCTATATCCCCTTCCCTCAAGCCGTCCCATTGAAGGCCGTTGTGGATCAAGAAAGTTGTCTATTTCTCAGCAGAGGAAAATGTAAACAATCCTGTATGGAGGCATGTAAGGCCCAGGCCATCGATTTCCAGCAGAAGGAGCGTCTGATTGAGAAGGAAGTAGGGTCTATCATTCTTGCCACTGGATTTGACCTGTTTAACCCCCACCTTCTCCCTCAATATGGTTACGGAATTTATGAAAATGTCATTACCAATCTTCAATTTGAGAGGCTGGCTAGCCCATCCGGACCCACTTGTGGTGAAGTGGTGTTAAAGGATGGGACAATCCCAAAGGGGATTGCCTTTCTTCATTGTATCGGAAGCAGAGATGAGAATGCGAACCTCTACTGCTCAAGAATCTGCTGCATGGCTTCCATGAAACAGGCTCACCTGGCCAAGGAGAAGACTGGCGCTGAGATTTACGAATTTTATATCGACATCAATGCCTTTGGGAAAGGGTATCAGGAATTCTATAAGAGGGTCCGTGAAGAAGGAATCTACTTTGTTCGGGGTAAAGGCTCTGAAATCTTTAAGAGGGATGGGAGGCTTATTGTTTCAGCAGAAGATACCTTGCTTGGAACACCTGTTGAGATTCCTGTGGATATGGTGGTATTGGGAACAGGTTTAACTGCCCGACAGGATGCAGAAAAGGTGGCCCAACTCTTTGGGGTCAGCCAGAGCGCAGACCGATTCTTCATGGAGGCCCATCCAAAACTCAGGCCTGTCTCAACCAATGTAGACGGAATCTTTTTAGCAGGATGCTGTCAGGGGCCAAAAGATATTCCAGACACGGTTGCTCACGCCTCTGCAGCAGCGGCTGAGGTAATCTCCCTCACGGAAAAAAGAGAGGTCGAAATCGAACCTATCACTACCTGGATTGATCCCGAACTCTGTGCAGGTTGTAAATTATGTATTGAAATCTGTCCCTACTCAGCGATTGATTTCCTTCAGGAGAAAGGAATCTCTGTGGTCAACGAAGCCCTTTGTAAGGGGTGTGGAGCCTGCGCTGCCATCTGCCCAAGCAAGGCAGCCAAACAGAACCACTTCACACAGGATCAGGTACTCGCCGAGGTAGATGGGCTCTGTTCACGTTAAGAAGAGTTTAGAATGAAATATGGACTTAAAGCACCAAATCTCAAGCACCAATCATCAAATAATAATGAATACCCAATGACCGAAATTCCAAAGGACTCAAGAAGTTTTGGTTATTGAAGTTTCTTAATTGGATATTATCTGGAGCTTGGAATTTGGTGATTGGGATTTGGCTGGATAGGCTGCGAGTAACCCATGAAGGTAGATCCTAAAACATTTGTTCACGAATATGCTCTGAGTCTATGCATCCAATGTGGAACTTGTACAGGCGGTTGTCCAATTAAATTCAGATCTCCTCTTAATATGAGGAGGTTGGTCAGGCAAACCTACCTCGCCCTTGATCCGTCCTTATTTAAAAGGCCGGAACTATGGGCCTGCACCACTTGTAGCACCTGTAGCCTTCGTTGCCCTGCTGGGGTTAAGAATGTTGAGCTGATTATGGGGATCAGGAATCTCTTGGCCAATCAGGGTGAGGTTCCCCCTACCATTCGGGATGCCCTTGAAAATACGTTGCTTCATGGGAATCCATGGGGACGATTTCGTGATCGAAGGGCAGATTGGGCAAAAGACCTTGGAGTAAAGATTCTTGGTCAAGAAACCTCTGAAACCTTACTCTTTGTTGGCTGCGCACCTTCCTATGACCCAAGGGTTCAAAAAGTTTCATCCATTCTGGTCAAAATCTTTCAAGAAGCAAAACTCGATTTTGGTATCTTAGGGAAGAAGGAAACCTGCTGTGGAAATGAGATTCGGAGGATGGGTGAACAGACCCTTTTTAAAAAACTGGCAAAGGATAATACCTCACTCTTTAAAAAGTTGGGGATAAAAAGAATCATCACCATCTCCCCCCACTGCTTTAATGCCTTTAAAAATGAATACCCTGACTTAAATATCCCGGTTCAACACTACACTCAAATACTGGCTGAATATATGGATTCAGGAAAAATAAAGATGTCAAAACCATTAGATATTCTCACCACGTATCAGGATCCCTGTTTTCTTGGAAAGCAGAATCTCATCTTCGATGAACCACGAAGGATCCTCTCTTCCATCCCAGGGATTCAATTTATTGAAATGGAGCGATCCAGGGAAAGGAGTTTCTGTTGCGAAGGGGGTGGAGGAAGGATGTGGGCTGAGGGAGGAACCGAAGGGACTCGAAATGGAGAGATTCGAATCAAAGAGGCTGTCGGGTTAGGCGCAAAAGTAATCGGAACAGCCTGTCCTTTCTGTCTATTAACTCTTGAAGATGCAGTCAAAATCTCTGGTTTTGCCGAGCAAATTATGGTAAAAGATATAGCGGAGTTGGTTGCTGAAGCAATGGAAATTGCGTAATCTCTAAACTCGAAACCCCAAACAAACTCAAATCTGTATGATTACAGATTTTATATCCATGGGAGGTATTCATGAACATTGCCGTTTGCGTCAAAAGGGTTCCGAAAACTGCTGAGGCAGACCTCTTCATTGAAAAAGACGGTAAGGATATTAAAAAGGACAATCTGGTCTTTGCCCTCAATGACTGGGATGGTTATGCGGTGAGGGAAGCCGTTTTCTTAAAAGAGAAATATGGGGGAGAAGTGGTTGTGATTTCAGTGGGACCTGAAGAATCAAAAGAGGTTTTAACCCGATGTCTTGCCATGGGTGCAGATCGGGCATTAAGAATTGAGGAGCCTCCTTCCTCTGATGCGCGCCTCATTGCCCAAATCCTTTCTCAAGCCATCAAAAGTCAACCTTTCGATCTTATCTTAACGGGTGTCCAAGCAGAAGACGATGGCTGGGGGCAGGTTGGGGTGGCCTTGGCTCAGATGTTAGGAATTCCTCACGCTTCCATCGTCAATCGAATCGACATTGAGGACAGAAAGGCTAAAGTAAAAAGGGAGTTAGAGGGTGGCCTTGAGGAGATCTTGGAAATCAAACTTCCTGCAGTCTTAACGATTCAGACCGGTATCAATGAACCAAAATATGTCTCACTTGCTGCGATACTGGAGGCAGAGGATAAAGAGACAAAAGAGGTGGGGCTTGAAGAAATAGGGTTCTCTTCAGTAGAGCCTCTTTACACAACCATTGATCAGGTGTCTTTTCCGCCTGTTGGAAAGATGGCAGAAATCTTGAAGGGAAGCCCTGAAGAAGTAGTGGGCCAGTTGATTGAGATTATGAAGAAGAAAAAAGGGTAACGAATAAGGAATGATGGAACGTTGGAATACTGGGTTGATGAAAGTTATGGATTATGGCAAGGACCACACCTTGGCTCTGGTTTTTAACCCATAATTCCATCATTCCAATATTCCATAATTTTAGGTTGGTATGGAGGCAGACCAATGGGCGAGATCTTTGTATTGGTAGAGCACCGGCAAGGAAAGATTCGAGATATTACCTATGAGATGCTTGGGCTTGGAGAAAATTTAGCCAATCATAAGGGCACTTCTTTGACAGCCCTTCTTTTAGGCTATGATCTAAAACCGCTGGCCGAAGACCTATCCACAAGGACATCGAAGGTTCTGGTGGTTGAAGATGAGAATCTCAAGAACTTTAACTCCATTCTTTATCAACAGACCCTATCCCTCCTCATCTTAAAATATCAACCCCTTCTTATTTTAATTGGCCACTCAGCCTTTGGTATGGACCTGGCACCAAGCCTTTCTGTGGAGGCTGAACTTCCTCTTGTCACAGATTGCATCGGACTTTCATTCGAAAATGATAAACTAAAGGCTACCCGCTCAATCTATGGAGGGAAGGTCAATGCCAGCATCTCTCTGAAGGAATCAAAAGGCTATGTGGCCACTATTCGGCCAGGGGTCTTTTCTCCTAAACCCCCTGGAGAGAAAAAAGGTGGAATTGTTATAGAACCTTCTCCTCTGAAAGGCACGACCGATATAAAGAAGTTCATTGAATATATTGAAGCCCCCATTACAGGAGAGGACATCACTCAAGCAGAGGTCCTTGTCTCGGTGGGACAAGGCATTGGTGGGCCTGAACAGATCCCCATGTTTGAAGAGTTGGCAAAGGACTTAGGTGGAACGATTGCCTGTTCTCGGCCCGTCGTGGATAGAAACTGGTTACCTAAAGAACGCCAGGTAGGGATTTCTGGAAAAACTGTTAAGCCAAAGATTTATATTGCCATCGGGATCAGTGGCGCCTTTCAGCATGTAACCGCCATGCAGGGCTCTGAGACGATCATTGCCATCAATAAAGACCCACGAGCCCCTATCTTCAGTGTGGCCGATTATGGGATTGTGGATGATTTTCAGAATGTAATCCCAATCTTGAGGGAAAAAGTGAAAGGACTGAAATTATAATTCGGAGTAATTCATTCCTACTTCTGAGAATTTTTTAGGGGGCTCTTCACTTTACTCTACTTTCTCAAATCGCTTTCGCTCTTCGGCTCGAAGTTCGCGTCTTAAGAGTTTCCCCACTTTCGATTTTGGTAGCATATCGCGGAATTCAATATATTGAGGGACTTTGTAGGGAGCCAACCTTTCTCTACACCACTTAAGAAGATCATAAGCACTTACTCCCTTAACATCTTCTTTGAGAACGGCAAAGGCCTTGATCCTCTCACCAACCTTCTCATCCGGAACACCAACGACACAGGCAGAGATGACAGCAGGGTGTTCCTGGAGGACTGCTTCTATTTCTGAAACCGCCACACGGTAGCCTTTGTGTTTGAGGGTATCAACAGATCGGTCTAAATAGTAAAGCCATCCATTCTCGTCTATTCGAACAATGTCACGGGTTCGATACCAGAGCCTCCCATCCATCTCGATGAAACATTCAGCCGTCTCTTCGGGTTTATTCCAATATGCCCTGACCATATGATCAGAAGAGACCAGTGCTTCACCCGGTTCTCCAGGAGGAACAGGTTCAAGGGTATCAGGGTCGACCAGTTTGACTCTCTGAAGAGGTGTGACCTTGCCTGCACTCCCGGGTGGTGCCTGCTCTCCCATGGGCGTCAAAGAGACACGACCACAGGTCTCTGTGGTCCCGTATCCTTGATAGATGGGCTGACCAAACTTCTTGAACCATCTATCCGCTACCTCTTTGGGCAGTACATCACCTCCAGAAAAGCAGTACTTCAGGGAACTCAGATCATAGTAGTCTACACGGTCATGCTCAAGAATCATACGGTACATGGCAGGGACGCCAAAAAAAGTTAACACCTTATATCTTTCAATATGGTCAAAGAGCCCATCGAGATTCACCCTTGGAAGCAATACCAGGGTGTCGCCAGAAAGGATTCCTCCCAATCCAACCTGCTGGCCAAGAATATGGAAAAGTGGTCCCCCTTGAACGACGATATCTTTTCCCTTCGGAATAAAACGCTCACTCACGGCCCTCTGTTCTTCTGCTGCCTCTAAAAATAGAATGTTTGTAAAGGGAACCCCCTTGGGAAGGCCTGTTGTCCCTCCTGTATAAAGCATCTCCACCATCTCTTCAGGTTCAGATTCAAAGGGTGGTAAATCAGAAATCCTTCCTCCACTCAAAAGTCTCTTAAAGACAAAGATATTCTCCCCTGAATCGAACTTTCCTATTGGGATTTTATTAAACCCCCTCCCGATCAACCATTTCCACCAGGGGAGAAGTTCTGCTAAATTCGTAACGATCACTCTCTTTAATTTGGTTTCAGGAAATACCTGCATGACATAACCAAAATTGGTATCCATACAGAAGATGGTTTCTGCCCCGCTGTCATTGGTCATATATTTAAGGTCAATCGGGGTATAAATGGGTGAAATGGGGATGGCCATCACACCAATTCTCATCAAGGCAAACCAGGCGATGACCCATTGTGGACAATTCGGAAGATAAAGGACTGCTTTGTCTCCCTTCCTCAGGCCCATCCGGTAAAGGTTGGCAGCCAGCGTCTCAATAGCCTCTTTTAATTGAGAAAAGTTATAGACCTTTCCTAAGTAAATAATGGCAGGCCTATTTGAATAATCCCGTGAGACTTTTTCAAATTGTTCATAGATAGAACCAACGGGTAGTGTCATCCATCCCTTCCTTAGAGTTCGGTCTCTGATGGGAAATAAGAACTACACTCCAAAATAGGCCGCCTTGACCTCCGGATTGTTCATCAACTCCTGTCCTGTTCCAAAAAGCACCAGGATCCCATTCTCGATCACATATCCCCGATCAATAATGGGGAGGAGGGGTCGGGCGAACTGTTCTGTAACCAGAATGGTCACCCCCTCCCCTCGAATCTGTTTAATCGCCCTCCTTAGATCGCGTTGAAGTACTGGAGAAAGTCCCAGCAATGGCTCGTCCATTAGAAGAAGCCTTGGGTTGGTCATCAATGCCATGCCAATGGCAAGCATCTGCTGTTCTCCTCCGCTACAAAACCCCGCTTTTCTTTTCCTAATCTCTTTCAAATGAAAAAAGACAGAATAAACGAAGTCGAAACTCTTTTTGACCTCAGGGTCTTTCCTCAAATAGGAAGCAATCTTTAAATTTTCCTCGACACTACTGTCAGGGAAAATGGGGTGTCTTTCCCGACTCAAAACGATTCCTTTCTTAACCCTCTCGTCAGGTTCCGTATTCGTGATGTCTTCGCCTTCAAACTTGATTTCACCCAAAATGGTAATTCTCTCTCCTCCTCTTCGGTCTTCTTTTCTCTTCATATCGATCATCAACCCTGAAATCGTATTCATCAGGGTCGTCTTCCCAGCGCTGTTTGAACCAAGAACACCCACGATCTCTTCTTTCCGGACCTCCAGGGTGAGATCATTAATCGCAAGAGAGTTTTCAAAAAAGACCAGAAGGTTTTTTACCTCAAGCATCTCAATCCTCTTCCTCGCTCCCAAGATAGGCCGCTTTCACAGCCTCACTCTCCATGATCTCTCGGGGTGAACCATCCGCTATCTTCGCTCCGAAATTGAGTGCAATAACCCGGTGAGCAATTCGAAAGAGCTCTTTCAATCGATGTTCCACCATAATGATGCTTAGACCCTCTCCATTTAGTTTTTCGATAATGGGAAGAGTGCTTGCCACTTCTGACATAGACATCCCTGAAAAGAGTTCGTCCAAGATGAGCAAATCGGGCCGTAAGGCTAAACAGCGTGCCAGTTCCAGACGTTTCAAATATCCATGAGGAAGACTGGAGGCCACCTTATAGGGAACAAAAGAATCTCGCTCAAAACCGACATCTTCTAAAAGATCAATTGCTACATCATCCCGATCCCCATATTTACCTCCCCTCAGTTTTTTAACCCGTGAGGAATAGAGAGGAATGATCAAATTTTTAAAGGCAGATAATTGATAAAATGGTTTTACCATCTGGAAGGTCCTGGCAATCCCTATCTCGGCTATCTTATAAGGCGGTCTACCTGTAATATCCTTTCCCTGATAAACCACTTTTCCAGAATCCGGTTTGACAAAACCTGTAAGTAGATTAACCAGCGTGGTCTTTCCTGAACCATTTGGACCAATGATTCCAAGGAGCTCTCCTTTTTTGAGATGGAGGCTCACTTTAACAATGGCGGCCACTCCACCAAAATTCTTGGAAAGGTTCTCAACGACTAAAATATTCCTATCTTCCATCGAGTTTCCTAAGTTTACCATCTTCTCTCCCTTTGATGAAGAAGGGAAGGAGAAGGGAAACTACCCAACTTCTACCATTCTTTCGAACTGGTGATACTTTCTTCGGATATAGTGAAAAATGCCCTCCGGGAGTCCAACAATGCAGATGATCAAAATGGCGGAATAAAAAACTACTCTCAAGGTTCCAACTTCACGGAGAATTTCTGAAAGGGGAACCAGAATAAAGGCACCTATGGTCGGACCAGCAAATGTTCCTACTCCCCCTAAGACTGCAGCAGTTAGCGGCAAAATAGAGTAATCCATTGCAAAGGCAGGCATTCCCACGAACTGGTAGTAATGGGTCATAAATGCCCCAGCAAATGAACCTGCCACTCCTGCAATGAAAACGGCCTGAGTTTTATACCAGTAAATATTGATGGCCCCGCTCATCACTGCACGGTCATTATCACGGATTCCCTGAAAAACCAAGCCATAATCCTCGTTAATCAACCTTCGGAATCCAAAAAGACAGATGAGCAAGGCGATAATAGGAACATAGAGTTCAACCCAGATATTTGGAAGGGGAGAAAGAGCACTCAACCCTTCTGTCCCACCCAGTATCTTTGTTGTCTCAATAAATCGGGAAAGCAGCAGTGGAAAGGTTAGAGTCACAATGGCAAAGTAAACTCCTCTTAGCCTCAGAACGGGTAAGAGTAACAGGGTGCTGAAAAGCGCGCCTCCCAAGGTTCCAAGTGGAATGGTATAAAGTGGGGAGAGTTTAAAAGCATAATTTAAAGCCCCGGTGATATAGGCTCCTGCTCCAAAGAAAAGGGCTTGACCTAATGAAATCAATCCCACCGAAGCCATCAAATCCCAACTCAAGGAAAGCAAGGCGATGATACATGTGATCATTAGAACCTTCTCCCAATACATTCCAATGACCCCTTTCATTAAAGGGAGAATGAGCAAGAGAAGAACAGGCAAAACCCTAGGAAACATCAGGTAGGATATTTCTCTGTACGATGAGAGGGCAAAGATATCTTCACACCTCGCCTTGATTCCTCGGTCCAATCTCTCTTTACGAAATTTCATAGAACCTCTTACCTAAGATGAACAGTTTCTTATTCATAGTTCACTGTCCATAGTTCATGGTTCATTGTTGATTGTTTATACTCTTTCTTCCAGTTCCTTAAACTTACCAAACAGACCCGAGGGTTTGATCGTTAGAACGATGACAATCGCTGCAAGATAAACCACCATCATCCATTCAGGCTTAAAGTAGGTCCCCGCGATCACCTGGGTATATCCAAGGATAAGGCTTGCTACGAGAATTCCTAAAACACTTTCCAGCCCTCCAACAATCCCCACTGCAACCGCAATCAATAAGACCTCATAGCCTGTATTAATAGAAATAATCCCAAGAGGAAGGATGACAATAGCAGCAACAGAGGCCATGGCCGAACCAAATGCTAAACTGAGGGCAGCGGTACGATCCGATTTAATCCCAAGGGAGATCGCTGTCCTCTCATTCTGTGCAATCCCCCTAAATGCCAATCCAATCCTTGTGTAATGGGTAAAAAAATATAGAAATAAAACCAAAGCCAATCCAATTCCAATGATGAAAAGCCGTTGATAATCTACAGGTACTCCAGCAACCATCACCATCCCCTTTTTTAAATAAGGCAGGGTAAACTCGTAGGTTACAAACCCCAGGTAGCGAAACAACTCCAGTATCCCAACCCCCAGAGCGAAAGTAGCAATCACTTCGGACAGGGGGATCCCCCTCACCCTCAATAGGATAACCCAATAAGTGATGAATCCTAATAGTCCTATAACGCCTATGGTCACAATAATAGCGAGGAGGAAGGGAAACTTAAGGTAATTGAGGAGCATCCAGACAAGGAACCCACTGAAAATATAAAAACCTCCGTAGGCAAAGTTAGCGACTCCACTAATGCCAAAAGTGAGGCTAAAGCCCATAGCCGTCAGCGCCAAAATCACACTATTCACTAAACCGTAAACAATAATGCTTGGTAACATATTTTGAAAATGGTCTTTTGGATAGGGTTATAAAGCCTGTTATTTGAATGACGCTGAGTAACCTTAAAGAGATTCTCAACAGAATGTTTTAAAAACTGATTTTATAACAAAAAGGGGTGATTCTTTTAAGATCACCCCTTTTGAAATTAAACCAAATCCCTATTTCATATAAGGGGGAAGTTGAATCTTTCCTTCTGCAAAACCTTCTGGAAAAACCACGACCCTTTTCCCAGGTTTTACCCACTGGAACCCACAACCCACAGCGGTCTCTTTCGGGTTAAACCCATAGACCACCTGATGATCTTTACCAAATCTTATCCTCCCAACAACTCCTTCCATGTCTGTTTGTTCAAGAGCCTTCACCACTGCATCGGGTTCAACAGTCTTGGCACGCTCAATCGCATTGGCCATAATATAGACCGCATCATAACTTGGTCCAGGTCCATGACCTGAGAGTTCTGTTCGTGCTTTCTCTCCATATCTTTTACCATAATTTTTGTTGAATTCCACTGACTTAGGCACTGCCTTCACTGGGATTGGTCCAACCTCATAAACCATATTGATCATCCCTTCCACCTCTCCTTCAAAGACCTTCCAGGCATTTTCACAAGCAATCGGGCTGATGAAACCAGCAAGAAGGGCTGGAATCTGCATGGCACGCGCCTGTTTTAGTAAAATTCCACTCTGTGGCATATCAAATATTGGAACAATCACCTTTGCCCCTTGAGTCCTCGCCTTGATTAAGGATGGGGAAAAATCAGTCGATCCTGTAGCATAAGTATCAAAGGCCACGACCTCCCATCCATTCTCTTTAAACCACTTTTCAACCCCTGCTCCTGTACCCTTTGCCCACAACACATCTTGAGTGATAAGGTAAGATTTTTTGAAACCAAACTCCTTTCCTATAAAACCCATGACACCACCAAGATACATAGCAAGGTAAGGAGCATTTAAGCAATTTCGAAAAATATATTTATACTTTTCGTAATCCTCTGTGACCTTCTTCTGCATGAGCGGCGTCATGGCAATGGAACAAATGTATGGGAGTTTATATTTGGACATTAGATCCATGGACGCTAAAAGAACCTCGGACCGGAAGTTACCCAAAACAATCGCATGAGGCTTTTTTTCGAGGATGAGTTTTTCCGCAGCAGTCAAGGCATCGTGAACTGGGATACCAGGTTCATGCTCTCTGGTGTCAATGGAGTAGACCTCAATTTTATGTCTTGTGTTTCCTACTAATACCCCTCCCTTTGCATTAATCTCATCCCTTGCCATGTTAATGGCCATTAGCCCATCCCTTCCTTCAATAGACCCTAATGCCGTTGGGACACCCAAGACAATGGGTTCACCGGGTTTCAGTTGGGAATAGGCTGGATAAGGGGAAACAACGAAAAATGCCAATGTCAACATAAGGCCAAAA
>CAZFDM010000020.1:0-3534 GCA_964517975.1 uncultured Syntrophaceae bacterium
CTCTTAAGGAACAACCCGCTATCACCAACCGATTGAGACCATGTTCTCCCATTCGCCTCTTGATCAGATCAAGATCATCTGGAAGGCAGGCCCATCCTACCTCCTCTACATGAACCACCTCCTTTAGCAACTTTGTCTCCAAGAGGAGGTCAAAAAAGGAGAGGGTCTTTTTCAATTCTTCCCCGCAATGGCAGAGAAAGACTCCTATCTTTGGAATCTCTTCCCCCAAACCTCCTTCTACAGGATATTCTTTCGGAAGGGGAGGTTGACGATTGGAAGAGAGATAGGAGGCAGCCGTTGCAGCCGCGCTTGACCCTTCCACTACTGTCTCTGGAATATCTCTTGGATTTCTGAAGGCTCCGCCCACAAAAATTCCTTCCACAGAAGTCTGAGCAGGATTAAATTCGTCAGTCTGACAGAACCCCTGAGGGTTTAATCGAAGACCCATTTTTTCGGCCACTTCCCTGATGGAGGGTGGGGGGGTAAAGCCTACTGAAAGGATGACGGCATCAAACTCCTTTTCTTCAAAATTCCCATCCTCTTTGAGATAGGTGATCAAAAGATTTTTCGTCTGCTGAAGTTCTTTAATCGAAGAAATAGCGCTCCGGAGATACTTCACTCCATATTCACTTTTCGCCCTCTCATAATACCGCTCATAATCCTTCCCCATGGGTCGAATGTCCATATAGAAGATAGTGACGTCGAGGCCCGGACAACGATCCATTGCAATCATTGCTTGTTTGGTTGCATACATACAGCAAATCGTCGAACAGTGATCCTGACCGCAGGAAGGATCCCTTGATCCGACACACTGAATAAAGGCGATCCGTCTCATTTCCTTCCCATCCGAGATTCGAATGGGAAATCCACTGGTAGGGCTTGAGGTAGAAAGCATCCTCTCAAACTGAATGCTGGTAAGAACATTGGTGTATCGACCAAAACCATATTCCCCTTTTCTCTGCGCCCAGAAGGGTTCAAACCCAAACCCCAAGATAATGGCTCCTACCTCCAGCTTCTCCTCTTCTGCTTGCATATCGAGATCAATGGCCCCCGGGCTACAGACCTTTACACATTCTCCACACCGGATGCAGGTCTTTGGATCGATGACCAGACTATGGGGGATCGCTTGGGGAAAGGGAAGATAGATTGCCTTGCGTTTCTCAAGGCCTCCTCCGAACTCCCTCTCCACCTCTACTGGACAAACCTTGATACAGGCCTCGCAGAGCGTACATCTCAGGGGATCTACGAATCGAGGGCGACGAAGGATGGACACTTCGAACCGACCTTCGTTCTTTTGGACTGCCGTCACCTCTGAATAAGGGAGGAGTTCAATGTTATCATGAAGATGACATTCATAAATCGGGCAAAAGGCAGGTGGGGTTGGACTCATAAAACAGACCCCGCATGAGTTAGTCGGAAAGGTCTTATCCAAAAGGGGGAAATACCCTCCAATGGCTGGTCCTTGTTCCAGAAGGAAAACCTTTATTCCCATCTCGGCCAGCAAAAGGGCAGACTGCATTCCTGAAATCCCTGCCCCCATCACCAATGCTGAACCCCTGTCACCTCTTATTTTCCCTTGCTCCATTTTTCCCCTCTATTCTTTTACCCCTACCCTTGATCTGATCACACCCTAAACCTTAAACACAAACCCCTAATAAAATTCAAAAACAAATTCTCTATCCCAGTCCCATCTCCTCTAATAGCGGTTTTGGAGAAATGATATGTTTCTTCCACCATCGATCTCTCTCAGCCACCTCAAAGGCCACTCCCATCAATTCTGTGAAGTAAAAGATGGGCACGCCAAGATCCTGCCTCATCTCCAGATTGGCCTGGCAGAGGCCACAGGAGGTCACGATACATTGAGCCCCTGCCTCCTTGGACATCCATACGATTCTCCCTACCAATTTCTTTACCACATCGCCATGGGTGAGTGCCAAATCTGCTCCGCAACATTCGTTCTTATACGACCACTCCACAGGCTCAGCACCGATGGCCTTCATCAGACGGTCCATCGATTGGGGATTTTCAGGGTCATCGAAATGGGTGATCTTAGGATGACGAACCAAAGCGCATCCATAGTAGCAAGCGGTTTTTAAATTCTTTAAAGGCCTCCTAACCCTCTCCCGCACTTTCTCCAACCCTATTCTGTTCAGGATGACGTCCATGAGGGCTAAAATCTCAAACGAGGGCTGGTAGGTAAATCCAACGATCTCCTCAATCTCCTTTCGCTTGGCCTCATCATTCTTAAAAACATACTCGGTTCTTTTTAGCATATTGAAACACCCCGCACAGGGAACCACCAGAGGCCCTGCTTGGGCAGATTGTGCCTTGGAGATGTTTCGCGCAGGAAGGCATAGGGAAAGAAGATGATTGATGCTGTGGGTAGCCGCTGCACCACAACAATTCCAATCCTCAATCTCAACCAGTTCCACTCCCAATGCCTCAAGGACAGATAGGGTTGAACGCCCATATTCATAGGAGGTGGAGTGGTCCGTGCAACCCGGGAAATAAGAAAATTTCATTATATTCCTCCAATCCATTCCAGATATCAAAGTTCAAAGGCCAAATCCAATTGAAAGACCAACGATCAGGCATTTAGACTCTGGGTTTTGATATTCCCTTTGATCTCTCAATTTGGGCATTTTCACTTCCCTTTAGTACATTTCTCAAATATTCTTTGAATCTCGTCCCGTCCCTTGATAAAACTGGGGAACAAAGGAATTTTCCCCTTCAAAAAAAGTTTCAGTCCTGGCATTAAATCGGTCATGAAATCTTTACTTCTAAGTTTGTAATCGATGAGCATCGTGGCCTCATGGACCCTCCCTCCCCTCCGGATGCTCTGAACAAATGCCTCGTGGAGAAGAAAAATATTCTTCTCCTGGGCGGGTATCCCCTCCTCAATAGCCATCTCCCTTAAGGTATCCATGAGGGCACCAATGTCGATCTCATTCGGGCATCTCGTCCCACAGGTTTCGCAAGAAACACAAAGCCAGATGGCACGACTTCCCAACACTTCCCTCTTCATTCCCATCTGGATCATCCGAATGATATTGTTGGGACGAATATCCATATAGGGGGCAGTGGGACAGCCTGCTGTGCACTTGAGGCACTGATAACAAAGGTTCGGGTCTTCTCCGCTCCGCTTCTTGACCTCTTCCAGAAAGGAAGGTGTAACCTTCTCTCTGTCAACAGCAGTCTCCATGTATTCCTCCATTAAGACCCTATTCGTGTCACGTGACCGCATTGGTAAATCTTGAGATCGAGCCAATTTTCAAAGCTTCTTTCGGACACGAACCACGGGCACGCGTCACGTGTTCATATAAAGGTATCCACCATCCTGAGCGTCTGGGTGGATGAACTATTTCTTAACTCACAAGCAAAGTTTGGGCAAGCGGAAACGCAGGCCCCGCATCCTTGGCAGAGTGCGCCGTGGACCATTGAAATCCTCCGATGGGGATCAATCTCTCTGGCTTCATAGGGACAGACCTCTACGCAGATTCCACAGCCACTACAAATGGTCTCATCCACCCATGC
>CAZFDM010000021.1:0-10542 GCA_964517975.1 uncultured Syntrophaceae bacterium
AAATATAAACACACGGCATATTCAGCCCTTCTTAAAGCGGTTTTTCCGCCTCCGCCCAAGGCGGATCCGCCCCAGGCGGACAAGGCGGACCCGCCTCTGGCGGGCAAGACCGCCGCCTTAAACCACTCGGCCATCCCTCCATCTTTAAACAACAATGACCAATAACCAAGCACCAATACCCAAATAAGAACCAACTTCCAAACTCCAATCCGTAGAAGATGTTTGGTGATTGGGTGATTGGAAATTATTTGGTGTTTGGAATTTGGTGATTGGGATTTTACTTCTTCTTCTCTATCCTTTCAACTCCATTCATATAGGGTCTCAGAACCTCAGGGATGATCACGCTCCCATCTGGTTGTTGATAATTCTCCAAAATAGCCACGAGTGTTCTCCCGACTGCCAAACCAGACCCATTTAGGGTGTGGACATATTCAGTCTTGGACTTTCCAGCGAGGCGATACCGGATCTTTGCCCTTCTTGCTTGAAAATCCTCAAAATTACTGCAAGAGGAGATCTCTTTAAACGTATTCTGACCTGGAAGCCAGACTTCAATATCATAGGTTTTTGATGCAGAAAACCCTAAATCTCCTGTACAGAGAGTGACAACCCGATATGGAAGCTTTAACCTTCTTAACACTTCCTCCGCATCGAGGAGGAGCTTTTCAAGTTCATCATAGGAGTCTTCAGGTTTTGTAAATTTTACCAATTCCACCTTATTAAACTGATGCTGTCGAATCAACCCCCGAGTATCCTTCCCATAGGAGCCTGCCTCTTTTCTAAAGCATGGGGTATAAGCCGTATAATAGAGAGGGAGGTCCTTTTCTTCGAGAACCTCATCTTGATGAATATTAGTCACAGGAACTTCTGCTGTCGGAATGAGAAAATAATCTAATCCTTCAATCTTAAAGAGTTCCTCTTCAAATTTGGGAAGCTGTCCCGTTCCGGTCATGGTCGTTCGATTCACCATAAAAGGAGGGAGAACCTCTCGATATCCCTGTTCCAAGGTATGAAGATCGAGCATAAAATTGATCAGGGCCCTTTCCAGCTTGGCCCCAAGATCCCAATAAAGCGTAAAGCGGGCTCCTGCTATCTTTGCCCCTGATTTAAAGTCAAGTATCCCCAACTCCTCCCCAATCTCCCAATGGGGTTTGGGTTCAAAGTCGAATTTGGGGATCTCCCCCCACCTTCTCACCTCAACATTCTCCTCAGAATCCTTTCCCTTGGGCACCGAGGGATGAGGAAGATTTGGAATGGTCATAAGGATGTCCTGCAATCTCTTTTCCTTCTCTTGGACCACTTCATCCAAATCTTTTAGTTCCTGAGAGACTTTTTTCATTTCAGCAATTAATTCCGAGACATCCTCCCCTTTCTTTTTCTTTTGGCTCACTTCATCAGAAACCTTTTTCTGAAGGGCTCTCAGTTTTTCCCATTCCTGAAGGGCTTTTCTTCGCTCACTATCGACTAAAACAAATTGGTCCAAATTGATGGCTTGACCCCTTAAAGCAAGCCTTTCATAGACTTCTTTGAAATGCTCTCGGATATATTTGGCTTCGAGCATAAAAAAATACCTTAATTATTGAGCCATCCCAATAATTAAAATTTAACTCATATTATCACCAATTTCATGTGAAATCAATTACTGTCTTTTTATCAGATCGGGTTTGGGGGAGAGAGGTTCTCTGAGGGAAAGGTGGCCAGCGATGGTTTCAATGGGTTTCCCATCAATCAAAATTTGAACTCGTTTGATCTGGGGAAAATTGAGGGTAAGGGTATTAACAATAGAATAAACGGTCATCAGTTCTGCTGAACTTCCTCCAGGATGGTTTTTCGTAAGCGCCGAATTAAAATTAACCCTGACCCTTTCTCCATTCACCTGAAGCGTTAACAATTCTGTTCGAGAAGGAAGCGTAGGAATCAATTTTCCCTTTGGGCCTTTTATCAACTCATTGATCGTTTCTTTTCCTTCTTCTCTCAGGTTGTTCTTTTTTAGGATCTTCCTTTTTTCACCAATCAAATACTGACTCTCAGGGTCAGAAAAATAAAGGATTACCTCTTTTTTCTCCTCTAAGACCTCCCATTTTGTCACCCACGGTTTTAGAAAACGGACGATCTCCTCATGGAAGAGATAAAATAAGGTGAAGACGGTTCCGATGAAGATGAACAAGAAGAAGATTTTTCCTATTTGATTTTTCTTTTTTCTTTTCTTTTTCATTGAAACGTTTCTAAACCAACGGTCAATTTTGGTTCTCTGTCAAGACAAAAAAGAAGGAGAGGTAGTTCTTTCTAACACCTTTTTAAGATATTGGCCAGTATAGGAGGTTGGATGTTGGATCAATTCTTCTGGAGTTCCTTCTGCAATGACTTCCCCTCCCCTCTCGCCCCCTTCTGGCCCTAAATCAATGATATAATCGGCTGATTTGATCACCTCCATATTGTGTTCGATTACAATAATGGTATTTCCCTTATCCGTAAGTCGGTTGAGGACATCAAGAAGCCTCTGAATATCCGCAAAATGAAGACCCGTTGTAGGTTCATCTAAGATATAAACCGTTCTTCCTGTCTCACGTTTGCTTAATTCTCTTGCCAATTTGATCCTCTGCGCTTCACCCCCTGAAAGGGTTGTAGCGGGTTGTCCTAACCGAAGGTATCCCAGGCCGACATCGACAAGGGTCTGAAGTTTATGCCGGAGGATTGGGATTGGGGAAAAGAATTCATAAGCCTCCTCTGCAGTCATCTCCAACACATCAGAAATCGTTTTCCCCTTATACCGAATATCAAGGGTTTCACGATTATAGCGTTTTCCATGACATTCTTCACAGGTGATATAGACATCAGGAAGAAAGTGCATCTCAACCTTCAAGACTCCATCTCCATGACAGGATTCGCACCGTCCTCCAGGAACATTAAAACTAAAACGACCTGGTGTAAATCCTCTCATCCTTGATTCAGGAATTTGGGCAAACAGGGTTCGAATGGGATGGAAAAGGCCCGTATAGGTGGCAGGGTTGGATCGGGGTGTCCGACCGATGGGCATCTGGTCAACGTGAATTACCTTATCAATATGTTCCACTCCTTCTATGCCTTTAACAGCAACTGGCCGTTGAGGGAGATGATAAAGGCGTTGAGCCAATATTGGATAAAGAGTATCTATAATTAAAGTGGATTTTCCAGAACCTGAAACACCGGTAACGCAGGTAAAGACCCCGAGAGGAATCTTTACATCGATGTTTTTTAAGTTGTTGGCTGCGGCTCCACGGAGGATAAGAAACCTATCTCCGGTCCTTCTCCTTCTCTGGGGAAGGGGGATAAACCGTTTACCCGAGAGATACTGTCCTGTTAAAGAAGATTCTGACTTGACCAATTCCTGAGGAGGGCCTGTAAACACAACCTCCCCGCCTTTCTCTCCTGGTCCAGGACCCATATCGATAATATAGTCTGCAGAACGGATGGTTTCCTCATCGTGCTCTACAACCACCACCGTATTTCCCAGATCCCTCAACCGTTTCAGCGTCCCTAAAAGGCGCAGATGGTCTCTCTGATGAAGACCGATGCTGGGTTCATCCAAAATATAGAGAACCCCTACAAGACTGGTTCCAATTTGTGTGGCCAGACGAACGCGTTGAGATTCGCCTCCCGAAAGGGTAGAGGCTCTCCGGTCTAACGTGAGATAGTCCAGCCCCACCTCTATCATAAACCTCAGCCGCTCTTCAATTTCTTTTAAAATATTTTGTGCAATTTTTTGAGACCTGGGTGTTAACTCCAGGTGGGTCAGGAATTCTAATGCCTCCCAGACATAGAGTTGGCTAACTTCGGCAATCGATTTCCCATTCACTTTAATCGAGAGGACCTCTTTTTTTAAACGAGTCCCAGCACATTCAGGACATGGAGAAACATTCAAAAATTCTTCTAACCCGTCCACTCCATCTCCTCCATCCTGCCATTTTCGTTCCATTTCCGGAATTACTCCTTCAAACTCCTGATAAAATAGATGAGAAGAGCCCCTTCCTTTTACTCTGAAAGAGACTCTTTCTCCCTCTGATCCGTAGAGCAAAATACGCTGAATCGATTTGGGTAATTTTGAAAAGGGGGTATTGATACTAAAATTGTAGTGATTCGATAACCCCTCCAGGAGGGGCCTAAGGAAAGAATCCCCCTTCTTTTTCCAAGGTAAGATTGCCCCTTCTTTTAAAGATAAGGAAGGATCGGGAACGATCAGGCCAGGATCAAAAAATTGTTTCATCCCTAACCCATTGCAGGTGGGACAGGCGCCTTGAGGACTGTTAAAGGAGAACATCCTGGGAGTAATCTCTGGAAAACTGAACCCACAATCGATACAGGAGAACCTTTGGCTGAAAACCATGGGAGGGAATCCTTCCCGTTCAACCTTGATAATTCCTTGAGAGAGTTTAGAGGAGATCTCTAAGGAGTCGAGAATTCTTTTTTCCCCTCCCTCTTTGACCACGAGGCGGTCTACCAAGACCTCGATCTCATGCCGTTTATTTTTATCCAGGCGGATCTCTTCGCTGAGATCCATCAGTTTCCCATCAATCCTCACCCTTATAAATCCATCCCTTCGGAGCTCTTCCAACTCCTTGCGATATTCGCCCTTTCGTCCCCTGACAATAGGAGAAAATAGAGTGAGGAGGGTTCCTCGGGGAAAACGAAGGAGAGTTTCTTTGATTTGCTGAAGTGTCTGAGAGGAGATTGGATGACCACAATAGGGACAGAAAGGTTCTCCAATCCTTGCATAGAGGAGGCGGAGGTAGTCGTAAATTTCGGTCACAGTCCCTACTGTTGAGCGGGGACTTCTCGAGACACTCCGTTGGTCAATGGCAATGGCAGGAGAAAGGCCTTCAATGGATTCAACATCCGCCCTCTCCATCTGTTCTAAAAATTGACGTGCATAAGCAGAAAGAGATTCGACATACCTTCTCTGACCCTCTGCATAGAGGGTGTCAAAGGCAAGGGTGGATTTGCCTGACCCGCTTAATCCTGTGATGACGATCAGGCAGTTTCGGGGGATCTCCACATCAAAATTCTTTAGATTATGGACCTTCGCCCCTCGGATAACGATTTTATCCATTACACAAAAAACGTAACAGAAAATCAAAAGGGTGTAAAGGTGAGTATCCTCTTTTAAAGAGGGCCCTAAAAACGTATGTAAAAAACTGGCGAGGTGAGTTCAAAACCTTCGAATTCGGGCCCAAATGATTTTATTGGCTCACCATCAGTTTAAGAAAATTCGTAGGGGAACCCTTTATATGGGTTTAAGGTAAGGGGCAAGCCCTTACCCTACACCTAATTATGATCGGGATCTATCCCCTTGCCCGCCTGATGGAGGAAGCCTTTTTCACCCCACCTCACCAGTTATTGGTAGAATGGCTAACCCTTTTTCAGACCTTCAAAAAACCCTTGACAAATTCGAAAAGACGAATATACTTTAGGTGAGTTTATTTTATTAAACAAAATTCTTCTTAAACTATCCTTTTAGGATGGAGGAAAATGGCGAAGGTATTAATCATTGGAGCAGGCGGGGTGGGTACGGTCGTCGCTCATAAAGTTGCAAAAGTGCCCGAGGTATTTACAGAGATTATGCTGGCAAGTCGTAATCCCTCAAAATGTGAGGCCATCGCAAAGGCCGTCGGAGGGGATCGAATTAAGACCGCTCAGGTGGATGCCAGTGAGGTTAACCAATTGGTGAGGTTATTTAAAAAATTTAAACCGGAGATGGTGATTCATGTTGCCTTGCCCTACCAAGACCTCACCATCATGGATGCCTGCCTTGAGACAGGGGTCAATTATTTAGATACCGCCAGTTATGAACCACCCGATCTCGCTAAATTTGAATACAAATGGCAATGGGCCTATCAGGAAAGGTTTCAAAAAGCAGGCCTTACCGCCATCCTGGGTTGTGGGTTTGATCCAGGGGTGACCGGGGTTTTTACCGCCTATGCGGCAAAACACCATTTTGACGAAATTCATTATCTGGATATTGTGGACTGCAATGCAGGGGAGCATGGAAAGCCTTTTGCCACCAACTTCAACCCAGAAATCAACATACGAGAGGTCACCCAAAAAGGGAGATACTGGGAAGATGGGAAGTGGATTGAAACCGAACCTCATGAAATTCACAGGCCATTGAATTATCCAAATATCGGACCCAGGGAATCCTATCTCATGTATCATGAGGAATTGGAGTCATTGGTCAAGAATTTTCCTACCCTAAAAAGGGCTCGGTTCTGGATGACCTTTGGAGAGGAGTATTTGACCCATTTACGTGTCATTCAAAATATTGGGATGGCCAGTATCAAACCCATTCTCTATGAAGGAAGGGAGATTGTACCCATTCAATTCCTAAAAGCGGTATTGCCAAACCCCGCTTCACTGGGGGAGCATTATACAGGTGAAACTTCTATCGGTTGTCGAATTCGAGGGGTTAAACATCAAAAGGAAAAGACCTACTACATCTATAATAATTGTAAACACCAGGATGCCTACCGAGAAACCGGAACGCAGGCAGTTAGTTACACGACTGGTGTCCCAGCAATGATAGGCGCGATGTTGTTTCTTACAGGAAAATGGAAAGGACCTGGAGTATTTAACACGGAACAGTTTGATCCTGACCCATTTATGGAGCAATTGGCCATCCATGGACTTCCCTGGCACGAATTGCACGATGTGGATTTAGAATTATAGGAATTGGAATAATGGAAGAATGGAATAGCGGAACGATGGGTCCCGTAAAAAAAGATTTTTCTTCCTTTTATTTTTTACAATATTCCAATATTCCATCATTCCAACATTCCAATTTACCCTGAGAACGATGTCTATTGACTTTAGAAAAATCACTACCCCTTGTTATGTGATCGATGAGCAACTGTTAAGAAATAATCTTGAATTGATCAGAAGGGTGAAAGAGGCGGCTCAAGTCAAGGTTCTCGTCTCGCTCAAGGCTTTTTCAAATTGGGGTGCCTTTCCCATCTTTAAAGAGTATGGGTTTGGTGCCTCTGCAAGCTCGGCCAATGAAGCAAGGCTTGCTTTCGAAGAACTCGGGGTAAAAGCCCATACCTACTCCCCTGCCTTTGAGGAGAATACCTTCTCAGAGATCTTAAAATACAGTAGCCATGTCTCTTTCAACTCCATCAGCCAATTACAAAAGTTTGCTCAAGTGGCCCTAAGGATGGGAGTCTCGGTTGGATTGCGTGTGAACCCTGGGTATTCAAATTCTTCCTGTGACCTCTATAATCCCTGCTTATCCGGTTCACGATTTGGAATCACCGCAAATCAACTGGGTGATATTCTTCCGCAAGGAGTAGAGGGGTTTCATTTTCACACCCTTTTTGAAGCAGACTCTTATGCATTGGAGAGAGTGTTATCTTTATTCATAGACAAGTTTGGGAAATTTCTACCCAAATTGAAATGGGTAAATATGGGTGGAGGTCATCTTATTACAAAAAAGGGGTATGATATTTCACATCTGATTAAGATCTTAAATGATTTTAAAAAAAGGTTTCAATTAGAGATTATCCTGGAGCCTGGTAGCGCATTTACCTATCGAACAGGCTATTTAGTTTCTAAGGTTTTAGATATTGTTGAAAATGATGGGATTAAAACCGCCATCCTCGATGTCTCATTTACCTGTCACATGCCCGATTGTTTAGAGATGCCTTATAAGCCTGCTATCCTGGGAGCTATGGATGAAACGCCAGGGAAACCCACCTACAGAATGGGAGGGGTGAGTTGCCTGGCAGGAGATGTTATGGGATGCTGGTCCTTTGATCAGGAACTGAAACCTGGGGATCAAATCATATTTGAGGATATGATTCATTATACCACAGTTAAAACAACCATGTTCAATGGCATCCCTCACCCCTCCATTGGAATATGGAATGGAAAATCAGGATTTCGATTGATTAAAGAATTTAATTATCAGGACTATAAAAATAGATTGTCTTAATTAATGGACGATGCTTAGGCCTGAGTTCAGTATTTATAAATCCTGATATACCTAACCAAAAATATTTGAAATTTAACAGACTTGTCATCCTGAACTCGTTTCAGGATCTCACCTTTTGGACAAAACAAGATGCTGAACCAAGTTCAGCATGGCACCATTTTTTCTCAAGTGTTAGAGATAAATTCTCAGACTTAAACATGTAAGAATCTAACCATCGGGTTAAGAAGATTTGTAGGGGAACCCTTTATGGGTTGGTTTTTCGTAGGGTAAGCCCTTGTGGCTTACCGAATATCGGCAAGGGCCAAGCCCTTACCCTACAAATACTTATTATCGCTATCCAACCGCTTGCCCAATTGTTATATAACGACTAAATCCTGTTTCAGAGATATCAATCCTTTTGGTTGACACTCTTGGAGAAAGGTTTATAATATTTTTAAACCGATTAGGCTTTTTAAAATTGGGGGAGGGATGGATCATTTTAAAATTGATCAAACCCTTTTAGAAAGAATCTGGGTCAGATTGAAAGAGAAAGGATGTACGCTTACTCTTGAAGAAGTAAGCACAGGAATCGAATTGATTAAAGAGGAAGTTCTCTTCCAATATGTAGATAAACTCATCAGCCAGGCTGAGACCATCCTCGATATCAATCCCTCCTTAACTGAGAAAGAGATCCTCGAATCACTGGCAAAAAATATGGTGGAGTATCTGGGAGCGGAGGCAGCCAGCATCCGAATCTATGATCCTGAAAGAGGAGAGATGATTGCCTTTGGTTCTTATCCTACCCAATTGGGAGACCGTGAGGAGACCATTCCATTTGAAGATACCATCGCTGGTGAGGTGGTGAGAACCCAGCAGTGTTACTTTGTCCCCAATATCCTTAAAGAGGAGAAGTATAAGAATAAGGAGAAGGTTCAGAAGAGGGGGATTAACTCAATGATGGCGGTTCCCATTCGAATTCCCCGCTTCTCCTTAAAAGATGTGGATAGTGAAGGGTCCATCCAGATTTACTTTAAAGAAAAGGATAAGGTATTTACCCCTTTAGAGGGGAAGATCGCTGAAATGCTTTCAAGAAGGGTGAGCTATGTCATTGCCCGGAAGCGAATCTTGGACCTTCAAAAGATGAACCTCACTAAAGACAAGATCGTTGAACAGATTTTTCTTAAATTGGGAAAGAGGGAGGGAATTAAACTCAAAGATGTCTTCAACTTAGTCATCCCTGAATTGGTCCATATCATGAAGATTCAAAGGTGTGCCCTCTTTTCCGTGACCGAGGATCGTCAGCAGGTCGTCTTGGAAGCAGGCTATCCAGAGATCGAGCACGGGATTGGAAAGGTTTTTAATATCAAGGATACACCTTATATGGATGCCATTGTCAACCAGAGGGGGCCTTTTGGCGAATTTGAAAATGAAAAGGTCTATCCTGGCTATATCCTCATTGACCATCCAAAAGAAAGCCGATTGCTTCCAGCCGACCTCAAACGATTTTTAGAAACCCAGGAGATTCATTCTGTTCTTTATGTCCCCCTGAAAGTCAACGGGGTCGTCCATTCCTTTTTGGCTTTCGATGCCCAGGCCCAACATCAGCGCTTTACAGAAGAAGAGATAGAGATATTCACCTTCTTTGGTAAAGAGTTAATGAAGGGATTAAGATTGGAGAAGATGGATGATATCCTTCATGACTTTAAGAATCCAGCCATTGCCACAGCCGGGTTTGCAAAAAGGGTGAAAAAAATCTTGGAGGAAGGAGACTACTTGTCTAAGAAGGATAAGGTCGATCAGGCCTTAGAAATCATTCTTAGGGAGACCTCACGAATTCAGGAACTGGCCTTGACCCTTTATGGTGAAGGAAGGGAAGAGGTCGTCGATTTGACCGAGAGATTGAAGAGGCGTTTTTTGATTAATGAGCAGATGATCAAGGAGTTGAAGCGGGAGAATATTCATCTTGTAGAAGGAACTTTAGAATCTCCTCTATGGATACGATGTTTCCCCATTCATCTTGAAAGGGTTTTGGATAACCTGCTCAACAATGCCTCCAATGCCATTCCTGAGGCAGGAGGAGAACTCTCCATCCAGTCTTACCTAAAGGGTTCATGGGCAGTTGCCGAAATAACCAATACAGGACAAATCCCAAAAGAGGAGGCAGAAAAGTACCTTACTGGCAACGGGAGGGGAAGAGGGCTTCACATTACCACCCGATTAGTCAAACATATGGGTGGGAGGATAGAGGTGGAAGGAGAGGAGGGCCAGACGACCTTTCGGGTGATGTTTCCTCTTGTGAAAAAAGAAGACCTATAACGCATAGGGCAGGGCGCAAAAACATGATTTTATTTCTTAACTTCATGCGTCTTGCTCTGGTTTATTGAGATCGGACCTGAAAACCCCGTCCTGTGGACGGGGATGAAAGGTGTGTATGCTGAAAGCAGAAAAATAAACCAGATGTTGATACAAGTTCAGCATGACATGACGGTTAGGTTCTGGCCTTTTTGTCATCCCGAACTTGTTTCGGGATCTCAGTTTTGGGTTTTAGATTCTTACATGTTTAAGTCTGAGAATTTATCTCTAACACTTGAGAACAAATGGTGTCA
>CAZFDM010000022.1:0-9716 GCA_964517975.1 uncultured Syntrophaceae bacterium
CCCTTCTTCAGAACCAATCGCATAGGCACCGATGAGCATCCCTTCGATCACCCTATGAGGATTCCCTTCCAAAAGAGAGCGGTCCATATAGGCGCCTGGATCTCCTTCATCAGCGTTGCAGATAACAAACTTCTCCTTTCCTTTGGCTCTTCGACAGGCCTCCCATTTTACTCCAGTTGGGAATCCCCCACCTCCTCTTCCCCTGAGGCCAGCCCTTTTAATCGTTTCAATTACCTCCTCAGGTTTCATCTCGGTTAAAACCTTTTCCAAGGCTTGGTAACCATCTATTGCGATATAGTCCTCGATGGAGGCAGGATCGATCTCCCCATTTGCTCCAAAGACCAACCTCTGTTGAAATTTATAAAAAGGAATATCATATTCATGAATGATCCTCTCCTCTGTTTCCGGGTGTTGATAGAGAAGGTCCTCGATGACCTTCCCCCCCAGAACGGTCTCTTGGATGATCCGGCGAACATCCTTCGTTTCCACATGGGTATAGCAGATCATTTCGGGTCGGAGAACCAACAAAGGACCCCGTTCACAAAAACCATGACACCCGGTTGCCCGAACCTCCACCCTCTCTTTAAGGGATTGATGATGGATTTCCTTTCTAAATTCTTCAACAACCTCTGAAGCACCGGTTGCCTGACAGCCCGTTCCAGCACAGATGGTAATACAGGGTTTATTCTTATTTCTCGATTTTTGGAGTAAGTGACGGAGGGTCTGAAGGTCTGAGATATTTTTGAGAGGAAGATTCATAGCCCTTTTGCTTTGGATTCGTCAGAAGCTCGATTCCATAGAATCGATCAATTTAGAATTTTGGTATTTCTCCAGGATGGGGTCAATTTTATTCGGATTGATTTTTCCATAATATTTTTTATCAATCACCAGGATTGGCCCTAAGGCACACGCCCCAAGACAGTTTACGCTTTCAAGGGTAAAGGCAAGGTCTTTGGTTGTCCCTCCACACCTTATGCCCAGTCGATTTTCAAGATAGTTAAGAACCCTTGCCCCTCCTCTCACATGACAGGCGGTCCCTAAACAGACCTGGATCGTGTGTCTTCCCTTGGGTTCAAGCGTAAAGGCCTTATAAAAAGTAGCCACCTCATAGATGGTGGTAAGAGGGATGTCGAGACTTTTGGAGACTTGAACCAGGGCCTTTCGAGGAAGGTAGTTCATTCTTGTTTGAATGTCCTGGAGGATTCCAATCAGAGAGGCCTTCTGATGACCATGCCGCTCAATGATCTCGCAGACTGCCTGTAAATCCACTGGCATCTTTGCCTTACGTTTCTCTCCCTTAAAACAATTTTAACTGATTCGGTTCAGGACCTCAATTCCCCTCAGGAGGGTCTCCTCGGAGGCGGCAAAGGAGATTCTCACGTGACTCTTCCTTTTAGAAAAGACGCTTCCTGGAACGATAAAGAGATTGTTTTGAATCGCCTTTTCCACAAAGGCCTCACCATCTCCCCCAGGCACCTCAGGGAAGATGTAAAAAGCCCCTTGTGGCTTTTGGACCTGAAATTTCTCTTTTAACCCCTCATAGATGAGGTCCCTCTTCTTTCGGTATTCGAGGATGTAATCCTCCATAGGATAGTCGAGGGCCTTGACGGCAGCCTTTTGAGCAAATGAATTGACACTGGAAAAGGTGTATTGTTGGAGAGTGATCATCTGCTGGATGATCTCGCGGGGACCTGCTACATATCCTAATCTCCATCCAGTCATTGCCCAGCCCTTAGAAAATCCACCAAAGGTAAGTGTCTTTTCATAGAGTTGACCGACTGTGGGGCAAGAGGGAGCATCAAAAACGAAATAATCATAAATATCGTCAGAGAGAATAAGAAGGTCTCTCTCTCGTGCAAATCTCACCACCATTTTCAGGTCATCCAATGGGTAGATTGCCCCTGTTGGATTATTGGGACTATTGATTATGATGAATTTTGTCTTCTTTGAAATCTTTTGGGCAATCTCCTCTTCTCTGAGACGAAAGTCAGGGTAGGTATCCAAAAAGACAGGAACGCCGCCCATGAGGAGGACCTGATATTCATACATGACAAAGAATGGGTCAGGAATAATGACTTCATCTCCAGGGTTGATCAGGGCAAGGCTGGCAAGAAGTAGACCGCCCGTAACTCCAGCCGTGACCATCACCTCCTCAAAATGGATTCCCTTCTTTTTTAGGTATTCCGAAATCTTCTCCCTCAACTCCGGAATTCCTTGGGTAGGGGTGTATTTGTTAAACCCCTTTCTGATCCATTCAATCCCTTCCTCTTTTAAGGGCTCTGGGATATCGAAGTCAGGCTCTCCGATACTCAGGTTGATGGGGTTTTTCATCTGTCGGGCTAAATCAAAGATTCGCCTAACCCCTGAGGGTTTAATGTTCATCAAACGGTCAGAGATGATCATCTTGTCATGCCCCTTCTTCTTTACCTTTTTTTGCCTTTTCGATCAGTTCGAGAATGGTTTCGAGTCTTGTCTTGGTGGGAGGAGCCAGGGCCTTCTCGATTTGATCAATGGAGTAATGGTCACCAAGAAATTTTCCAATCTCCATCCGAAATTCCCAACAGAGAATAATCTTTCGACAGGGAAGTTCATCATTGAGGGTTCGACAATACCGAAAGGGAACTTCCCCTCCTAACATGGGACAGCGGATAATAAGCCCATCATACTCTTCTATCATTTGAGTATTTTGTCACAAAAAAGATTAAAAAATCCTACGGGCCTTTTAGACCCGTAGGATAGGGAGAGTTTAAACAGGTTTTCCTTTCTTTAACATCTGGGGTTTTGGCAATCCTTCAATCGCCTTGAGAGATTTCTTCATTTCCTCTTCTGGCAGTGGGTAGTTAACCAGTTTTCCAGTAAAATAGGAATCGTAGCCACCCAGATCCATTAATCCGTGTCCACTCCAGTTAAGAAGAATGACCTTCTCTTTGCCTTCTTGTTTTGCTTTTTTTGCCTCCTCAATCACTGTGCAAATGGCATGGCTCGTTTCTGGTGCTGGAATGGCACCTTCTGTCCTTGCCCAGAGAACCGCTGCCTCATAGCACTCTAATTGATTATAGGCTCGAGGGGTGATCAATCCTTCAATAATGAGTTGACTCAGAAGAGGGGCAATCCCGTGATAGCGGAGTCCGCCAGCGTGGATAGGCGGGGGGATGAAGGCATGGCCAAGGCTATGCATTGGAAGAAGAGGGGTGGTGGCAGCGGTATCGCCAAAGTCATAGACAAAGGGTGCCCGGGTCATGGTCGGGCAAGAAGTTGGTTCAGCAGGGATAATGGTGATATCGGCTCCATTGATCTTATCGAGAACAAAGGGGAAGGCAAGACCTGCAAAGTTACTCCCGCCTCCTGCACAACCTGTCACGACATCGACCTTCTTTTCTCCAAATTTCTCCAGTTGTTTCTTGGCCTCAAGCCCAATGATGGTCTGATGCATGAGCACATGGTTCAATACGCTTCCAAGAGAGTATCGAGTGTCTTTGGAGGTAACCGCATCTTCAATGGCTTCACTGATGGCAATCCCCAGACTTCCAGGAGAGTCAGGGGTTTGTTCAAGAATCTTTCTGCCTGCATTGGTGTCCTTACTCGGGCTCGGAACACAGTTGGCTCCCCAGGTGTTCATCATCAGACGCCGGTAGGGTTTCTGGTCATAACTGATTCGAACCATATAGACCTTACATTCTAAACCAAAGAGACAGCAGGCAAAGCTGAGAGCACTTCCCCATTGGCCTGCACCGGTCTCAGTGGTGATTCGTTTGATCCCGAAGGCCTTATTGTAATAGGCCTGGGCCACAGCAGTATTTGGTTTATGACTCCCTGGAGGGCTCACGCCTTCGTTCTTATAATAGATTCGTGCAGGCGTTCCTAAGGCCTTCTCCAAGGCATAAGCCCGATGAAGTGGGGTTGGCCTCCAGATGAGGTATTTTTCCATTACTTCGTCCGGGATATCAATCCAACGCTGTTGGCTTACCTCCTGTTCAATGAGGTTCATTGGGAAGACTGGAGCAAGATCCTGTGGACCGATGGGCTGTCCTGTTGCCGGGTGGATGGGTGGTTGAAGCGGGGTGGGTAAGTCTGCTTGGATATTATACCACTGTTTTGGAATCTCATCCTCTCTTAAAAATACTTTATACTCCTTCATACTCGCCTCCTTTCGGGATAGGGTTATTTTAGGTGTGGACCTTTTTTCATCACCTCCTTTTTATAAGAATTGTTTGTTATTCACAATCCACCACCCTTGAAGGTAGGATTTCAAATATCAATATTTTTTTGGGTTGTCAAGAATTAAGTTGGTAAAGTTAAGACTCCCCTTTTTCAAACTCTCTCCATTTATAATCAATCAATTCGAGTAACACCCCATTCATCTTTTTGGGATGGATGAAGGCAAATTCACAGTCCCGAAATGGCCTCGGCCCCCCGATAAAGGGGTATCCCTTTGCCTTTAGTTCATCTATGGCCGAACGGGTATGATCCACATTGAGGCTTAGGACCATGAGCCCTTCCCCCCTCTTTTCGATAAATTTGGCCACCTCTCCATCCGGGGTTGTGGACTCCATCAGTTCAAATCCTACTTCTCCTAACCAGTATCTGGCGACTTTAATCTTTTCAAGTTCATCCACATAGGTATCATCTGGTTTCGTTTTCCCTAATACAGGTTCCCAGATCTTTCTTGCCTCCTCAAGGTTCTTAACGGCAATACAGATATGGTCGATCTTATTCACCTTCATGGTGTTTCCCTCTTTAAAATTTGATTGGATACTTTTCGTTTAGATAGGCCAGGGATTCATCGATGGCCTTGGCTGCTATGTCCAGATCTTGATCCGTATGCCTGTAGCAGATATATCCATGGTGGTGAGGAGCAAAGAAGATGCCCCTGCGAATCAGTTGGGTGTAAAAATCATCGCGCCTCGCCCGATGAGTTCCTGCTTCATCTCGCTTGAAGGTGATAAAGAACATGGGGGCCACACCACTTAACTCAGCTCCGACCTTATACTTCTGAAGGATCTCCTGAATTTTTCTTAGGAAACGTCCCCCTTTTTCCCATATCTGTTCAAGGACGTTATCCCGCTTGAGGATTTCAATGGTTTTTAGGGCTGCAATAAAACTGTCACTGTTCGGGAAGAAGGTAGAGGAGATGAAAAGTTTTTGTGCGGCTGCCATCATGACCTCTGCTTTCCCTGTGACCACACTGATGGCATATCCATTGGCCATTCCTTTTCCGAGGACCGTCAAGTCAGGAATGACCCCATAGAGTTCTTGTGCCCCACCCATTCTGAGCCTGAAACAGGTTCGGACTTCATCGAAAATCAATACCGCCCCATACTGGTGAGCGATCTCTCTTACCCCTTCAAGGAATCCAGGCTTGGGTTCCTCCATTTTTTGATGCAGTGGGTGGCCAAAAGGGGTCATGATAATCGCTGCAGTTTGATCGCCATATCGTTTCATCAAGTCTTTGAGCTGGTCCAGGTCGTTATACCGGAATTCATAGACATCTTCGTAGAGTTTTTCAGGGATGCCTCCTTTCATCTCCACACACCAGTCATGCCAGCCGTGATAGCCACATCGCATGACCTTGATCCGGTTGGTGTGGGCCCTTGCAATCCGGATGCTTGCGGTGGTGGCATCCGAGCCTGTCTTTAAAAAAATACTCATTTCAGAACTTGGGACGAGTTGACGGAGGGTTTCAGCAAGTTCGTTTTGATACCTCTGGGTGAGGGTGAAACAGAAGCCTTTTTCCCGGATCTGTCGAATGACCGCCTCATCCACCTCTTCTTCACGATAGCCAAGAATGATCGGTCCATAGCCACACATAAAATCAATATACTCATTCCCATCCACGTCGGTTAACCTGCAACCCTTCCCATACTCAAGAAAGATGGGATATTCCCCTTCAATAAAATCGCTCGGTTTTCTTGCGCCCAGCACTCCTCCAGGGACCAATTTTTTTGCCTCTTCAAAAAGTTCCAGGCTCTTTTTGAGATGAAGTTTTTTGGCTTCTTTCATAGAGGGCTCTCCTTTAAGAATTTTAGGGTTTGGCTAAAAAGCAAGAATCGATTGGACTGTTTCCGTTTGATGGATTCTCGCCCCTCTTTGGATGAGGGCCTTAAGAAATTTTTCTGGATGGATACAGCCTTCCGGGGCAACGACTCCTTTCACCTTCACCTCGCCTGCATCGAACATGAGTGCAGCAATGGAGGCAGGGAGTCCTGTTCCTGGCGCCATCCTGCCTGCGATGTCAGCCGTGTAGGTAACCTGTTTCCCTTTTCTTTCACCCCGGACGATCACTTTCAGACCCGAGGAGAAAGGACCCCTATCCCTATTATTGGGAATGGTCTCCCAGAGCTTCAGGGTTAGATCATAAGGGACGACGTTGGTCCCCTTTACCTCTATGGGTTCTTTACTAAGAAACCCTGTCTCCTTTTGTTCCTTAATGAGTTGATCCACCCAAGATGGGATGAGCGCACCCTTGACCACGACTTTTTTCACATCTTTAATATATCGCGGGATGGTCAGGGGTTGTGGATGACCCACATAGCGAACCACACAGGTGCCAAGGGGTTCGAGGAACTGAGCTACTTCCTCCCCAGTTCCTCCTTCAACATATTCTAATTTCCCATCCAAATATTGGGGAATTTTCCCTAACGTCATATGAAGGCTGTGATCCCAGGCCGCTCCAGAGAGTTCAGCAATACTGACGACCCAGAATAGTTCAATCTCGTCCACACGATCCAGTTGATCGGCATACCACCTCACCAACACATTGTTTGTTCCTGGATCTGATCCCATTCCTGTGAGAACCGTGATTCCTGCTTCTTTTGCCAGTTGGTCAATTTCAGAAGTAAAAAGGATCTCCGTGGCCTCATAGTCATCACAAATATCGATATAGTTCACCTTGGCTTCCACCGCTGCCCTCGCGACAGGGACTGCGGTCTTGTAAAATGGACCTGCACAGTTGATGACCACATCCACCTCTTTAAAGGCTTTGACTAAACCCACATGGTCATTTACATCGATTCGGTGTAAGGAGACTTTTGGACTGCTACGCAACTTCTCCTGCAAACGATTTGGATCAATATTAATATCTCCTAAGAGAACTTTCTGTATTCGTTCCTGTTTGATGAGGTCTCGGGCTACTCCCTGACCCATTCCTCCTGTTCCCCCCAAGACTAATACCTGCATTCTGATGTCCCTCCTTGAATAGATGTTCCTACCCAGTGCAAAAGATATCTAAACCCATAAAGATCTAAAACCCTCTCTACCTCCCTCTTAAATTAAGAGGGGTCGCGCGAGAGAAGAATTACGCTTTTACCTACGAAATAGTTTTGAACCCTGAGCATTGAATAAAGAAGTTAAGAACTGGGTTATCAGTTACTGTTTCAGGTTCATCTTGACTTCTTTTCCTCGAGCATGCGTAACACTACTTCTGGTGTCACAGGAAGTTCTTTGGGCATCACGCCAATAGCATTCCTCACTGCATTGGCCATTGCTCCAATCATAGCGACCGATATGGATAGCCCTCCCTCTTTAGCGCCAAATGGTCCAAAGGGATCATTGGAGGTGACGATGATGGGATCGATATTGGGCACATCTGTGGAGAGCGGGAACCAATAGTCAGCGAAGTTTGCATTAAGGTTCTGGCCTTTTGGAGTCCATACGTGCTTCTCCATTAGCACCCCTTGAGGGCCTCCTTCCATAGCGGATCGTTGAATCTGTTGTTCCACCGCCATAGGATTAATCGGGTAGCCACAGTCGTGGGCTGCGACCATGTTAAGGATCTTTACTTTCCCTGTCTCTGGATCTACTTCAACCTCAGCCACAGCAGTTCCGAAGGAGAATGCAGAGGCGATCTGGCCACGGGGGTTTTTAATCCATTCACGCTTCGGGTCCGCATCAGGCCAGCGATCTCCACGGCCCAGGATGGCCCGATTCTGTGCCAGTGCAGTTCGAGCCACCTTCGAGATCTCTAAGAATCTCTCAGGTTCTCCCTTCACGAATATCCGACCTTCTCGAGCCATTAGGTCTTCTTTTTTTGCCTCCAGCATTTGGGCGGCAACCTCTAAGAGTTGTTCCTTTGCATCAGCAGCCGCAGCCTTGACTGCACCTCCGGAGATCAGGGTAGAGGCTTGAGAGTAAGCCCCTTGGTCAGAGGGGGTGACACTGGTATCACCGGTGATGACCTTGATCCTCTCCAGTGGGATCCCTAACTCTTCTGCAGCGATCTGAGCAATCATACTGTCATTACCTTGTCCATTATCCATCACTCCAGAAATCACCGTCACATCCCCATCTTCATTAAACCGCACAAAGGCTGCAGAACCTCCCCGAATGCCCATTGGGAATCCACTGATCATCGAACTACACCCCATTCCTATCCCCCGATAGGGGGGTAGATGGCCACGTTTCTCTTTCCAGCCTGCCTTTTCTGTAGCCCGACGCATGGTTTCGACTTCAGCACAAGAAGTAATCACCGTTCTTGTTGGAGTGATATAGCCTTCGTGAACGGCATTCTTAATTCTAAACTCGAAGGGATCCATTCCAAGTTTTTCAGAAAGGGCGTCCAGCAATAATTCCAATCCCGCATAGGTGGTCCGAGGGTGATGGGGGTACATTCCCCGAGGTGGCTTATTGGTATAGGCTCGGATGGCTTCATAACGGAGATTGGGGAACTTGTAAGCCTCTTCAATCATGATATAAGCAACAGAGGCAGCAATGGGGCCAGTGCTGGCATAGGCTCCTCCATCCATAATCACTTTCATATCGACTGCAGTGATCTTCCCCTCAGAGTCGACACCCACCCTGCAGTTCGTAATACTGCTATGAACTTGTCGCACGCAGTTGAAATTCTCCTCTCGGGTGTAGATCAATTTAACAGGCCGCCGAGCTTTTTTCGAGAGAAGGGCAGCCATAAAATCTGCAGGAGAGATCTCAGACCTGCCTCCAAAATGTCCACCCACCGCAATCTTACGGACACGAACGTCTGAAGTAGGAATTCCCAGTGCATTGCTTAGAGGTCTTGCCTTCATATGAGGTCCTGCGTTGGGACACCAGATATCCAGACCGGTCGAATCAAAGTTAGCCAAAACAGCATAATTTTCCAACTGGCAATAACTCTCTTCTGGCGAAGAAAATCGGCCTTCCTCAACGAGGTAAGACTCTGAAAGGGCCTGCTCTACGTTGCCTTCGTTCACAAAGATTCGGACGCTAACATTTCCAGGTTTGTCCTCATGAAGCTGGGGAGCACCATCAAGCAGGGCCTTTTCAGGATCGAGAACATAGGGCAAGGGCTCCCACTCTACCTTAATAAGGTCAACTGCTTCTTGAGCAATTTCTTCATCAATGGCAGCCACTGCGGCCACTTCTTGACCGAAGAAACGAGCCTTATCTGTTGGAAGAAACTGCATGTCCCGAGTGTAGGCAAAAACGCCCCATTTGTAGGGTAGGGCATCCTTACCCGTAATAATGGCTCTCACTCCGGGAAGTTTTTCTGCACGAGTGGTATCAATATTAAGAATCTTTGCATGGGCGTAGGGACTGCGGAGGACCTTGGCATAAAGCATTCCTGGCAAATAGAGATCAGCAGAATACTTCATATCTCCCTTCACTTTGGGAACAGAGTCAATTCGAGGAACTCGCCTTCCAACGATAGAATACTCTGAGAGAGTAAGGTCCTTTTCCGAGGAAGGGGTTTGGTGATTTGTAAGAGACTTAATCGCTTCAAC
>CAZFDM010000023.1:0-9977 GCA_964517975.1 uncultured Syntrophaceae bacterium
TCGGGATGACAAAAAGGCCAGAACCTAACCGTCATGCCATCCTGAACTCGTTTCACCATCTGGTTTATTTTTTCTGTTTTCAGCATACACACCTTTCATCCCCGTCCACAGGACGGGGTTTTCAGGTGCGATCTTAATAAATATTTGACAAATTCGACCCCTCTGATGTATAAAATCATTAGCCACGAAGGTGATGTTTCTCAAGAAGGGAAACAAGAGGTGGCTTTTTTATTGCACGCAAATGGATAAAAGAAGAAAGACGATTGCAGTGATCGATGGCCAAGGAGGGGGCATTGGGAGCGTCATTATTAAGCGCCTCCGCGAGGCCTTTTCAGAAAAAGTGGAGATCATTGCCTTGGGAACTAACGCAATGGCCACTGGAGCCATGTTAAAGGCGGGGGCGAACAAGGGAGCCTCTGGAGAGAATGCTATTGTTCAAACGGTAAGGGTCGTTGATCTCTTGATCGGACCGATCAACATCCTATTTGCCAACTCCATGATGGGAGAATTGACTCCTAAGATCTCTGAGGCGATTGCTTCATCTCCTGCGTTGAAATATCTTCTTCCGCTCAAGATGGCAGAAGTTGAAATCATTGGGGCCCCCAAGGAACCCCTTCCCCATTTAGTCGATCAGTTGGTGAAGCGAATCGAAGAGGTCATTCCTATCTGAAATGATAGAGACCACGGTCACGCGTCACGGTGGCGGTCTTTAATGAAGGAGGAAAAGATGTGTGAAGCCAATGCTTATCTCATCAAAGAAGGAAAGGAAGAACTCATCTTAGAAGATATTTCTATCCTTCGGCCTGAAAATGGTGAACTCTATTTACAGAACATCTTTGGAGAACAGAAAAGGATTAAGGCCCGAATCAAGGAGATGAATCTCCTGGATCACCGTATTCTCCTTGAGGAAGGGTAAGGGACTTTAACCACCCTCCTTTCAAATGAGTCTGGAGATATTTTAGAAAAGCACTCAAGTCTTCATCATTCGAGCCACAAAAAATCCATCCACTCTATCCTTAGGAGGGAAGGTCTTAAAGTATCCATTCTGAATAAAAAGGTGGCATTTATCGGGAAGGACTTTGGTGATTGGGTCCAGTTGAAATTGGGGGTTTTCTTTTAAAAACCCTTCGACCACCTTCTCATTCTCCTCAATAAAGACCGTGCACGTGCTATATACGAGAACGCCCCCTTCCTTCACCAAAGGGGCAAGCCCCCTTAGAATACGTGATTGGAGGGTGCTTAATCTTTGAATATCCTCTTCCTTTCTTTTCCACTTTAAATCTGGGTTTCTTCGAAGTGTACCAAACCCTGAACATGGAACATCAGCCAAAACTCGATCAAACTTCATCTGTTTTACCAATGGAGGGGGTTGAGTTGCATCTCCTTTTATCGTCTTAACAATCTTTACCCCCAATTGATGGCACCTCTTTTCAATCGAATTCAACTTCTCTTTGCTTAGATCCAGAGCGTAAATTCTTCCTCGATTTCCCATCCTCTGAGCCATATGGGTGGTCTTTCCTCCAGGGCCTGCACAGGCGTCAAGATTGATTTCTTCAGGCCTTGGATCCAAAATGGAGGTGACCAATTGTGAGGCCTCCTCCTGGATTACATAGAAGCCTTCTTGATGGAAAGGAAGTTCTGAAACGGGTGGGGGTTCTTTTAGAACAATCCCATCTTCCGAGTAAACCGTAGGAGAAGGGGTCAGCCCCTTTCCCTTTAACTTTTCTATAAGACCTTCCCTATCTATCCTGAGGGTGTTGGTTCTAAGCGTGAGGGGAGAAATTTCATTATTGAAGAGGCAAATCTCCATGGTCCTTTCAACCCCCATCTCCCTTATCCATCTCTGAATCAACCAGAACGGATGGGATTGAACTACAGAGAAGTAAAGACTTGGATCTTTTTCGACATCAGGATAGACCAACTCTTCCTTTCCCCGAAGGACTGACCGGAGAACAGCATTTATAAAACTTGCTCCGCCCTTGCCACGAATCTTCTTCGCTAATTTCACCGATTCATTGACCGAGGCAGAAACAGGAATCTTCGATAAAAAAAGGATTTGATAGAGACCCAGGCGAAGGATGTTAAGGATTTTCAATTCGATTTTTTCAAAAGGAATGTGGGAAAACTGCTCGGCGGTCCAATCCAACCTCCCTCTCCAACGGAGGACACCATAGATTAATTCTGTAAGAAAGGCTCGGTCCAGGGCGGTTAGATGGCGATAGGTTTTAAAGGCATGGGTGAGAAGCCAATCCAGATGGTCATCCGTCTCTTCAACCTGATTCAGGATTTCAAGACAGATTTCCCTGGGGTTTTTTCTCCTCAAAATCTACCTGTCCTTGCCATCTCCTCAAGGCGTGCGATTCTTTCCTCAATAGGAGGATGGGTGCTAAAGAGGGAAAGGATTCCACCTCCCCTTAACGGATTGACAATGAACATATGGGCCGTGGAAGGATTGGCTTCCATTGGAATCCGTTTGGCAGCTAACTCCAACTTTCCCAAGGCCTTGGCCAACGAGAGGGGATGGCTGAGGTGTGCTCCTCCTGCATCAGCCAGGTATTCCCTTGAGCGAGAGATCGCCATCTGAATGAGCAGGGCTGCAATAGAAGCAATGATTGAAAAGACTAACACAACCAGAAAATTGCCTCCCCCTCTTTCCTCATCCGAACGACCCCCACCAAAGATGGCACCCCATTGAGCCATTCGGGCGAGCATGCCAATCGCCCCTGCCAGCGTGGCGGCAATGGTGCTGACAAGAATATCCCGATGCCGGATGTGTGAAAGTTCATGCCCGATCACTCCCCTTAGTTCATCCTTCGATAAAATTCTCATTAACCCCGTCGTCACTGCCACGGCTGAATGTTCAGGATTTCTTCCTGTAGCAAAGGCATTGGGCGTATCATTATCCATCACGTAAACCTTCGGCATTGGCATCCCTGCTTTATTGGCCAGATCTCCAACAATCTGATAAAGTTCAGGGGCTTCGGATTGAGAAACCTGCTGTGCCCCATACATCCGAAGGACGATCTTATCGCTAAACCAATAGGCAAAGAAGTTCATCAGGGCTGCTAAAATAAAAGCATAAACAACCCCACTCCTTCCCCCTATAGCAGAGCCTACCAAAATAAATAGAAGAGTTAAAACGAGCATTAAGAGAAAGGTCTTAAATTGATTCATTCTAAGATCGCACCTCCTTTTTACCTCTGAATAATAATTATTTTACAATGAATTGTCAACTCGCTAACGGGGGATTACCCCTTTTCTAACCCATCCTTGGGGGAGGATGAAATTCCCTGAGGTTCAGGACCCAGAAAATCTAAGAGGGCGATTTTTACCTTTTCAATATCCGCCCGTGTATTGATACAAGGTCCATAGGGGCGTTCATTTAGAATCCCGATGACTGGAATGGGATAACTGTCTTGAATCCCACTGGTTAAATCAAGTTCACAGGCCACCGCCACAATAGCCTCAGGTTTATTTTCGACAATGATCCGACGAGCCAACGTCCCGCCTGTAGCCACCGCGATATTGACCCGATATTGATCCGCCAGTTGGATTAGATCCTTGATCTCACACTTCCCACAACCCTTACAATTTTTTATATTCCCTGTAATCTTAATCTGACAATCAAAATTTTGGATACAATGGGGAAGGAGGATCAACACGCGCTTGGGTTTGGCTCGATGTTGGTTGGAACGAACCAGATGATTATTCAACTCAATAAAGGACTGCTGTACTCTCTCCTTCGATACCCCCACCAATCTTCCCATCAAAATCATAAAGGGGAAAAGCACTTTTGTCACCACTCCCCTCAACTTGTGTGAGAAGAGGATATCCTTCCTCCATATAATCGTAAAGACCAGAAGCAACCCTCCTGCAACCATAAAAAAGACCAATAGGGCTAGGGCGATGGTGAAAAAGAGAGGAAGAAGGGGATGAATATTCTTCAACCCTACCAGAGGAACATACCAGAGAAGAAAGATGAGAAAGAAAAGGATCAAACAGGTCAGGACTAATAGCCCGATGAAAATTCTCTTTTTAGGTCTGGTCTCCAAGGTGGCTCCAAAATCTTATTGCGAAATGCGGGTCTCAGAATCCATCAATCCGAAATCCAAATTTTAATGAAAGACCGTTCCGACTGGAATGGAATGGCCGGAGAGAAACTCTTTGACACTCATCCTCCTTTTTCCCTCCAATTGAACCTCTTTGATGAGAAGGCTTCCATTTCCTGTTTCCACCTCTATGAAATCGGCGCCCACCCACACTACCCTTCCTGCTTCTCCCTTTGATATTCCCTGGCGCACCTCTCCTGAAAAAATCTTCAATAAACGTCCATTCCATTCTGTGAAGGTCCCCGGCCATGGATTGAGAGCCCTAATTTGACAGTCAATCTCCCTTGCCTCTTTTTTCCAATCGATCCGTCCGTCCTCTTTCTTAAAAGGAGGGGCAAAGGTCGCTTCAGAATGATCCTGAGGGATAGGGGTAAGATCTCCCTTCTTCATCCGCTCAAGGGTTTCCATTAATACCTCTTCACCCAATAAAGCCAGCCGGTCATGAAGGCTTTCAAAAGTCTCCCTTTCTCCAAGGATGATTTCTTTCTGTAAAAGGATATCTCCTGTATCCATCCCTTCATCCATCTTTATGGTGGTTACCCCTGTTCTCTTTTCCCCTTTGAGAATGGCCCAGGCGATGGGAGATGCCCCCCGATATTTAGGCAAAAGAGAGGCATGAACATTGACCGCCCCATACCTTGGGATGTCCAAAATCGACTTTGGTAAGATCTGACCATAGGCGACAACTACAATTAAATCGGGTTGAAGGGCTTTGAGGTTCTCATAGAAATTCTCATCTTTCACCTTTTTTGGCTGAAAGACAGAGATTTTATGCTGGAGTGCAAACTCTTTCACGGGTGAGGGAACAACCTTTCTCCCTCTCCCCTTTTCACGGTCGGGTTGGGTGACTACTGCTACTACTTCATCAGTTTCTTGAAGCAGTCTCTTGAGGGTAGGGATGGCAAAGGAGGGTGTGCCAAAAAAAATAATTCGCCAACTCTTTCTCAATCCTTCTCTTCCTTCTTTTTTGCTTTCTTCAGTCTATTTCGATAGACCTCTCTTTTTAATCGGCTGATTCGATCCAAGATGAGAATGCCATTGATATGGTCGATCTCATGCTGAAGGGCGATGGCTAATATTCCTTCTCCCCTAACCTCTATCTCTTTCCCCTCTGGGGAAATTCCTCTCACCCAGACCCTTTCCTTTCGCTTCACCTTTTCCACGCATTCAGGAACGCTCAAACATCCCTCTTCAAACTCAACCTCACCTTCCTCAGAGACAATTTCAGGGTTAATCATAGCGAAGAATTCTTGGTCAGGGTCCATTGGACTTACATCCAAAACAATGACCCTTTGACTCACTCCAACCTGACAGGCAGCCAGTCCAATTCCATTTGCCTGGTACATCGTCTCCCTCATGCTCTCGATTAACTTCTTTACCTCCCCATCAATCTTCTCAACTTCCTGGCTTCGCTTTTTCAGGATAGGATGAGGGTATTTCAATATTTCTAAGATGGCCATGTTGACACCCCTGCTCGTCTTTTTAAATAGAATAACATAAAAAGTGAGAATATGACCAGAAGGATTCCAATGGCTTGAGAGGTGGATAGAAAAGGTTCAACAAAGAACCCACGGGGGTCGCCCCTGACCATTTCAATAAAAAAACGACCGATGGAATAAAAGAGGATGAGAAGCCAAAACGTCTCTCCTTCAAACCGTTTCCTCTTCCCCCACCAGATTAAGAAGGCGAAGAGGCCCAAGCCTATCCCAGCCTCATAGAGTTGAACCGGGTGGATGGGAACATTCAATGGGCCTAAAGAGTTTGGGTCTTTGAAGACAACAGCCCACGGAAGGGATGTTTCCCTTCCATAGCAACAACCGGCGGAGAAACAACCGATTCTACCGAAAAAAATTCCCAATGCAATTGAAGGGGAGACCAGGTCAGCCAGCCTCCAGACAGGCATTCGGTGTCGTTTCATATAGAGGATGGAAATCCCTAAGGCGAGAATGAGCCCTCCATAAAAGACCAATCCCCCCTCTGAGAGGTTAAATATCTTTAATGGATTTTTCCGATAGGAATCAAAATTGAGCAGGACATAGAGGAGTCTTGCCCCTCCAATGGCAGAAAGCACGCTATAGAAAAAGAGGTCGACCAATCTTTCAAAAGAGACTGAAATTCCCTCCTTTTTAGCTCTCCAGATAGCCAAGAGCGTGCCAATGGCAAACCCTAAGATCACGAAAAATCCATAGGAATAAATCGTTAAATGGCCAAGTCGGGAAAGGATAGGAAACATCGCTATTGGATACTTTTGGGACGATCATGAAATATAAGTTTGAAGGCCATGAGACCGATGCCAAGGGTGATGGCAGAATCTGCAATGTTAAAGGCAGGCCAATGGTAAGAAAAGAGATGGAAATCAAGGAAATCTACCACTTCCCCATAAATGATTCGGTCAATCAGGTTTCCAATGGCACCACTCAGAACCAGGGAAAGGGAGAAGAGAAGAGATTTCTCCCTGACCTTAAAAAAGAAATAAAGGATGACCCCAATGGCGATCAATGAAACTACGATGAAGAGAGAGGAAAAGAGCTCTCCTCTTGCTCCACCAAAGATCCCAAATGCCCCCCCTTTATTTCTTACATGAACGAGGTTGAAGAATCCTTTAATCACCTCAACACTCTGAAAGAGGCGCAATCTCTTCTGGACAAGGTATTTGCTCCATTGATCCAGAATGAGAATCAACAGGGTCATCATTAAAAGGAATAGATACTTTCTATGGATCACCATGAGATTAAGGTATGTCCCGTTGAACTAAATTTTTTGATCCCGTAGGTCTCAGCGATTACACACTCCATCTTATCCCTGAACCACGTTCAGGCACCTCTGACAAAGGGTTGGATGATCAGGGAAGTAACCAACACTTCTATCATAACTCCAACATCTTTCGCATTTCTGACCATCCGCCCGAAAGACCTCTGCCCTTACCTCCTGCCCATCCCTTGTGGGTTTGAGGGTGACCGATGAGACGATAAAGATAGAGGGTAACTCCTTCTCGAAGGAAAGAATCAACTGGTAGAGTTTTTCTGGAAGGTAAAGATGAACCTGGGCATCCAGGGAGAGCCCTATCTTTTTTGCCTTTCGAGACTCCTCCAGGGCTTTGGTGACTACTGCCCGAATCTCCCAGAGCCTTTCCCAATGACCCTCTAAGGTATCATCTACATATTCGGCTCTCACCTCTGGAAAAGCAGAAAGATGGACGCTCTCGACCCTCCCTTCTTCAGGAGGGAGGTGTTTCCAAACTTCTTCGGTGGTAAAGGCAAGGATGGGTGCCATCAAGGTGGTAAGGCTTATCAAAATCTCATAAAGGACAGTCTGTGCAGACCTTCGACCCAGGGATTTTGGGGAGGAGGTGTAAAGCCTATCCTTTAAAATATCAAAATAGAGGGAACTCATTTCGACCGCACAAAAGTTCTGAATGGCATGATAGACCACATAGAATTCAAAACGGTCATAGGCTTCCCGAACTTTGGCGATCAATTTTTGAAGACGGTGAAGGGCCCATCGATCGATCCCCTGGAGGTGCGGATAGGAAATTCGGTCTTTTGCTGGATCGAAATCGTAGAGATTCCCTAATAGGAATCGATAAGTGTTTCGGATTCTAAAATAGGCATCAGCCAATCGCTTCAAAATCTCATCGGAGATTTTGATATCATCCTTGTAATCCTCTGCAGCGACCCATAGCCTTAGGACGTCTGCACCCAATTGTTGGATGACCTCCTCAGGGGCAATCACGTTACCTGCTGATTTGGACATCTTCTTCCCTTCTCCATCGACGACAAATCCATGGGTGAGGACAGCCTCATAGGGTGCCCTTCCCCTTGTCCCCACCGATGTGAGAAGGGAACTGTGAAACCATCCCCGGTGCTGATCGCTTCCTTCAAGATAGAGACTGGCAGGGAATTGAAGATCCTCCCTGGGCTCCAAAACCGCTGCATAAGAAACCCCTGAATCAAACCAAACATCCAGAATGTCCGTCTCCTTCCTAAACTCTTTTCCACCACATTGGAGACATTGGGTGCCTTCAGGAAGAAGGTGACTTGTCTCTTCTTCAAACCAGACATCCGCTCCCTTCTCTTCAAATAGCCTCACGATACGATCGATGACCTCCTTGGCAATCAAGGGATGTTGACACGATTGGCAGTAGAAAACAGGAATAGGAATTCCCCATGCCCTCTGTCTCGATACGCACCAATCGGGTCGATTCTCAATCATTCCATAGATCCGATCTCGGCCCCATGGAGGAACCCATCTTACCTCATTAATTGACCGAAGGGCTTCCTTTCTCAGCCCCCTCTTCTCCATAGAAATAAACCACTGCTCCGTTGCTCTAAAGATGATAGGGTCGTTAGTTCGCCAACAGTGGGGATAGGAATGCTCGATTGTCTCTTCTTTCAATAAAGCCCCAACCTCAGCAAGCTTTCGGTTGACCGCCTCATTAGCGTCAAAGACAAATTGACCAGCAAAAAAGGGAACATCCTGAGTGAATCGACCTTCATCATCCACTGGACTATAAATCTCCAATCCATACTGGATCCCGCTCTCGTAGTCCTCCTGACCGTGGCCTGGTGCAGTATGGACACATCCTGTCCCGGTGTCCAACGTGACATAGGAAGCGAGGATGAGGAGGGAATCTCGGTCTAAAAAAGGGTGCCGACATTTTAGACCCTCGACTCTCTGGCCAGGGAATTTGGCTAACACCTCATAGGTCTCGATCCCGAATTTTCGCATCACCTCTTCCAGCAAGGCCTCTGCAATAATATAAATCTCTTTGCCTATATCGACGGCTACATAGGTATAATCGGGATGAAAGGCAATGGCTAAATTGGCAGGGATGGTCCAGGGAGTGGTAGTCCAGATGATGACATAGACAGGTTTTCTCTTCTCATTGGGGAAAAATCTTTCCACCTCTGAGACCAATTTAAATTTTACATAGATCGAGGAAGACCGGTGATCCTCATACTTCACCTCTGCCTCTGCTAAAGCAGTCTTACAGGTAGGACACCAGTGAACAGGCTTTTTCCCTTTATAAACGGATCCATTGAGGAGAAATTTCCCAAATTCTCTGACAATGGTGGCTTGGTAGGAAAAGTTCATGGTGAGGTAAGGGTTCTCCCACTCCCCAAAAACGCCAAGGCGTTTAAACTCTTCTCTCTGGATATTTACATACTTCGCTGCATATTCTCGGCACCGCCTTCGAATCTCAACAACAGAGAGACCCTCCTTTCCTTTACCCAGACTTTTTTCCACTTCATGTTCAACAGGCAATCCATGGCAATCCCAACCCGGAACATACCGACTATCAAATCCTGACATGAATTTCGATTTAACAATAAAATCCTTCAATATTTTATTAAGAGCGGTTCCAATATGGATGTTTCCATTGGCATAGGGAGGCCCGTCGTGGAGAATATACTTAACCCTTCCCTTCGATCGCTGGGTAATTTTTTGATAGACCTTTTCAACCTCCCATTGTTTCAGGATCTCAGGTTCTCTTTTGGCCAGGTTGGCCTTCATAGGAAAATCGGTTTTCGGAAGGTTGAGCGTGTTTCGATAATCCATCATATTCCTCTCTTCTGAATGGGGAAACCTCTAAGTAGAATCTCTCTTATTTGAATTCCATTCAAAAACCCTTTAAAATGATTTGATTAACATAAAAAATTCAGGTTGGCAAGAAAAAGAATGCCTCGAATGAGGTTAGAAAAATCAACGAATAATGAAACGGAGAGCAAAGATGGCAGATCGAACCAATTTAAAAAAGAAAAAACTAACCTCTAAAGTTTTTAAGAAAAAAGGGAGGGGTTCTTGGTTAAAGGGAATTCCTAAAAATTTATCTCCCCTTCGACAGGCCTATCGGTTGGCCCAGAGGGC
>CAZFDM010000024.1:0-20061 GCA_964517975.1 uncultured Syntrophaceae bacterium
CCATTATGAGAACATCCAAAGAGAGATGCAAAACATTTTTGAAATCATTGGCATTGCCGCTTAGGCTTATCGACAATCTTTTGTCGATATCAATCCCCTAAGGGCCTAACAGGCAGGGTGCCCAATCTTTTGAATGCGGGCAGAAGTAATTTTATTTGGTAGCCATCAGTTTAATAAAATTTTTAGGGTAATCCTTTATTGAGGTAAGGGCCAAGCCCTTCCCCTACAAATAATTATTATCCCTTTCTCACCCGATACTCTATAACGACTAAAAAATTTTTTTAGAGGTCTCTTAGGCAAAACTTTGACTTTTTATTAGAAATTGACTATAGTAAGTTTAGAGAGAAAATGGATGGAAGGGTGGAATATGGGAAGATTCGGAAACCCACTTCTTCCTATATTCTCCGATGGTTAATCATTTTATTTCTTTTTTTGCGGGGCGTGGCGCAGCCTGGTAGCGCACTGGCATGGGGTGTCAGGTGTCGGAGGTTCAAATCCTCTCGCCCCGACCATCTCTCTCTTTCCTATGGCTGAAAGGGTGAAGATCCTGGTTACCAATGATGATGGAATCCATTCTGAAGGAATCCTCATTTTAGCCAAGGCCCTCCGGGAAATCGGGCAGGTTTATGTCGTCGCCCCTGATCGAGAGAAGAGTACAACCGCTCATTCCCTCACTCTCCATCGACCCCTTCGCGTCGAAAGGATCAAAAGAAATATTTATGCGGTGGATGGAACACCAGCGGATTGTGTCTATATTGGAGTCAACGTTATCCTCCCCAAACGTCCCAATTTGATCGTTTCAGGAATTAATAAAGGTGGAAATTTGGGAGATGATGTGACCTATTCAGGTACGGTGTCCGCCGCCTTTGAGGCCACGTTACTTGGTATCCCCTCCTTTTCCATTTCTCTGGTCTCAAGGAGCCACTTTAAATTTCAGACTGCGGCCCGCTTTGCTGTCCGGTTAGCCCGATATGTGATGAAGAAGGGGCTTCCCAAGGATACCTTCCTTAATGTGAATGTCCCCAATGTAGATGAGAAAGAGATCAAATCCTATAAAATTACCAAACAAGGACGATGGATCCATAATGGAGATGCGGTGGTTGAAAAGGTAGATCCAAGAGGGAAGAAATATTATTGGATTACAGGGGGAGAACTGGTTTTTGATAAGAGAGAAGAGACCGATTTCGATGCGGTTTCAAACTCCTATATTTCGATTACACCTCTTCACGTCGATTTGACCAATCATTCATCCATCCATGAATTAAAGAAGTGGAAGATTTAAGAAAGGAGAAGGTTATGAAAACCACACTGAGCATTATCAAGGCAGACATCGGAAGCATTGGTGGCCACATTCGACCCAGCAGAAGATTGGTCGATGCGGTTAAAGATTTTATCAGTGAAAAAGGTAAGGGGATTATTCACGATTTCTATGTCAGCCACACCGGAGATGATATTGCCATTCTCTTTTCCCATTCCTTAGGGACGGGGAACGAAAAGGTTCACGGCCTTGCCTGGGATGCGTTTGTGGCAGGTACGAAAGTGGCCAAAGAACAGGGGCTTTATGGAGCAGGTCAAGATCTCTTAAAAGACTCCTTTTCGGGAAATGTAAGGGGGATGGGGCCTGCTGTGGCGGAGATGGAATTTGAAGAGAGACCCAATGAGCCCTTTCTCTTCTTTGCTGCTGATAAGACCGATCCTGGGGCCTACAATCTTCCCCTCTATTTGGCCTTTGCCGACCCTATGTATAATGCAGGATTAATCCTCAGTCCCTCCATGAACAAGGGGTTTCGCTTCGTCATTATGGATGTGAATTATACAGAGGGGGATCGGGTCATTGAGTTAAACGCACCGGAGGAACTCTATGATATTGCTGCACTCTTGAGGGACAATCAACGATTTGTCATCGAAGCCATTTACTCCAGAAACACAGGCGAGATCGCTGCCTCAGTCAGCACGACGCGACTTCATAATATTGCTGGCAAGTATACGGGTAAAGATGATCCAGTCATGCTCGTAAGAGTTCAAGGTGCATTTCCTGCAACAGGAGAGGTGCTCGCTCCTTTCAATATTGGACATTACGTTGCAGGGTTTATGCGGGGGAGCCATACAGGACCCCTAATGCCAGTCAAACTCAATTCTACCGTCTCTTATTTCGATGGGCCTCCTGTGGTTGCCTGTCACGCCTTCTGTGTCCATCACGGAAAACTCACAGAGCCTGCGGATGCCTTTGACCATCCCTACTGGGATTGGGTGAGGGATCGGGTAGCCAGGAAAGCCACAGAGATGAGACAACAGGGATTCTCTGGAGCAGCCATGCTTCCCTATGGAGAACTGGAGTATGGTGGGATTGTAGAGAAGATGAAAGTGCTGGAGAATAAATTCAAGGTAAGACAATAGGATTCTGATCTTAAGGAGTTTTGATAATTTTCTTCACAAAAAACCCCTATGTCAAAACGAGTCTATATCGAGACCTATGGTTGTCAGATGAATGAGCACGACTCAGAACAGATGCTCAGGCTCTTGGAGAGATACCATTACCTTAAGACCGAAAGTCCTGAGGAGGCTGACCTGATTCTCATCAACACCTGTAGTGTGCGTGAAAAACCCGAACATAAGGTTTATAGTGCCCTTGGAAGGTATAGGAAGATGAAGGAGAAAAGGGAGACCATCATTGGAGTAGCAGGATGTGTCGCCCAGCAGGAAGGGGAGAGGCTCTTAGAGAGAATTCCCTATCTGGATTTGGTTCTTGGGACCCAAGCCATCCCTCAACTTCCAACGTTATTAGAAAAGATAGAATCTTTAAAAGAGAGGGTCTGCGAGACGGGTTATGATCGAAGTGGAACCTACTTAAACCCAATTCTCCCTGAGAAAGAACCATTTCAGATAAAATCCTATGTCACCATTATGCAGGGATGTGACCACTTCTGTTCCTTCTGCATCGTCCCCTATGTGAGGGGAAGGGAGCGAAGCAGGTCAAGTCAAGAGATCATTGATGAGATAAGACATTTAGTTCATATGGGGATCAAAGAGGTCTGCCTCCTTGGGCAGAATGTCAACTCCTATGGGAAAAAGGTCCCGGGAGAAATCCGATTCCCCGAACTCCTTTATAGAATCAATAGGATCGAGGGCCTGGAGAGGATACGATTTACCACTTCCCATCCTGAAGATTTATCCGATGAACTCATCAGGTCATTTTCGAGTCTGGAAAAACTCTGTGAGCATATCCATCTTCCATTTCAATCGGGTTCAGATCGGATTCTAAGAAGGATGAATCGGGGATATACCCAATCCTCCTATCTTGAGAAGGTCGACCATTTAAGAAGGGTATCTCCTTCCATTGCCATTACCGCAGATGTGATGGTGGGATTTCCAGGTGAGGAGGAGGAGGATTTTCAACAGACCCTTTCCCTTATAAGGGAGGTTCAGTTTGATGAACTCTTCTCCTTTAAATACTCTCCAAGAAGAGGGACGAGAGCCGCTCAATTTGAAGATCAGGTGGATGAAAGGGTGAAGAGGGAGAGACTCCTTCTTCTTCAAAAGATTCAAAGCGAGATTACGCTTCGGAAGAATCAAGCCCTTGAAGGTCAGGTGGTTGAGGTCTTAGTAGAGGGCCGAAGCAAACAGAACGATCAAGAAGTGATGGGAAGGACTCGTTCCAATAAGATAGTCAATTTTAAAGGGGGTCTCAATTTAGTCGGCCAATTGGTGAGTGTGAAAATTACAAAGGCCTATCCCCATTCCCTCCGGGGTGAGATTGAGCAGGAGATAAGATCGGGTTCTTATTTAAGGAGTTGAAGAAGATCTTTTGGATCTTTTATCACAAGGTCTGCTCCTGCCTTGATGAGAGATTCCTTCATATCGTTTTCCCTAGGATCGCTGATAAATCCAATGGCAAAGATATCCAACTTCTTTTTTGCAGATCGGGCTGCTAACATATCATCCACCACATCTCCCACATATCCACACTTGGGCTTGGAAAGTCCGATTTCCCAAACCACCCTCAGAATAGGATAGGGAGAAGGTTTTGAACATTTCACCCTTTTGCCTTCGAGTTTGAGAATTCGCCTCTCTTCTTTTTCACACTCATCTAAAGTAACGAGGGCATCAAAATAGGTGGACAATCGGAATCGCTTAAGAGCTAACTCTGCTTCAAATCGGGTTCGACCGCTTGCAATTGCTAATCGGACCTTCTTTCGAAGGGAGGAAAGAATCTTTCGTGGGATCAACAATTTTTCTCTCCAATAATAGCCTCTCCCTTTATAGACCAGAGGTTTAAGACCATAATGAGATGAAAATTTTTCTCCCAGGTAAACCTCCTGAAAGATTCTTTTGACAAGATTTTCTTGACTTAGATTTCCCGATCCATAGACCCACCCTTCCCAGCCACCTTTTAAAACCTGACGGACCCCTGTTAACCCTCCGCCTCGAAACTCCACCTTTTTTAAAAAATCGGGCAGGTTCTTTCTTTTAAAGAGGCCTTTTTTCCCTATGGAAAATGGGAAAGAGTTTCTTCTTAGATGGGAAATCAGATCTTCTATGGACGAGGGCTTTTTCCTCTTTTGGTTGGGGGGAAGAGGAGAAAGGGATAGAAGGTAAAGAAGAAGCGCGGTGGTGACATCCCAATCACTATTAAACCCTTTTACTGATTTAAAAAGAGAGACATCCTTTTCCTCGATGAGGTTTTCGGCAAGACCCCTGAGCCCGAGGCAGGTTTGGAGGTAAAGTTGGGTCGTCCGCTCAATCGCCTTCCTATATGACCTTGAGACATCAATCAACACCCCATCCATGTCAAAGATAAGAAGATCCATAAAATAATTAAAAAACCACCCTGTTTAGGAAATGGGTTATTCGTGGATGTTTGACATTTGGTGTTTGATCATTTTTCATCTTAAGTCCTTTTGAACTCTTCGAGGACTGTCTGGACGAGGCTTTCAACATCTAACCCTTGCATCCTCAGGAGCTCCTCTGGGTTTCCTGAGGCTCCGTATCGAGTGATTCCCATCTTACGGAACCGGATCGGAAGACCATGTTCAGCGATCACATTTCCAACAAGACTTCCCAGGCCGGTTTGAATGTGGTGATCCTCATAGGTGATTACTGTTCCTGTCCGACAGGCCTTGAGAATGGCTTCAATGTCTAAATCGCTCAGGCAAGAGAGGTTGAGGATCTGAACTTCTATTCCCTTCTCCTTTAACCTTTCCCGGGCCTGAAGGGCTCGGTAGACCATTGCTCCATTGGTGAGAATGGCGGCATCCTTTCCATTTCGAATCAGGTCGGCTACCCCATATTGAAACTCATAAGAACCCCCATAATAGGGACTCCCATCCTCTGAGAGGATGATAGGGACAGTTGACCTGCCCATAGCGACTAAAAAATTTCCATGGGTCTTTGCTACATATCGAATCACACGGTCTGTCTGATTGGGATCGGCAGGGATAATGATCTTGTATCCAAAAAGGTTTCTCATCACTCCTATATAATCGATACACTGATGGGTTTTCCCATCTTCGCCGACATCCAGACCATTGTGAGTGCAGATGAGTTTAAGATTCGTTTCGTTAATATCGTTAAGGCGATGTTGATTGTAGGTTTCATCCACCCCAAATACCCCAAAGTCTGCAAAAAAGGAGAGGAGGGAAGTCGTGGAGATGGCCCCAGCAATGGTAGCGGTGTTATGTTCCTGAATTCCCCCCTGGAAAAAGTGGTTGGGAAATTCTTTTGCAAACCCCAATGTTTTTACCGAGGAGGCAAGGTCGCAGTCAAATACCACAATGGGAAGAAAGCCTCCTTGTTGACGATTGACCTTTGCCAGATCAAGAAGGGCATTCCCAAAGGCAGAGCGATTATCTAACTTCTGGTCTTTTAGGTAATTCCTTGGAGTTCCTGTTTGAATGGTGATGGGTTCATATGGGTACTTTCTTCCATGATAGGGGAGTCCCCCTTTCTCTCGTAACTCACGATAACGTTCTAAGTCATCGTCTATTCCCAATTCTTGAATGGCCTTTTTATATTCATCAAGGTTGAGGACCCTTCCATGAAATTCTTCTTTCCCTTCCATGAAGGAAACCCCTTTTCCCATGACCGTATGGGCGAGGATCATGACAGGCTGCGGGGCTAATACCGCCCTTCGAAAGGCGGTATAGATTTCTTGAAATTGATGGCCATCAATTTCAAAAACTTCCCATCCATCCGATTCGTAATTCTTGGCTATATTTTGAGGCATAATCTCACAGGTCACCCCGCTGATCTGACGACAGTTGTAATCAATAATCACTGTGAGATTGTTAAGACCATATTTAATGGCAAACCGCCTGGCTTCAGAGATCTGGCCTTTTTGCTGTTCTCCACAGCCCATCGTGACAAAGACATGGAAATCTCTCTTCAATAATTTTGATGAGAGGGCAAACCCACATCCTGCGGAAAGTCCCTGCCCAAGATTGCCCGTATTCCACTCCACTCCAGGAACCCCTTTCTCAACATGACCTTCAAAAGGAGTTCCTGCCTTTCGGAAATTGGCAATGGCCGTATCAATCGGGAAGAACCCAATTCTTCCAAGTGCTGCGTAGACCCCTGGAGAGGTATGACCATGACTGACCACAATTCGATCCCTTTCGGGATCAGAGGCGGAGTCGGGATGGATATTGGCATAAGAATAGAGAACCAGGTAGAAGTCAATCGATGACATGGAACCCCCTGGGTGACCTGATCCAGCCAGGGTGGTCATCTTCAATATGTCGCCCCGTGCTAATCTGGCCAATTCGGCCAGCCTATTTAAAGAGCCCTCATCCAATCTCTCTGCCTCAAATCTTTTTTGATTCATCCTTAGCCTCCGCTCGAATCTCCATTTTTAAAAAGGTTGGATGGACTATTTTAAATATAGATTGAATTCATTGCAAGAGGATTGTATCATAAAAATAAACCGTCATGAGGAGGAGAGATGATCGTAGGGGTTCCAAAAGAGATTAAAGAGGGCGAAAGGAGGGTTGCCATCACTCCCCAAGGCGTCGATACCTTGGTTTTTCATCGTCACAGGGTGCTGGTTCAAAAGGGAGCAGGAGAGGGCAGTGGCTTTACAGACCAAGAATATAAAAGGGTTGGAGCTACCCTTGTCCAAAAGGCAGAGGATATCTGGTCTGATGCGAATATGATTGTAAAAGTGAAAGAACCCTTACCTCAGGAGATTAAGTGGATGAAGCCTGGGCAGATCCTATTCACCTATCTTCATCTGGCTGCCAATCGAGACCTTACCCTTAAATTGATTCACCGACGCATTACGGCGATTGGTTATGAGACCGTTCAGGAACGGAATGGTTCGCTTCCGTTATTAAGACCCATGAGCGAAATTGCTGGCAGGGCATCCATCTTTGCTGGAGGGATGGCTTTGGGAATCGAACATGGCGGTAAAGGGGTTCTCCTTTGTGGGGCCTCTGGTGTTCCTCCTGCCAAGGTGGTCATTATTGGAGCAGGGGTGGTAGGAGCCAATGCCTGTAAAGTGGCAGTTGGCATTGGGGCAAGGGTAAGTATCTTGGATGTCCAACCCGAAAGATTAAGTTATCTTCACGATATCACCCAAGGTCATGTGACTACCTTCGTCTCTAATCGAATGACGATTCGTGAAGAGATCACAGATGCGGATTTGGTCATCGGGGCGGTTCTCATACCCGGGGCCGCCACTCCAAAATTGGTGAGCAGGTCCATGCTCAGAAGGATGAGACAGGGTTCAGCCATTGTCGATGTCTCCGTCGACCAAGGAGGATGTTTTGAAACCACCCGACCCACCACCCACGAAGACCCCACCTACATGGAAGAAGGAATCGTCCATTACTGTGTCTCAAACATTCCCGGTGCCTATCCCAGAACTTCTACCTTTGCTCTCACCAATGCCACTTTTCCTTATATCCTTCAGATCGCAGATAAAGGATATGAAAGGGCATTGGAAGAAAACGAGGCCTTGCGAAGAGGGCTCAATCTGATCGATGGGCAGGTGGTTCATCAAGGGGTTGCGGAAAGTTTTGGACTTCCATTTACACAGAATCCATTCTCTCCCTTTCCTTGAAAATTCCCCTCCAATATGATAAACCAGTCCTACCCTTTTAAGAGGCCATAGGGTGAAGACTGAAAAAAAGGGATTAACGATTGCCATTGATGGTCCTTCAGGGGCAGGGAAGAGTACGGCAGGAAGGACTTTGGCCAAACGATTGGGATACACTTACATCGATACAGGAGCCATGTATCGAGCCGTTGCCCTAAAGGTGAAAGAAAAGGGGATTGAATTAAAAGATGAATCAGCCCTTTACCAAATGGCCTCCTCTCTTCATATTACCTTCGTCCCTATGGGTGAAGAGATTCACATCTACTGTAACGGAGAGGATATCAGCGAAGCCATCCGTCTACCTGAGATCAGCCATCTGGCATCAGAGGTTTCGAAAAAAAAGGGGGTGAGGGAGGCCCTTGTGGAGATTCAAAGGGAGATGGCAAAAGAAGGCAGTGCGGTCCTGGAAGGAAGAGATATTGGGACAGTCGTTTTCCCAGAAGCAGAGGTGAAATTCTATCTGGATGCAGACCCCGAAGAGAGGGCAAAGAGGAGATTTCAAGAACTGATGGCGAGAGGGATTCAAATTGATTTTCAGAAAACCTTAGAAGAAGTCCTCCAAAGGGACCACAATGATATGCATCGAGCCATTTCCCCACTTAAGAGGGCAGAGAATTCAATCCTGATCGATTCCACCCATCGGTCTGTGGAGGAGGTGGTGGAGGAGATGTTAAAAAAGGTGGAAGAAAAAAGGAGATGAAAATTTTCATCGCTAAATCAGCGGGGTTCTGTTTTGGAGTAAAAAGGGCTATGGAAATGGCCCTTGAGGCAGCCAAAAAGTACCCAAAAGATCTATATACCCTGGGTCCCCTGATCCATAATCCTCAGGCAGTAGAATACCTTGAGGGATTGGGGGTTAACGTAAAGGATAAAATTAAAGAGATTCCTAAGGGAACGGTTATCCTACGCTCTCATGGAGTTTCGTTTGAGGAATTGAAACAGGCAAAAGAAAAAAGATTACGCATTATCGATGCCACCTGTCCCATTGTGAAACGGGCCCAATTCTACGCAAAATTTCTTCATCGGCAAGGCTACTCCCTATTGATTGTTGGTGAGGCCCACCATCCTGAAGTTGAAGCCATCCGAAGCTACTTAGGCAGTAGGGTGGAGGTCGTGGAAGATGTGGAGATTATAAAGAAATTAGGTCCTTGGAATAAATTAGGGATTATTGCTCAGACCACTCAGTCCTTCGGTCTATTTAAAGAGATTGTAGGAAGGTGTCTGGAGAAGACCCGGGAGATAAGGGTTTTCAATACCATCTGCCATGCGACAACCCTTCGGCAGAAAGAGGCTGTTGAGATTGCCAGAAGGGTGGATTGTATGATTGTCGTAGGGGGTTATAATAGTGGAAACACACTCCGCTTAGCGTCGATCTGTAAGGAGATTCAACCCAACACTCACCACATCGAGATTGCCAGAGAACTTCATCCAAAATGGTTCTTAGGGAAAAAGCGAGTGGGGTTAACGGCGGGGGCTTCTACTCCCTCCTGGATTATTCAAGCAGTCGAACAAGAGATTCGACATCTAAATCAGGGGTAGTTGAAAAGATTTGTAATTTACAGAAGGGTGTGGTATAAACGGTTTAATCATTGGCAAAGGGGGTTTTATTGAATGATGAAGGAAGAAGGGACTTCTGAGGGGATCATGGCCCAACCCTCTCCAGAGGAAGGGGAGAAGAGAGAGTTACAAAAAGTTTTTTCGGCAGAGGAAACGGAAGATTTTAAGAAGCTTTATGAAGAGAGCCTAAAGAGCTTGGAGGAGGGTCAAATTCTCAAGGGAATTGTCGTGGACATCACTCCGGATCATGTGACAGTTGATGTGGGCTACAAATCTGAAGGCCAGATTCCCATGCAGGAATTTTTAAAAAGAGATAAAAAGGTAGACATGAAGATCGGAGACCGGATCGACGTATTATTGGAGAGGAAGGATACAGAGGAAGGGTTGCTGATCCTTTCAAAAGAGAAGGCAGATAAAATCAAGCTTTGGAGGGATATCAGCCGATCCTGCAAAGAAGGGGAGGTCATGGAGGGTGAGGTGGTTTCGAAAGTCAAGGGGGGTCTCTCCGTGGATATTGGCGGGGTTACAGCCTTTCTTCCAGGGTCTCAAATCGATTTGAAGCCTGTCCGAAACTTAGATGGTTTAATTGGTAAGCGATTGAAATTTAAGGTGATTAAGTTCAATCGGAAAAGAAATAATATTGTTCTCTCACGCCGAATCATTCTTGAAGAAGAGCGGAAACGATTGAAGGAGGAGACCCTTAAACATCTCAAAGAGGGGGATATCGTCGAAGGGACTGTAAAAAACATCACGGATTACGGTGCCTTCATCGATTTGGGAGGGGTGGATGGCCTCCTTCACATCACTGATATCTCCTGGGGAAGGATTGGACATCCTTCAGAAAAACTCTCTGTAGGAGACTCTATTAAAGTGAAGGTCCTTCACTTTGACCAAGAGAAAGAGAAGGTTTCATTAGGATTAAAACAGGTTCTTCCTGATCCTTGGGATTCTGTTAGAGAGAAGTATCCTGTGGGGGCTCGAATTAAAGGAAAAGTGGTCAATACTACGGATTACGGTGTCTTTGTTGAATTGGAAGAAGGGGTGGAAGGGCTTGTCCACATCTCTGAATTGACTTGGAGTAAGAAATTGAGACATCCCTCTAAGGTTGTCAAAATTGGAGACGTCGTGGAGGTGGTCGTTCTGGATTGCGACCCTGTCAAACGTCGCATTGCCTTGGGGATGAAACAGGTTGAACCCAATCCGTGGGCTCTCATTGAAGAGAAGTATCCTGTTGGAACAAGAGTGGTCGGTAAGGTAAAGACCATTACAGACTTTGGTATCTTCATTGGAGTTGAGGAGGGGGTGGATGGACTGGTCCATGTCTCCGAGATGTCATGGACAAAGAAGATTAAACATCCTGGAGAGATTTACAAAAAGGGCCAAGAAGTGGAGGCAGTGGTCTTAAATATCGATCCCCAAAATGAACGATTTTCTCTTGGGATCAAACAGTTGACTCCCGACCCTTGGAAGGAGATTGCCCGGCGATATCGGCGAGGAGAGACAGTGACAGGGAAGGTGACCAATCTGACCGATTTTGGTGCCTTTGTTGAATTGGAGGAAGGCATTGAAGGATTGGTCCATGTCTCCGAGATCAGTAAGGAGAAGATAGAAAAACCTTCGGATGTGCTCAAGGTAGGGGATACCGTATCCGCGGTCATTCTTCACATCGATCCACAGGAACGAAAGATTGGCCTCAGTATAAAAGGGTTAAAAGAGAAAGTCGATAAAGCAGAGGTTGACAAATACCTCTCCAACCAAAGCCCCTCCACTCCTACCCTGGGAGCGTTAATTCAGGAGGAGATGGAACGGCGTCGAGGCGAATCTTCCGATAAAAAAGGAGAGAGTTAATCCTTTCTATTAACCCCTGATTATTTTCTTCACATAAATATCCTTGACAATCTCCTGATCCAGGGCAAGCGTCGTTTCTCCTATCTGTAATACATAGGAAGGATTTTTCTGATGCATCCTAAGGATACACCCAGGAACAATCCCTAAGGTGCTTAAGCGGTCAAGCCTTTGATGGGATTTGGGAGCAATAAAGACGATTCGGCCTTCCTCCCCCAATCCCAATTCTTCAAGAGGAATGACCAGTGGTTTGATCTCTCTCTTAAATTTTGCACAGCATTCCCCTCTTGGAATGGGTTTCCCATGAATACAGGTCGGGGGGTGACCGAGGAAAGTGCAGACGCTTTCTGTAACCGCAGGGCTCAGGATATGTTCAAGTTTACAAGCCTCTTCTTCGACTTCCTCTTCAGACATCTCAAAAATTTCATACAACAACCTTTCTGTCAGTCGATGGCGCCGAATGATCTCCCTTGCCTTCTCCTCACCCCGCTCCTTAAGGATCATTCGGTTGCCTTCCATATGGAAAAGTCCATTTTTAATCATGAGGCGAAGAATGAATTTTGCTTCGACATCCTTGGTTTCCCCTAAGAGTTGATCTAAATCGGACACCCCCTTTTCTCTCAAGGTCCAGATGAGTTCAAGAAGTTCATCCACCCTCTCCTCATCCACCCCTTCAATCCACCCCCACCTTCTTCGGTGAGGTCCTTCTCTCTCCTTCTTTTGATTCATCGTTTCCTCCATTAAATAAAAAGTTAGCCCTTCTCTCTCAAACTCCAAATAGTTTCAGCAAAAAATTTACCATTCCTCCAATTCCAATGGCAAGAGGGATAACCGTTAAAGAAATCCAGAGGGCTTTCACCAGCCCTCTTTCTTTAGCCATCATTAAGAACTGGGCGATACATGGTATAAAGAGAGTCATCGTGACCAAACTTACCAAGGTTTGATGGGGATCGAGTTGACCCTCCTTGGAGAGCATATAAAGTCCGGCTGCCCCATAATCTCTACGGAGAAATCCAATGATGAATGCCTCAGTGACCTTCGAAGGAAGGCTCAGAAAATGGACGATGAGGGGGGTAGTTGCCCATTCGATGAGGGTTAATACTTTGGTTTTATGGAGGAGAAAGAGAAGGATGGTGCCCAGAATGAAAAGCGGAACAGCCTCCCGCAAGTACCATTCCATTCGAGCCAGGGTTTTAACCATTAGATTGGAGATCATGGGAACCCTTAAGGGTGGGATTTCGAGGATAAAATCAGAACCCTCACCTGGCAGAACCCGGGCTGCTAAGTAACCCACGAACATAAGAACACCCGTTATGATGGCCATCCATAGAATAAGGTAGAAGACTGGAAGATTCGAAAACATTCCTAAGATGACCCCTAATTGAGCAGAGCACGGGACTCCCAGGGCCAATAGGAGAGTGACGAGGGTACGATCCTTTTCTGTTTCAAGGATTCGAGTCGTCATGGTCGCCATGGTACCACATCCCAGTCCCAGAACCATAGGCAGGACAGCCTTGCCACTAAGCCCCATCTTCTTAAAGATCCTATGGGTCATTACCGCCAGCCTGGGTAAATATCCGGAGTCCTCCATGAGTCCAAAGACCAGGAAGAAACAGCCAACGATGGGCAAGACGATTGCGATCGCATAAGTCAGAGCCATGGTAATGATTCCATAAGGTCCTATGAAAAACTCCTGGACGAGTGGGATGGGGATGAGATGATGAATGAACTGGATGATGGGAGGGAGGAACCATTTCCCGAAGACGGTTTCCTCTAAAAAACCAACCGCTGTTTGAGCGCCGAATACTCCTACAAATTGGTAAGTAAGGTAAAGGACGAACAGGAGGATTGGAATTCCCCAAAAAGGGTGAATGCAGAGGTTCCCTAAAAATGAGGCGACCGATTTCGGGACCACTCCCCGTATCCCCATCACCTGAATTAGGAGTTCATCCACCTTTCGAAGCCTCGCTTGATTGATTAAAAAGCCAATCGGTTCAACGAGGTGGGACTGGATCTCCTGACGGATTTTTTCAATCTGTTGAATATCGACTTCTGAAAGGTGGTAGTGGAGCCAATCCACGAGACTCTCATCTCCTGAAAGGAGCATGAGTGCTAAGGAACGTTTCGAGATAGATGCCTCAGGAAGGAGAGGAATTATTTTCGAGACCCCATTTTCAATGGCCTCGGGATATAAAATAGACTGGGATGAAGAAGGTTGAGCCCAAAGGTATTCTTTGATTTTATCTAAACCCTTGCGCCTTGTAGCCACTGTTTTTACTACAGGGACCCCTAAGAGATTCGATAGGGTGGGGAGATTAATGGCCATCCCTCTACTCTTTGCCTCATCCCACATATTTAAGAGAAGGAGGAAAGGGAGCCCCATTTCCTGAAGTTGAAGAGAGATGAGGAGACCCCGGCGAATGTTTTTTGTATCCACCACTTGAATTATAAAAATTTTGGACTCTTTGAGAAGGATATCCCGGGTGACCTTTTCATCCTCTGACATGGGAATCAGGGAGTTTACCCCGGGGGTATCTAAGATCTGTAACTTTTTGCCTTTTATCGAGAGAGTCCCAGTGGAAATCTCCACGGTGGTCCCAGGATAATTAGAAACAGTCACATATTTACCTGTAAGGTAATTGAAAATAACCGATTTCCCTACGTTTGGATTTCCAATGAGAATCACTTTCTGCTTCGAAGGGTCGGTTCGTATTGTCTCCGTCCGGCTGAGTGGGTTCATCTTCTAACTCTTTTTCCTGTTCTTTTTTTTAAAACGACATCGCTCGCATTGACCATAGAGCTCCATGCGGTGGTGAAAAATCTTAAACCGGTGGTGTCGGGCAATCTTCTTCTGGAGTGTTTCGAGTGTAGGATCCTCAAACTCTATAATTTTTTTGCAATCAAGGCAGATCAGGTGGTCATGATGAGTTCCTTCTGAGGAAAGTTCGTATCGGGTCTCTCCATCAGCAAATTTTCGTTGGGAGGCCAATCCCAACTGGGTAAGAATCCTAAGGGTCCGATAAACGGTGGTATAACCAATCTTGGGATTGATTTTGGAAACCAACGAGTAAATTTGGTTAAGATTCTTGTGACCTTTTGAATGGAGGAATACCTTGAGAATCTCTTCCCTTTGTCGGGTCGCCTTTAATCCTTTTTTAGAGATCCATGTTTTGAACCGATTTGTTTTCATTTTTTGAAATTGAATTTCAATTTCATTTTAAAAGATGTCGTTTCACTTGTCAATTCTCAAATTGACGTGAGCGTTTCTCTTCTGTTAAGATTCTTTAAAGAGAATTCTGAAAAAGTATGTCATAAACCATTCTCCAGTATGGGCTTGTCCCTTACCACAAGGCAGCAAGCTAAATGAACAATAACGAGGTAGGATCTAACGGCCTCAATCTCCTTTTAAATTAACTCCCCCAACCCCCTCTTAAGTTAAGAGGGGGAGAGGGGGAGTTATGAAATTCCAAGATGGACAATAAATCAGATTTTTAGGGCTTGGGTTTGTCGCTTACCTAATTCAATCCGTAGGGTAAGGGCTTGTCCCTTGTTGAGAAGCGGTAAGCCACGAGGGCTTACCCTACAAAAAACCAACTCATAAAGGGTTACCCTACACATTTTCTTAAAATGATGATTAGCAAATTAAAAGGATCAATACCCGCATCTCACCCTCCCATATAAAAAGGGGTCTTTCAGAGGGTTCTTTAAAGGATTAGGCCATTGAATTTATCCGAAACCCGGTTACAGGAATATGAGAAAATTGTTACCCATCATGACTTTGATGGAATTGTCAGTGCCTCCCTCTGTGGATGGGTCTTAAAAATCCAGAAGGTAATCTTTACAGGTCCCATGACCATTACCCGTTCCCAGATTACGATCACCGAGAAGGATGTCGTCTGTGATTTGCCCTATCCCCTCCAATGTGGGCTCTGGTTCGATCATCATGAAGGAAATCTCCAGGAGTTATCCTATCGAAAGATCGATCCTACGTCCATTCCCGGACGCTTTGACTCAAAACCGAGTTGCAGTCGGGTCGTTTATGAATATTTTTGTGAAAGGACCACCCTTCCTTCCTATTTCTTGGTGGCAGTAGAAGAAGCGGATATGATTGATAGTTTTGCCTACACCTCGATCGAAGATTGGAGAAAGGAGATCCCTGGAAAGATCATCGATTCGACTCTTAAGCTTCCCTTTCCCTCTCAAGAGGAGCAGGCTCAATATATGAGAAGCCTGTTTCAACAGATCCAAGGCCGTCCCCTTGAAGAGGTATCCCGTCTCGACTTCGTTCAAAAGAGATGGAGACACTATCAAGAGGAAGAAGGGAGGATGCTTCGAATCATTCGAGAGGCTTCTTATTTTTTAGAGGAGGACGGAAAAAAAGAATTGGTCGTCATCGACCTTACCCCCTATCACCGCAGACCCCATCTGATCAAAAATTTGGCCTTTTTGATCTACCCCCAAGCCTTAGCGGTCTTGGAGGTTTATAACCTGATAGACCACCAGGGAGTAAAAAGTAACCATTTAGGGTTTTCTATGTCCCTTTCCATCAGCGGGAATAGGTTGGAAGGGAGTAAGAATATTGGGGAGATCATGCGAACTCTCAATATTGGGGATGGCCATCCAGGGGCTGCCGCAGGGCAGATTCGATGTCGGTCCAAACAGGAGATGCTAAGGAGAAAGAAAGAGGTTCTGAACAAAATCTTCAAACTCTGGCAAACCCAATCTGCAGAATCCTCCCTTTCATGAGTTTCATTAGGTTCTTGTGGATAAACCCTCCGCCATGGGCTATGACGTGGAATTCACCCTTAACCCTTGCAACCAAGATAAGGGGTATGATATTTTTTATTTATGGAAATTGATACCCAACTTATCCCCATTCCTCCAGATCCTAAAATTCTTTCTAAAAAAAATGTTGTGGTGATCGATGTCCTCAGGGCAACCACTGTCATCGTTTATGCCCTCTCTCAGGGAGCCATGGAGATTATTCCAGTGGCATCGGTCGAAGAAGCGAAGGAAAGGGCCAAAACTTTTTCTCAAGAGGTTACTCTTTTAGGAGGGGAAAGGAACAGCCAAAAGATCGAAGGGTTCGATCTTGGAAACTCACCCACCGAATACTCTGAAGAGAGGATCAAGGGGAAGCGGATCATCCTAACGACGACCAATGGAACCAGGGCATTTTATTGGGTCTCAACGGGGAATCAAATTTTTATTGGTAGTTTTTTAAATATTGGGGCGGTCGCTATGAGATGTGGGACATTGGACAGGGACCTCCTCATCTTTCTTTCTGGTAATAAGGGGAGTTTTTCACTGGAGGATACGGTTTGTGCCGGGATGCTGATCGACCTCATCCTCAAGAATGGAGAAAAACCTGTCAACTTAACGGATGCTTCCTATGATGCTCTTTTCTTATATCAAAGATTTGAGGAAAACCTCATAGGAGCCTTCCACTTTTCAAGCCATGGAAAGGAACTTTTTGAATTGGGAGGAGGAGGGGACCTCATTTTTTGTGCTCAAACGAATATCACAGAAGTCGTTCCATTATTTAAAGATGGAGTGATCCGAATCTTTTAAATTAGATTTGCTGAGTCTAATTTTTTATACCAGGCACGATTACCCCATCTGGGAGAAGGACCCAAGATGAGACATCCAGAAAGGGAATTGAGAGATCAAGAAACGATGGTCGCCCTTTTAACACACACATCCATTGGAAGGATGGCTACGGTGAATCGAAGAGGAATTCCAGTGATCAAACCTGTTAATTACCTCTACTGGGATGGAAAGATCTATATCCATTCTTCAAAAAAAGGAGAAAAGATCAGGGATATCCGGCGGGGAAGTCCCATCTGTTTCGAAATCGATCAGCCCATCGCCTATTTTACTTCAAAAGGGAATGGGTGTAATGCCAATTATTATTATCGGAGTATTATTATTAAGGGAAGGGGGGCCTTAGTAAACGGACGGACAAAAAAGAGAAAGGTGCTTCAAATGCTGATGGAGAAATACCAGCCCGAAGCAAACGAGAAGGACATCCCTGAAAGGGTTCTTAAGAAAACAGCAGTGATTGAAATCCTTCCAGAGGAGATCACCGGTAAAGAGAATGGTTAGGTTATGAAACCTTCTGTTTCCATCGTGAAGTGCCAAGACTATGAGGAAAAAAAGGTTTCTCTTAGTCTCAGGAAGTCCATCGATCTTCTTGGAGGGATCCGTCGGTTTATCAAGGCAGGGGATCGTGTCCTCCTTAAACCCAATCTCCTCTATGGAAAACCTCCTGAAAAAGCAGTGACCACTCATCCCCTTATTGTGAAGGGGATGATTCAGATCATTCGGGAAGCAGGGGGGATTCCCTTTATTGGGGATAGTCCTTCGATTGGGGGTCTCGTTAAGACTGCGGAGAAGGCTGGGATCAAAGCCGTGGCAGATGAAATGGGTTGTCCTCTTGTAGAATTTAATAGGCCTATCCTTCTGCCCAAGGAGAGAACAAAACGATTTAAACAGTTAGAGATTGACCAAGCCGTGTTAGATGCGGATGTAATCGTCAACCTTCCCAAATGGAAGACCCATACCTTGATGCTCCTCACCCTTGGGATTAAGAACCTTTTTGGCTGTATTCCAGGGACGAGAAAGGCCCTCTGGCATCTTCAGGCAGGGGAGGACCGAGAGACATTTGCTCAAATCTTAGTCGATCTCTATCAGGCCCTCAAACCCAGCCTCACCATCTTAGATGGAATTGTGGGAATGGAAGGCAATGGCCCCAATAGTGGAAGACCCATTCCCATAGGATTGATTCTCGCAAGCGAAGACCCACTCTCCATTGACCAAATCGTTTGCGATCTGTTGGGCATTCCCAGGACCTCTTTGCTGACAAATCGAGTGGCACTTGGGCAGGGAATGGGGAAAGACGAAATTGAGGTTTTGGGAGAAAGAGTGGAAGATATCCAAATCCACAACTTTCAGTTTCCAAAACTCTCTCAACCCAATTGGAATCTACCAGGGTTTTTGGGAAAGGCCTTGAAGAATGCACTCAGTATGAAACCCCGGTTAGAGCAAGCACTCTGTACCCAATGTCATCAATGTTTAGGGATCTGCCCCCCAAAGGCATTGAGGGGAGATCGAGGAGAGGTGCTTATTGAGTATGGGAAATGTATTCGCTGTTTCTGCTGTCAAGAGGTCTGTCCAGAAGGGGCGATAAGAATCGAACCTGGATGGGCATTAAGACTGTTGGGCAGAGGACAGGGGGCTCAGGGTTGAAAAAATAATCGAACTTAGGTAGAGTGATGCGGACCATTAAACTCACCATCGAATACGATGGAACGAACTATTTAGGGTGGCAGGTTCAACCTAAAGGGCCAACCATCCAGCGAGTCCTTGAGGAGACGCTCAAGAAGATCACAGGTGAGGAGGTTCGCCTGATCGGTTCTGGAAGAACCGATGCAGGAGTCCATGCCTTTGGTCAAGTGGCCCACTTCAAAACCCATAGTAAAATAAGTCTTCATTCAATGGCCAGAGCCCTCAACAGCCTTCTCCCGCCAGATATTGTGATTCGGAGGGTGAGAGAAGTTGATGAAAATTTCCATGCCAGAAAGAGTTGCAAAAGCAAAATTTATGAATATCGGATTCTAAACCGAAACCTTCGCTCTGCCTTTTATAATAAATATGCATGGCATATTCCCCAAAAATTAAACCTTAAAGAGATGAAAGAAGCAACCCGATATCTGATCGGTGAGCACGATTTTTCTTCATTCCGTTCCGTGGGAACACCTACTCAAACGGCAACTCGCAAGGTGATACGGGCGGAGTGGAAGAAGGGAAGAGATGGGCTTCTTTACTTTGAAATTGAGGCGAATGGTTTTCTCAAACAGATGGTCAGGGCAATGGTAGGGACGTTGGTTGAAGTTGGAAGAGGGAGACTCAGTCCCGAGGAGTTTCAAGAGATTCTTCAGTCAAAGGACCGAAGAAAGGCCGGGCCTACTGCTCCTGCCCATGGTCTCTTACTCAAAGAGGTGAAGTATTAACCTCCTATCCTGATTAACTCATAATTTCTTGTTCCAAGCCCAATCTCTTCAGCATAGGTAAGTTGGATACTCCAATCGACCTCTGGATAAAGGGCACGAAATTTATCCTCTCCCATTCCCCAGTTTTTGGTTAATTTGGAAGATCTATTTCCTTCCTCACGGTTGACGAGATCGACTGAGGCCTGATCAATGGCGACCGGATCATCCGAAGAAAGAATACCTATATCGCTGACAATGGGGGTATCCGAATATCCATAGCAATCACAAGCAGGTGAGATATTGGTAAGAAAATTGAGATAAAGAACCTTCCCCTTTTTCTTTTGTATCACCCCATAGGCATATTCCACAATTTTCTTCTGAAAGATAGCAATGGATTCATTCCATTGAATTTGGATGGCGCTATGAGGACAGGTGAGAATGCATTCTCCACAACCAATACATTTCTTGGGATCGATCACAGCAACCTTTGCCCCACTCCCCGTTCCTGTTTCAGAGGATTCCATGGAGATGGCCTCTTGGGGACACCAAGGGAGACAGAGTTCGCAACCTTTACAC
>CAZFDM010000025.1:0-6989 GCA_964517975.1 uncultured Syntrophaceae bacterium
AGCCCAATCAGTAACTCTTTAAAACTATTTTTTAAAAGGAGAGTCATCCTGTCTTTTTTGATCAATGAAAAAGAAGACAGATTCTGAAGAGATTGATTCATGTTTGATTAAAGTAATGGAATCCAGACCGTTTGTCAATCGGATTGGAACAGGTGAAAGGTAAGGGTTTATCCCTTACCTCAATTTGTAGGGTAAGGGTTTATCCCTTACCGAAAAGCAGTAAGCCACAAGGGATTACCCTACGAAAAAAATATTTAATCAATCGATTATTAGCAAATTCAATGCCCGTGTCCGAAGGGTTTTGAACCTACTTTCCCATAAAAAAAAGGATTTTTTCAGAGGTCTCTTGGTGATCAATTGACAAGGAAGATGGTTTATTATAATTTTATGAAAAATCTAAAAAGGGGGCTTGTTGTGGAATATGAACCTGTCATTGGCTTGGAAGTCCATGCCCAACTTCTCACTCGGTCGAAGATCTTTTGTGGGTGCTCCACGAGTTTTGGGGAAGAACCAAACACCCAGACCTGCCCTGTCTGCACAGGACAACCAGGTTCACTTCCAGTCGTCAATCGAAAGGCGGTGGAGTTTGCCATCAAATTGGGGTTAGCCACTCACTGCCGGATTGCCCCCTATAGCCTCTTTGCACGGAAGAATTATTTTTATCCAGACCTGCCCAAGGGGTATCAGATTTCGATGTATGAACACCCACTGGCTGAGGAGGGGTTTATCGAGATTGTCGTCGATGGGCAAAAAAAACGAGTTCGTATCATCCGAATCCATTTGGAAGAGGATGCAGGGAAACTCAAACATGGTGAGACCCCTGAAAAGGCCTCCTTCAGTTATGTCGATTTTAATCGGACCGGTGTTCCCCTGGTTGAGATTGTGAGCGGTCCTGACATCCGTTCGCCTCAAGAGGCAGGAGACTATTTAAGGGAACTACGAACCATCCTTCAATATCTTGAAATCTGCACCGGGGATATGGAAAAGGGGACCTTTCGATGTGATGCCAATATCTCGGTTCGGCCGAAAGGGCAGAATGGATTTGGGACGAGAACCGAATTGAAGAATATGAATTCCTTTCGACATGTCGAGATGGCCCTGGAATATGAGATCAGGCGCCAGGTTGACCTCCTCAAAGATGGAGAAGAAGTTATCCAAGAGACAAGGCTTTGGGATCCAAACCAGGAGATCACCGTATCCATGAGGGGAAAGGAAGAGGCCCATGATTATCGATACTTTCCTGATCCAGATCTTGTCCCTATCAGAATCGATCCCCATTGGATTGAACAGATAAGCGAGACCCTTCCTGAGCTTCCCGCTGACAAAAGGGAGCGTTTCGTAAGGGATTATGGGATCCCTGAGTATGATATTAAAATCCTAACCTCCACCAAAGCGATGGCAAATTACTTTGAGGAGGTCGTTCGCCTATTCCCAGAACCCAAAATCGTGAGCAACTGGATGATGGGTGATCTCCTTAGGGAGTTGAAGAAGGATGGCCGGGAGATTGATCAATGTTTGATCACCCCTTCCCACTTAGCGGAGATGCTTTCCATGATCAAGACAGGCGTGATCAGTGGAAAGATAGCGAAGGATGTTTTTGAGGAGATGTATCGAACGGGTGACCTCCCCCAAAAGATCGTTCAAGAGAAGGGTTGGGTTCAGATTCTCGATCAAGGAGAGATTGAAAAGGCGATTGATAAGGTGATGGAAACGTGTGCCAAGCAGGTAGAGGATTATCGAAAAGGAAAGGAAAAGATTTTTGGGTTCTTGGTTGGAGAGGTGATGAAGCAAACCAAAGGAAAGGCCAATCCCCAATTTGTTAATGAACTGCTTAGGAAAAAACTGAAAGGTCAAGGTTGAGGTTAGGGCCGTTATGAAATTCAAAACCATTGAATGGAAGGGAACCTCAATTCGGATCCTCGATCAGAGGAGGCTTCCCGAGAAAGTTCATTATTTAGTGTGCGAAGAGGCTTCTTCGGTGGCCAAAGCGATTGAGACGATGGCCCTTCGAGGAGCACCTGCCATTGGCATTGCAGCCGCGATGGGGATTGCCCTTGATGCCAAAAAATTACAAACCCACCGCTCCGACCTTTTTAAAAAGATCCTCCAAAAAACCTGTCAAAGAATGAGGCAAACAAGACCGACTGCGAGGAATCTGTTCTGGGCTGTTGAACGGATGGAGAAGATCATTGATCAAGTCTCCATCCATGGACTGAGGGAGACCAAAAGGAAGTTAGAGGAAGAAGCCTTTAGGATTTATGAGGAGGATTTAGAGACCAACCGAAAAATGGGCGAGTATGGGAAGGTCCTCATTAAGGATGGAAGTGGAGTCCTGACTCACTGTAATGCAGGGGGGTTAGCCACGGCTGGCTACGGGACAGCACTTGGGGTGATCCGCGCTGCCTGGTCATCGGGGAAAAGATTTCAGATATATGTCGATGAGACAAGACCATTGTTTCAAGGCGCAAGGTTGACCGCCTGGGAACTGATTCAGGAGAAGATTCCCTGCACCGTCATCACTGACAACATGGCGGGGGCACTGATGGCGGAACGAAAGATTAACCTTATTTTATTGGGAGCGGATAGAATTGTTCGGAATGGGGATATAGCCAACAAAATAGGGACCTACAGCCTGGCCGTTCTGGCGAAATGGCATAAAATCCCATTCTATGTGGTAGCCCCTACCTCTACCTTTGATCTCACCCTGCGTTCAGGGAAAGAGATTCCCATTGAAGAGCGGACCGAAGATGAAATCACTCATTTTGCTCGAAGAAGGATCGTTCCGAAAGGGGTGAAAGTATATAATCCTGCCTTTGATATCACCCCTCACGGATTGATTGATGCGATTATTACTGAAAAGGGGATTATTCGAAAACCCTTCCAGAAAGAGATTGGAAGGATTATTGGGGTGGGTTATGATTGGCCCTAATCCATCCACCAAAGGGACTTCTATGAAAGATCCCATCGTCACCTTACTGACTGATTTTGGGACAAAGGACCATTACGTTGCATCCATGAAGGGGGTGATCCTGAAGGTCAATCCACGCTGTAGCCTTATTGATATCACCCATGAGATTTCCCCGCAAGACATCTTTGAAGGAGCCTTTGTGTTGGCCAATACCTATTCTTATTTCCCTGAAGGGACGGTCCATCTGGCTGTAGTGGATCCAGAGGTAGGTGGAAAAAGGGACCCAATTCTCATTGTAACCCACCGATACTTCTTTGTCGGACCGGACAATGGGCTCTTGAGTTTTGCTCTCCAGAAGGAGAAGGTAAAAGAGGCTTATGCACTTAGCGAAAAGCGTTTCCATCTTTCAGAGGTGAGCCCTACCTTTCACGGGAGGGATATCTTTGCACCGGTCGCAGGCCACTTGACCTTGGGCATTTCGCCTAAGGCGTTTGGGAAGAGAATCGATTCATGGAAGAGGTTGGAGTTTCCCAGGCCTGTGTTTAAAGAAAAAAGGCTAAAAGGCGAGGTGATCCATATCGATTCATTTGGAAATCTGATCACCAACATTGAGCGTAAAACATTCATTCAATTTGTCAGGAATCGCCCCTTTCTGATTCAGGTTGGGAAAAAGAGAATTAAGGATCTAAAGAGTGGCTACTGGGAAGGGAAGCGAGGAAAGGCCATGGCACACTTTGGAAGTATTGGTTTGTTGGAAATTTCAGTCAGGGAAGGAAGTGCCCAGAAGAGATTAAACATCAAAAAGGGAAATCAAATTAAGGTTCAATTAAGATCATTGAGGATGGATAGATGATGATTTCAAAAAGGGCAAAGGAGATTCCTCCTTTCATTGTGATGGATGTCTTAGAGAAGGCACAAGAACTGGAAAGAAAGGGAGAAAGGATCATTCATCTCGAGGTGGGAGAACCGGACTTCGATACTCCGGAATGTATCACGGAGGCAGGTTATCGTGCTATCTGCGAAGGCAAGACCCACTATACCCATAGCCTCGGGTTAATTGAATTGAGAGAGGCGATCGCAGAGGATTACTGGAAGAAATATCATGTTACCATTTCGCCTGAACAGATTATTGTGACGTCAGGAACTTCTCCTGCCATGCTTCTGCTGTTTGCTGGCCTTTTGGAACCCGGTGATGAGGTGATCCTTCCAAACCCTTATTACCCCTGCTATCCCAATATCATCCGTTTTGTGGATGGAGTCCCGGTTTTTGTGGAGGTCTTAGAGGAGGAGGGCTTCCAATATCTTCCTGAGATGATTGAAGAGAAACTCACCCCAAAGGTAAAGGGGATTATGGTCAATTCACCTTCTAACCCTACAGGGAATGTGATGAGTCAAGAGAGGATGGCCAAGATCGCCCAATATCCTCCTTACATCATTTCGGATGAGATCTATCATGGTTTGGTCTATGAGGGGGAGGCCCATTCCATCCTTGAGTTTACGGATCATGCCTTCATCATCAATGGATTTTCAAAACTCTATGCCATGACAGGTTGGAGGTTGGGATATTTGATTGCTCCCAAAGAATTTATTCGACCCCTCCAGAAAATTCAACAAAACCTTTTCATTTCTGCCAGTTCCTTTTCCCAATGGGCAGCCCTTGAAGGGTTGAGACAGGCCGATAAGGATGTGGCCAAGATGCGTGAGACCTATGACCAGCGCAGGCGATTTCTAATTCCAAGACTAAAGGAATTGGGATTTGGGATTACGGTAGAGCCCATCGGCGCCTTCTATGTGTTAGCCAATGCTAAACGGTTCTCAAAGGATTCCTACCGTCTGGCTTTCGATATCCTGCAGGAGGCCAAGGTGGGAGTTGCCCCTGGGATCGATTTTGGGTCTAATGCAGAAGGCTACCTCAGGTTCTGTTACGCCAATTCTATGGAGAATCTTGTGGAAGGGATGAATCGACTGGAAAGGTATCTAACCCGTTACAGGTAGGATCGGCCTCCAAAGACATTGGGGTTTGATTCATTTAAAGTTTTCCCATGGAGTTGACCACAGGCAGCAGAGATGTCTGCCCCTTTGCTTGTTCGGATGAGTGCCGTGGCCCCGCCTTTCATCAATATCTCTTGAAATAGGTGAATCCGTTCTTCCGAAGGTCTCTTAAAAGGGATTCCGGGTGCCTCATTCAGCGGGATGAGGTTGACCTTAGAGGGGATTCCTTTTAATATTTTTAACAATCGTTTGGCATCCTCTACGGAATCGTTTTCTCCTTCAATCATAACGTATTCAAAGGTGATACGGGCTCTGGGAGAAAGGGGAAACCTTCGGCACACCTCTAAAATCCTCTTCAGGGGATGGAGACGATTAATCGGCATCAGCCGACTTCTGGTCTCCTCATCCGAGGCATTGAGCGAGACAGCCAGTCGGAATCGAACCTTCTCCTTGGTCAATCTTTCAAGTTCAGGAAGAAGCCCAACCGTAGAAAGTGTTATTCTTCGGGAGGAGAATCTAAATCCATCCGGATGGACCATCAGTTCGATCGCTTTTAATGTATTTTCGTAATTAGCAAGGGGTTCACCCATTCCCATCAGGACAATATTGGTGAGAGTTAGGCCATTGGATAACGTTTCCCTTACAGCAAGAATCTGATTGAGAATCTCAGAGGGAGAAAGATTTCTTTTAAAGCCGATCTTACCAGTGAGGCAGAATCGACACCCCATGGCACACCCCACCTGGGTTGAGAGGCATAGGGTCAACCGCTTCTTGTCAGGAATGAGCACGCTTTCAATCCGGTTTCCATCTTCAAGTTGAAACAGAAACTTTTCCGTCCCGTCCTGACTTTTCTCTGAAAGAGAAGGATGGAGTGTGGAGATGAAACTGATTTCCTGTAATTCCTCACGAAATTTTTTGGAAAGGTTGGTCATCTCATCAAAGGAGTGGATCCCTTTTAGATAGAGCCACCTGAGGATCTGGACAGCGCGGTATTGCTCTTTCCCAAAGGAGGCAATGAGGTGCTTAAGTTCCAGGGGGCTAAGATTTTTAAGATCGATTTTTTTGAAACCATTTTCCATCACAGATTCAATTACGATGGGAACAGCTCCAGGGCATTGAAGAAATAACTGATTTCAAAAGCAGCGGTTTCAGGGCCATCCGAACCATGGACGATATTTCTCTCAATGTTGGTGGCATACTGGCGTCGGAGGGTTCCTTCTTTGGCTTCTTTCGGATCTGTTGCCCCCATCAACTCCCTTGTCTTTAAAATCGCATTCTCTCCTTCAAGAACCATTACGACCGAAGGCCCCGAGGACATGAATTGGGTCAGACTTTCGTAAAAGGGTTTCCCCCGGTGGACCGCATAAAATCCCTCGGCCTCTTTCTTGTCCATGAAGATCATCTTCAGCCCAATCACCTTTAATCCATTATCTTCAAAACGCTTGATCACTTCACCGATCAGATTCCTTTTCACCCCATCAGGTTTGACGATTGAAAGTGTCCTCTGCATAATCCCTCCATGGTTTCAGACTTTTTAGATAAATCTATCTTTCCTACGTCTTTCTTGTCAAGATCATTTAATGAGACCTCTAACAAAGTGAAAAAACCTTTTTCCCCAAAGAGTCGGTAGGAATAAATATTTGTATGGCTTGTCCTTTACAGAAAATCCGTAAGAAAGAGGATGAGAGACGATGGACGAGGAACGAGGAACAGGGGACGACAACCAGCGTAGGGTAAGGGCTTGTCCCTTACCTCCCCCCAACCCCCTCTTAAGTTAAGAGGGGGAGAAGGGGAGTTATGAAATTTCAAGATGGAAAATAGATCAGATTTTTAGGGCTTGGGCTTGCCCCTTACCTCAATAAAGATACGGAGTAGGGTAAATGTTTATCCCTTACCTAAAGCCCTTTTTAGAGAATATTTAATTCTCTAAATCCTCTGGGAGACATTGACAAAGAAGGGGGGATTCGACTATACATAAGATACTTTTTGATAAGGGGAGAGGAAGATGAATCAAAGACCGTCCAATTCTTATGACGTGATCATCATTGGGGGAGGTCCTGCCGGGTTAACTGCTGGCCTCTACACCTCG
>CAZFDM010000026.1:0-13842 GCA_964517975.1 uncultured Syntrophaceae bacterium
TTCTGGTTTTAAGTCTGATTTTTTCCACAAACAGCCAGAAACCCCTATGAGGAGAAAAATAATTAAAAATATCATCCCGATATTTTTGACTAACATATGATTTCCTCTCCCTTCTTTAGAATCCTCCTTGCTGTGTTTGGGGGTTTTGAGGAGGGGTTGGTATCTCAGGATTAGATGAAATAATCCTTCCCCCTCTCCTCGGGAAATAAGGATAGGGAGTAGACGTTGATGGAGTCGGAGAGGGAGTCGTTGCAGAAGAACCAGGGGTAACAATAGGAGAGGTCCCTGAGGAAGTGGTAGTGGGTGGAGTAACTCTGGCCTGGCCAGGAGATGTAATCCCTTGAACGCTTGGACTGGTGGTCGGGGTTGAAGGAGCAACAGCAGGACCAGGAAGGGCGCTCGTAATTGTGGCAGATGAACTCTCTGTTTTGATCGCTACCCTCTGCTTCGGCCTCGCTGAATCATAAAGAAGGACTTCAAATGAATCCCCTTCCGCTTCTAAGGTAATCCGATCTGGCAAAACCTTTGCCAGTTTATATTCTCCTATGGACTCTCCAATTTTTAAGGTTACCATCTCCCTTTCTCCCTTTCTCAGAGGTCTTCCTATCTGGACAAACGTAGCAGACTTGAAATCTCCTGCAATGGTAACACCATATAAAACCACCTGAGGTCTGACTAAAGGCTTTTTTGTCCCATCTGCTGGAGAGGAAAGAAATTCTTTCCTTTCCGGGCTAAAAATATTTCTCCTCACCAATTCAGCATAGGGTAGAGGTTGAGATTCAGTTTTGGCCTTATCCGCGGCGATAGGTGCTTCAGTTTTGACTTCTTGTCTAACTTCTGGCCTCTTTCCCTCCTCCTTGCCAAAGGCCAATAGAACAGGAGAAGTCCAGGTCTGCCCTCTCCCCATCGGAAGAACATGGAAAAATAGAGCCACTAAGAATATGAATTTTTTAAATTTATGGTTAATCACCTTTCCCTCCCTTTCTCCTTTGTTTTGCTTACTTTCGTCAATCCTGAGATGACAAAACTTCCCTGGATGCTATTGGGCATCCTTGGATTGGGAACAAGCAGGTCCATCTCAGAGATCATCAATGCCTTATCGTTGGATTCAATGTCGTGAATGAACTGAATAAGACTCAACAAATTATTGACCGGATTAAAATCAATGTGGATGGAGATCCTTCGATAGATGGAAAGGTCCTTCGGTTCCAATATCCTGAAACCCCTGATGGTCATCCCATTCTTTTCAAGAAGTCTCTTGACCATCTCCTGAAGACTGGCGGCACTTAACTGGGGAGTCTCTCCTGTAAGAAGACTTTGTTGAACCACCTCATACCTTTTTTGAATCCGAACAAGTTCTTCTTCGATCGTCTTCCTATTTTGAAGAAATTCTGAATATTTTATTAAAACCTTTTTCTTCAAGGCAATCTCTTCTTCCATCTTCTTGGTGACTTCAGCCATCTGAATCACTCCAAATATGAGGACGACAACGAAGAGGACCAACCCTATAATAACCCAGGGGATTCCTTTTCGAGAAATCTTCTTCTTGGTTAAGAAAGCCCAACGTTTCAAGAGCCCCTTCTCCTTGACTCAATCTTTGCTTTGATCCTAAACCTCTCTTTCTCTCGCGGCTCGCTACCCATGATGACCTGTCTCTCCTTAGTGACAGGAGCAAGAAACTCCACTTTATCAAAAAGCGGAGACTGATCAAGGAGGGAGATGAGGTCGGAGGCAGAATCAGCAAATCCACTGATCTCAATCTCTCTTCCATTGTATTTGAGGTTCCAAATCCACACCGTTGAGGGTAAGAGCTGGGTTAATTCCTTAAGGATTTCGATCTTACTGATCTCTTCAGAACGGATTTTCTCTAACTCGGAAATCTCTTTTGAAAAGGCCTCCTGCTCTCTTTTTAATTTTTCGAGGGCTTCAACCTTTGGCTTTTGCCTCCTCATCTCCTCCGTGACCGAATCCAATTCACCTTTGTATTGAAAGTAAATCTTCATCCACCATGCCAGGCTGATCACAAGGATTAAAGAGATAGAGAGAATCAACATAGACTTTCCAATTCTTCTTACCTTCTTTCTCATCTCCAGTGGAAGAAGGTTAAGGTCGATTTTGGGTCTTGAGATCTCCCTTAACGGAACCCCGAGAGAGGGATAAATCTGATAGGGTTTTAATTCACTTGGAACCTTAATTCGCTCGAGTGGAGGAGTGGACACCTCTTTAAATTCATCCAACCCTTTGAGGGAAGAGAGAGTTGTTTCATCCACATCTAATCCATATAGAAACAATCTCGTCTTGGCGAAGGCAGAAGGGTCCATCCCTAACCGTCTTAAACTCCCTGTAATGGCTGAGGTTCTATGCTCTGAGGCAATAGGGATAAGGAGGCTTTCTTTCCAATCCATTCCTTCCAACAGATTTATTTCAAAGGTGGATTCGTTCAAATCAATTAGGATTGAAATCTCTCCCTTTGGCATGCGGAGATGATAAAGAAAGAGATTGATGCCTGATGTAGAGAGAGGCTGAATGGAGTTCGGTTTAATTCCGATCTTTTTTAGAAGGGAGAGATAGGGGTCAATATCCGACCTCTTTGCATAGAGGGCAATTAGAGAAAGCATTTCTTTCTCTTCTCCAAGAAGATGGTAATCAAAATACACTTCCTCTTTCTCAAAAGGCGTATATTTGGAGGTCGCATACTCCAGAACCTTCCTTAGGTCTTCCCGAGTGGTCACAGGAAGTTTGAGGAAGCGGACCAACACTTTCTCCCTCGGGATCGAAAGGGAAATATGATTTTTGGAAATATGATGTTTTAAGAGAAAGCCGTTGACCAGGTTTACCACCTGAGTTTCTCGCTCCTCCTTCTGCTCTTCCGGAGGGAGAGGGTGTAGACTGCAATCCACCACCTTGAGCCCCTTGAAAGATCTCTGGAGAAGGGTCAGAACCAAAAGATTCTGCCTGACATCAATTCCCAACCTTTGAGAGAAGAATTTCATATCCATCTCTTTGGGATGTTCTATAATATCAAAACCCCTATCGATTACCAAAGGGAATCAATCCATTGAATAATTTTATAACCCCGTTTCTCTCGTCTATCAATCTTCACAATGGCCTTAATCCCTCGAACCGAATGGGGATCCAAATAGGTTGCCCTTGATTCAATCGTATAGTAGGGAGTTCTGGATTGATAGATGATATTCCTTCCAATCTCTGCTATGAACGTAGAGAGCTCTGGAATCCTCCTAACGAGATCTTGCTGGTTTTCGAAGGGCTTCTCTTCTCTGCCTTTCACAACTAACTCAGCTACGCCTGGTGGAATCCCCAATGCCATTCTCATCACCAGAGGGGAGGCATGGTTAATATTGACCTGTTCTCCAGGGGCGAAGACAGAAAAAATATCCTTTAGCCCAATCTTCTCGTTCTTTGCCTCTTCTTTCCTCTTTTTACCATAAAAGAGCTCCGGGGTGACTCCTCTAATGAGGAGAAGTTCTTCAATAGAGTCTAAATATCCGTTTTTGCAAAAGTAGGGTTCAGGGAGGGATTGATAGTAATCATTCTCTGCCCCATTGAGGCGATGAAGGTCATTAGGATCGATCCAATCCATAATGGAATCTACCACTATATCCTGAGCCTCCCCCTCCCACCCCATATTCTTAATGATCCTGCGAAGGAGAGGCTCCGAAATCCTATTAATATTGATCTTCCCATCCTCCCCTATCATTCTAATCTCACATTTCCCCTGGCTAAAAGGGAGAGAAATGGGGCGGCCGTCAGCCGTCCACACCTCTTTTTCGGAGGGGAGATTTCCTTCCATCGCCTTTCGTTTCTGTTGAATGAAAGGATCATTTTGGTAAATCAGTTCAGCGACCGCTCGTTGAATTCCTCCTTCTGCCAAGGCATAGAGGATGGCTTCTTCTTTAAAATTCTTGGTCATATTGACTTCAGTCCTCATCCCAAAACTAAATTCCAAAACGATTACTGAAAGAATGGCAATCACCCATAACACCATAATCAATGCCACTCCCTTTGAGTCGAGGACAACGAGATGAGGACCCAGGGCCTTTGTTTCGTTTCTCATCTCACCCTTTCCAGCCTCTCCCTTCTCAAAGAAGGTGGAAGAGAGAGAGCCTCATATTGATAAGCGTAGAGAGGAAGAAAAAGGGTATGAGAAAAATCTCCCCTTTGGGTGTCTTTAAAGGTGACCGTCATTTTTATAGCCGTTGGTAACTCCCTCCTCTCTTTTGCACTCCACTCCTCTAACCAAGCCTCCATCTGATTTTTTGATGGATCTTCTTCTTGATAGTACTCAAAAAGAATATTTGAAATCCCTTCTATCAGAATGATTTCTTTTTCTTCCTCGATCTCCTCTTCAAAAAAATTCCGATTTAAGACTCTCTGCTCATAGAGAGATAATTTGCCTCTTCCCTTTTCCTCTTCTTTAAATTGATAAATGGCATAGACCAAACCCTCAGGTTTTTGCATCCGGGCAGAAAGGGAAGAGACAAATTTTAATGTTTTTGGCCTTCCCTCAAAGGCCAGGTAATCCCCCTCTGCTTTTTGGGTCTGGATTTTGTATGGTACGATGGACTTGACCTGCCTGGTGATCAGTTGAGAAGAAATCCGTATCTTCTGATACGTTTCTTTGATGACCTCTCCCCTTTCCCAAGCATGGATGCCAAGCCGAAATGTTGCAAATATAATGAGAAGAATGAAACTCAGGATGGTCAGGGTGACAATGACCTCTACCAAAGTAAACCCTTCAGGCCCCTGGCCTCTTTTCCTCTGTCTCCAATTTAATCGTCTTATAGGATTCCAAATCAACAGACTTCTCCTCCAAACCTGACTTCCAGATCACATTGATTTTGATATAGAAGCATTCCACAGGAGGTTTAAAATGAGGATCCCTTTCAAAGGGCAAAAGTTCCATCCTTTTCGTTTCGACCTTCCAGCGGTAGGTCTCGTTGAATCTCCCCTCCTCCACCCCTTCTTCAGCAGATGGTTTCAGGGTCAATTCTTCGAGTTTTGCCCGACCATAATGGACCGCCCTTGTGTACTCCTCTGAAACCCTTCCTAACCTTAACCCGCCTGCAAAGAGCTCGATAATCACCATCAGCCCCGCTCCCAAAATAGCAAGGCCCACCACCACCTCAATCAGGGTAAACCCTTTCTTTAACATCTCCTTCCTACACCCTCTCAATGATTACCATTCCAGTAAGAAATTGAACCTTAATTCGATATCCTTTATGATCTTCCCCCTCGAGGAGGAATGAACCACCATTTGACCCTCCATGGGGATAGAACTCAATCGTTGGATAATCTGAAGCATCACGGGTCTTGATCGGCCCGATCTCTCTAATAGAGATCCACGAAGGAAAGGTAAAGATCAGAGAGGGGGAGGATTTTCCCTCTTTCTCTTCTCCTTCCTTCTCCTCTTGATCAGGCTCCAACCATTGGACTTTAATCTCCCTTAGATCAAGATTGAAAATAACCTGGTAGACCTTTCCCTTGTGGATTGCTTCGCTTCGGCTATGTCTCAGGATCGCCGCTATCCTTTGGGCTGTTCCTTTCAATTCTGTTTTCTTCGAAAGTCGTGATAGGGATGGAGTAACCAGAGTCAAAGAAAGGCTAACAATCATTAGAACGATGATGAGTTCAATTAAAGCAAAACCTTTCTTCATTTTCCTGTATCCTTCCAACTCACCACATCCTGATTCTCTCCCTCTCCTCCTTCCACTCCATCAAGTCCATATGAAAGCAGGTCATATTCTCCGTGCTCTCCCGGGCATTTATAGATATAGGGTTTTCCCCAGGGATCTAAAGGAATCTCCTTTGGAAGGTAGGGACCTTTCCATGTCTCCACCCCTGAGGGCTTTTCCCTCAGGGCTTTCAGCCCTTCTTCCGTGGTGGGATATCTTCCTACATCCAGCCGAAAGGAATCAAGGGCTGTGCCAAAAAGTTCAATCTGGGCCTTAGCGGTCTTCTGCTTTGCTTGGGTCAGCTTACTAAACAACCGTGGGCCTACAAGACCTGCCAAGAGGCCAATGATAATGATGACAATCATGATTTCGATAAGGGTAAACCCCTTCTGATTTTTAAGGACTTTTTTTCTCATTTTCTCTCCTTACACCTAAAAAGGGATCTCGTTAATACTAAAGATAGCCAGAAGCATGGAAATGACAATAAACCCTACCAGTCCTCCCATCAACAGAATAACCATGGGCTCTATCAGAGAGACAAACCGTTTCAAAGCCATCTGGACATTCTCCTCATATATTTCTGCCACCCTGAGAAGCATTTCATCCAATCGGCCTGTCTCCTCGCCCACACCAATCATATGGACTGCGAGTGGTGGAAAGATTCCTGTTTCCACCAATGATTTAGAAATACCTTTCCCTTCTCGAAGCCGATCATGGGTGATCCGAATGGCTTTTGCAAAGGCCAGATTTTGAGAAATCTCTTTAACCAGATTAAGAGCAGTAAGAATAGAGACTCCACTTTGAAGCAGGGTGCCAAGAATTCTTGAAAATCGAGCCACCTCCATCTTTCTGAGCAAATCTCCAAGGATAAACCACTTTAATTTAAACTGATCCCATTGAAGTCTTCTCTCCTCCCGTCGGGTATAGAGTTTTAGACTCAAATAAATCGATAGGGCTGCGCCGAGCCCCATCCACCAGTAATCTCGAATCAAATGGCTGAACGTGAGCACCATTTGGGTAGGGAGGGGAATGGCCTGTCCCATATCAGAGAATATCCTTGCAAACCTTGGTACCACAAAGGTCACCAGAATAATGATGGAAATTCCGCTAATAAAGGTAAGAATCAGGGGATAAATCATCACAGAGATTAGCGCCTCTCGGATCTCTTTGACGGTCTGAAGATATCGGACTAACCTTGAGAGAATGGTTTCCAAAAAACCACCTGCTTCGCCTGCCCTGACCATATTGACATAAAGTTTTGGAAAAATCCTGGGATGAGAATGGAGGGCTTCAGCCAGAGAACTCCCTCCCTCCACCCTCTGAAGAACATCCTTCAGCGTCTCTTTTAACTTCCTATTCTCAGACAAACTTTCCAAGATACGTAAACTCCGATCCAATGGTAATCCGGCTGAAAGAAGGTTTGAAAACTCTTGGGTAAAGACAAGAAGTTCTCTTATCCCAACTCGTAAGGGAATACGACGGGATAGTTGAACCCCTCTCTCTTTTGACTCCGCATCTCCAATCCGTATAGGAATGTAACCCATACGGTGAAGGCTCTGGAGGATGGCTGTCTCATCCTTGCCCTCCATCAAACCCTCCACAGTCTGTCCATTTAGGGTGGTCGCTTTGTAAAAAAATTCGGGCATTTTCTGTTTAAGTTAAAAGGGTTAGAGACCTTTCTTTTTTAATCCATTACAATGCCTCTTCCTCCTGGGTCACCCTTAGGACTTCGGAAACAGTGGTCACTCCTTCTTTAACCTTAAGCCAACCGTCTTCTCTTAGAGTTCTCATTCCTTTCCTTCGAGCCGCCTCTTTGAGGATATGGGAACCTCTCTTCTCAAGGATAAGCCTTTGGATATCCTCTGTCACTTTGAAGAATTCAAATATCCCTGTTCGTCCCATATACCCTGTATAAGAACAATTCTGGCATCCTTTCACATCAAATAGATGATGAATCGAATCACTATTCCCTTCCACATTTAACTCTTTAAGGATGGCAGGATTGGGTGTGTAGGGAACCCGACAGGAAGGACAAGCCACCCTTACCAGGCGCTGTGCTAATACACCAATAATTGTAGAGGAGAGAAGATAATCTTCCATTCCCATATCCATCAATCGGGTAATGGCACTTGGAGCGTCATTCGTATGAAGGGTGCTAAAAACAAGATGCCCTGTCAGGGCTGAATGGATGGCAATCTCTGCGGTCTCTGAATCCCGAATCTCTCCAATCAGAATGACATCCGGATCTTGACGGACGATTGAGCGAAGGGCATTTGCAAAGTTGAGTCCAATGGAAGGTTTTACCTGAATCTGATTGACTCCTTTGAGTTGATACTCGACCGGGTCTTCCACCGTAATGATCTTTTTTTCGGGTGAGTTAATCTTCTCTAAGGCACAGTATAGAGTAGTCGTCTTTCCACTCCCTGTTGGCCCAGTGACCAGGATGATCCCATGAGGTCGCTGAATCATCTCTTTAAACTCAACAAGGATATCTTCTGGGAAGCCTAATTTCTCAATGTCCAACAGGATGCTCCCCTTATCGAGGATTCTCAGGACGATGCTCTCTCCATAAATCGTGGGGATGGAGGAGACCCTGAAGTCTATCTCCTTGCCTTTTATTCTCAGCATGAACCGACCATCCTGCGGAAGGCGCCTTTCTGCAATGTTAAGTTTGGCCATGATTTTAACTCGGGAGGTGATGGCCGCCTGAAGCCTCTTAGGAGGAGACTCGACTTCGTGGAGCACCCCATCGATTCGGTAACGGACTCGGAATCGGTCTTCAAAAGGTTCAAAATGAATGTCACTGGCTCTCGTCTCAATCGCCCTTGAAATGAGGAGGTTTACCAAGCGAATGACCGGACCCTCGGAGGCCATATCCCGGAGGTGTTCGATATTCTCCTCTTCTTCATCCATGCGATAGTCTGGAAGGTCCTCCATATCTTCTAAAATCCTCTCCATAGGGGTGGAGTCCAGGCCGTAAATGCGCTCAACCGCCTCCAATATTTCATTCTCCCTTCCTGCCAGCACATGAATTTTGCAACGAGTGGCCAGCCGAATAGCCTCAAGGGCATAATAATCAAGAGGGTTACTCATAATGACCGTTAACTCATTATCCTTCTGAAAGGCTGGAATGAATTTATATTCCCTCATAAATTGAAGGGGGAGAGGAGTGTCCAGAACAGGCTCTTTAGGAAACTCTTCTTCCCCAACAAAAGGAACACCAAAAAACTCTTCAACAGTCTTTTGATACTGATCTCGACTCAGGAGGCCGGAATGGACGAGGTGTTCTTCTAAAGAAAGACTTTCTGAGGATTGATTGGAAGAGTTAATCTTCTCAACCTCATCCTTGTTGATCAATCCTTTCCCCACCATAAAAGAAAGGAGACGGGTTTCGATAGGGTCCATCAATCTTATCTCTTTATCTAATTTAATCAAATTTCAAAATTTTATGCAAATTTTTTCTTTGACATATGCTATTTATTCTTGTAAAGTTAAATTTAAAAGACATTGCCTATTTCAGAAGGAAGACGGATAAGCTTTGTAAAAAGTTTTGGGACCCCCAAGGCTATTTAGAAAGCCTTGGGGGTTTTAAATTTCAAAGGAGGAGAAAGATGGAAGAGAAGATTTACGTGGGGAATCTCCCGTTCGGAGCATCCGAGGATGATCTAAGGAACCTTTTTTTACAGGCAGGAGAAGTTAAATCCGTCAAAATCATTACCGATCAGTATTCAGGCCGGTCAAGAGGATTTGGCTTTATCGAAATGACCTCGCAAGCCGATGCAGAGAAGGCCATCTCTCTATTGAACGGGAAGACCCTGATGGGTCAAACCTTGGTCGTGAACAAGGCCAGACCCCAGAAAAAAAGAGGTGGTAACTTCAAGGGAAGAAGGGGGAGAAACCGTTAGATTTCTCAAGGATTGGATAAGGAGAACCCTTTGGAAGTCAAAGTTCAAGATGGCCATATTGAGAATGCGATCAAATCTCTTAAGCGTCAACTCATCAAAGAAGGAATCTTAAAGGAGCTTAAGAAAAGAAGATCTTACGAAAAGCCTTCTGTCAAGAGAAAAAGAAAACGACAAGAGGCAAAACGAAGGAGGCAGAAGGCTGCTCGAAGGTCTTCAAGATATCGTGAATTTGGTTAGTCTTTATGGGGGATGTCCCCAAATAGAGAAAGACCAGGATCCAAGGCCTTTGAAATATTATGTTTTTTAGATCATTCTTGAATTAAACCGCTGACGGAACGACCCCGGGCCTCTGCCCCTATCTTCTGAAAAAAACCACTCTACCCGTCCATCCAATTTTAACTTCTTTCCCTATATTAAATGAATGGTCCCAACGGGATTCGAACCCGTGTTACCGACGTGAGAGGCCGGTGTCCTGGGCCACTAGACGATGGGACCTTTTAAAAAATCAACTAAAAATTTTCAAAAAAAATTCCTCAATGACAAAAATCAAATTAACTCACAACCCTTTAAAAATCAAGAAAAAATTGAAAAGGACCCAACTTTTTATTATAATCACTTTGGAGAAAAATTTTTATGATTCCTATCCGAGACGCCATTCGTTCAAGAAACTTTCCAGTGGTTAATCTGCTGATTATTGTGCTGAATATCCTCGTCTTCTTTTGGGAACTTCTACAAGGTCCCCATTTAAAAGAAGCCCTTTATCTTTACGGGATTGTCCCTTTGCGATACTCTGATCCAGAAATCGCTATCCAATTTACAAGGATTGAGCAATGGCTTCCTTTTTTGACCTCCATGTTTCTTCATGGGGGAGTTCTTCACATCCTTGGGAATATGTGGTTTCTCTATATCTTTGGAGATAATATCGAAGACAGACTCGGTCATATTCGCTATCTCTTCTTCTATCTCCTCTGCGGAGTCGCTGCGGGTTTGGTCCACCTTTTTACCAATTGGGGATCAAACATACCGACCATCGGAGCCAGTGGAGCCATCTCTGGAGTGATGGGGGCCTACCTTCTTCTCTATCCTCATTCCAAAATCTTGACCTTGATTCCTATCTTCTTCTTCTTTCAATTTGTTGAGATCCCTGCTTTTGTCTTTCTGGGTTATTGGCTTTTGATCCAACTTTTTTCCGCAAGTCTTACCCCGAAAAATGTTGGAGGGATTGCCTTCTGGGCCCATATTGGTGGCTTTGTCGCAGGCCTCGTCGTTGTAAAACTATTTGATTGGACTCCGAGAATAGGTCTGGATACAGGACTTCGCCGCTATACGGAAAGAAAGAAAACGCCTCGCCTTCAAACCATCCTCCCACAACTTCTCCCTGAAGAATTGGATGTTTATGGAATTTTAAGACTTACCTCCAGGGAAGCCTTTCAGGGAACGCGAAAACTAATCACCATCCCTCAAGGACTGAAAAAGAGAAATATTATCGTGACCGTTCCTCCTCACGTAGAAGAGGGAACTCGTTTGCGGTTGAAAGGGTTAGGTCGAACAGATGAGTATGGAAATCGGGGAGATCTATATCTTGAAATCAGAATTTTGGATTAAGAATAATCTAAATAGTTCTTCCCTTCTTTTCTATTTCCATCCTGATTTTCTTAGGGCCTGCCCACCAGATATTTAAGCAAGAGAAAAAAGCGCAAATGATGGTAATGATAAAAACAAAAAGATAGCTTCCAAACCTATCATGGAGAAGACCCGCAAACCATGCCCCAAAGGCTCCTCCTATTCCTATGAAAAAAACGTGAAGTCCAAAGATTCCTCCATATCCCCGACCTTCAAAAAAATCAGCGGTGATGAGAGGAGGAAGTGCTGCATGAACAGCATATCCCATCCCAAAGAAGAAAGCATAAAGGTAAGGAAGAAGTGGCAAAGAGAAATAATTGAAAAGGATGAGACATAAGATTCCAAGGATGGTGCAGGTAATGCCCATCGTGTAGGTAATCTCTCTTCCAATTCTATCGGATAGGGTTCCCCAGAGGATCTTCCCTCCAAGGCTGACAATCCCTATCATTCCAACAAGATAAGAGGCCAAAAGGGCCTCTAAACCGCAGTCTACAAAAAAAGCAACTTGATGGGTGAATAGGGCTTGGGTAATAAGATTGGCTAAAAAGAAGGAGAAACCAAGTAGCCAGAAGACTCTCGTCCTGATAGCCTGTGCCACCGTCCAAGGTTGGGGGGACCATCTCCCATGGGTTTTCGAAGGCTCTTTTGGACCCTTATGGGAAATTTCCATCTCAGACATTGGGAAAGAATGGGGTGGGGGGTTCCTGAGAAGGAAGATTGCCATTGAAATCACAACCAGAGGAATAAAAATAGCCATGATCCTATAGGTGACCCGCCATCCAAATTGAAGGATGAGATATTGAGCAGATGGCACACATATGAGAATCCCAATTCCCACTCCTGCTGAGATAATCCCAATGGCCAATCCCCTCCTCTCTTTAAACCAATTTTGAACAATGACTACATTGGGTAACCAACCCGTTGCTCCCAGCCCTATGGCAGTGACGAAACTAAAGAAGAGGTAAAATTGCCACCACGTTTGGGTTAGGCTCGATAGGGTAAGCCCCATTCCTAAGATAACCATTCCTCCGATCATCACCCTCTTAGGATGAATAGAAGAAACCATCTTTCCAATAAAAGGGGCTATCAGACTGTTGACAATCATAAACAGGGAGAAGGCTCCAGCCCCAGTGGCACGATTCCAACTGAACTCTTTCAGGAGAGCAACAAAAAAGACAGAAAAAGAGTAATAGATTCCATAGACCAATGCGAGCGTAATAAAACTGAACCCGACAATAAACCAACCGAACTCTGTAGGATGAGACTTATCCATGGGACGTTTTCATTTACTATTTAAGAAATTATCAAAGAGAAATCAAACCAAATTTCTCAGTCTTCCGTAGGAAAAAGGACCGACAGGGGCGTTTCAGTAAAGGATTACAATCAAACTAAGAATCGAGTTGAAATCGATGAATAAACTTGTTAACCTTATTTCGTTCAATTTTGGAATGGAACTAAAGCAAAGGGCTAATTTAATTTAAGAGGTTGGTCATAGAAAATGAAGCCTCATCAAAATAAAAAAGAGAGTATTTCCCTTTTCTTTGAACCTCGAAGTATTGGGGTGGTGGGATCATTAAGGGAGGGTTACTTCGGCGGTTATGTGGTAGTCAAAAGTTTATTAAATTCGGGTTTTTCAGGAAAAATCTATCCTATCAATCCCTCCTACCAAGAAGTCCTTGGATTAAAAGTCTATCCTTCTATTAAAGAAATCCAAGAGGAGATTGATTTAGTTCTCATCATGGTCAATCGACGTTCCGTTCCCAATATCCTCAGAGAATGTGCTCAGAAGGGAATTAAGTCAGTGATCGTCGTTGCAGATGGTTTTGCTGAAAGGGATGAGGAGGGAGCCAAGCTCCAGGAGGAGATAGTCACCATTGCACGAGGGGCAGGGATTCGTATCATTGGCCCAAATACTGCAGGGATTGTCAATACAGCCAATGGACTGATGCCTCTGACCTATGAGACAGGATATGAAAAAATAAAACCCGGATCCATCGCGGTCTGTGCTCAGACCGGCATGATCAATCCTCAAGCCTTTCCCTATTCGGATCTTTCCTATGGGCTGAGTAAAATATGTGATTTCGGCAACAAATGTGATGTGGATGAAGTAGACCTACTGGAATACCTTGAACATGACCCTGCCACTCATGTGATCACAATGTATCTGGAGAGCATCCAGGATGGGAAGAGGTTTCTCAAAACTTCAAAAAGGGTGACGCTTAAAAAGCCTGTTCTGATTTTAAAATCTGGCAGAACCCAGGAAGGGGCAAGGGTCTCAGCATCCCACACAGGGGCTCTGGCCATGAATGACCAAATTTTCAGCGCTGCCTGTAAACAAGCAGGCATTATCCGTCTGGAAAGATTTAGTGAACTTTTTGAACTTCCAAAAATTTTTTCACTCCAACCTCTGCCCAAAGGAAATCGGTTAGGGATTATATCCTTTACTGGAGGGGTTGGAGTTTTGGCGATTGATGAATCTAAAAAGTATGGGCTCTCACTGGTCAACCTATCTTCTAAAACCCTTAGGAAGTTGAATGGGATCTTTCCAGGCCTGGGTAAAACGATCGTGGATCTTGGTCCCCCGATGGCTGTGAATAATTATATCACTATCTATGCTGATG
>CAZFDM010000027.1:0-4230 GCA_964517975.1 uncultured Syntrophaceae bacterium
CTTTTGCAGATGGTATTATCTCGGTAGGTTTGGCCGGACTGATATATTTTGGGAAAATAGCCGACATATCCGATGGCCTCTGTGGAAGTGGAAAAGTTAGAACCATCAGCTCCCAGGTAGGAGAGGACAGCGGCTATGGTCTTGTCTCCAACCCCTGGGATGGTGAAGAGATTTTCTCCTGGAAAGGAGTCTTTGGGTTCTTGGGGCGAGAGAAGTTGTTTGATCTCTTCTTCGAGCTTTTCAATGGACTCAGAGAGGTTTCTGATATGTCCTAAGAGGATACGGAGGGATGTTGCTCTTGCCTCTTTTGCTCGGCCTGAGTAGATGGAGGTTTTAGCAATCTGGATGAGGGTATCAACCTCTTTGATATTGAAATTGTTTCCCTGGATGGAGCGGACGATTTTTTCAATCTGTTTGGGTTTTGCCTGGGCGAGGTCTTTGGCTGTGGGAAATCTTTGGAGGATAGCTGAAGAGGCGATGGAGAAGGGATTTTTGAGGGGAGTCTTCTCATATTCGGGGAAGATGACGGAGAGCAGTGAGAAGACCTGGCGTTGGTAGTTTTTACGTTCTTTGATCAGCTCGTAGCGGAGTTTGGTGATCTCCCTAAGGGATTGGATGAGTTCTTCAGCGACCTGGCTCTGGACGTATTCTCCCGTTCTCAGAAGCTGAGCGATGACCAAGGCATCGATATCATCGGTTTTGGCTTTTTTGGCCAGAGCTTCCCTGAATTTGTTGGTGTGGTAAGGGTTGAGGAGGACGATAGAGAAGCCATTCTCCTTTAGATGGGAGTAGAGGTTTTCCCAGAAACCTCCTGAAGCTTCCAGCCCGATGAGGAGATTCTCCTTGAGGATAGAAAGGGTTTTGAGACGCTCCAGGATGTTTTGGAAGGCCTCATGGGTATTATCCAGGGAGAAGGATTTTACTTTTTGACCTTCTTCGTTGAGAAGAAGATAACGACAGGATTTTTTTGAGACATCAATGCCGAGGTAAAACATGGTTGATTCTCCTTTCTTTTGGGTTATGGCTTTAAGCAGATATCCTCCCTGCGTGCATCTAACTTCATATAGCCTGGGAGATAAATGGTCCCTCGGTGTCAACAGAGGGCCATAGCATCCTGAATCAATATTCCCAGTTAGATCAGCAGGAAGCGGTAGTCTTTGGCAAATGGTCCCTGAGGGATCAGGGCCATAAGGAGGAGGCAAACCGTCAAGCCTGCTCTTAGCCAGAAGCTGATCCGCCTTAGGCGGAAAAGAACCATTGATGAACTTAAGATTTGCACAATTCCACATGGCTTGTAAAGAAAGAAAAAGTAGCAAAAAGAAAGAAATTTACGACGACTAACCTTTAACTTAGATCACATACTGTGATCATTATACCAGGGGGATAAAATGAAAAAAAATTTTATAATTTTCCCACTTTTTCTTCTCCTTTTAAGCCATTCTGTTGTTTTTGCACAAGACTCTCAAGAAAAGTTTTCATTCCTCATTGAAAATGGGTCGAGGTTGATCAGGGAAAATGAGATTGAAAAGGTATTTAATATGATTGAAGAGCTTCCCCCATTCAGGAAAAGTGATTTTAGGATAAAGGTGCTTGAGAATTTTGCTTATTTAAAAGGTTATTTAATCACGAAGAAGAAGGATTACGGTAAGAAATGGCAAGAAGGTTATAAACCCCTATGTTTTACAGGAGACAAGACAGCCACTCCCATTTTAATTGATCTCCTGAGGGATAATGACCCTTATATCCGGGCATTCACGGCAAGGGCCCTTGGATACTTAGGCGACCAAACCGCCTTAGAACCTATTAAGAACGTTGCCAATCAAGACCCGAACCAGAAAGTGAGGGAAAGAGCGAGAGAAGCTTATAAGAGAATCACAGGATATGAGCTTCCGAAGTCACCTTAAAAATCAAGGGATTGAAAATCATTTTCTTTTAGGGTAATCTTTTCACCAGATAGTGATGAAAATGATTGGTCCTTCATCCCACTTAAAAAGATTCTCTTTGATCAAATTTACAACACTTGCCTTCTCCCTTCTTTCCAGTTGTTCTAAGGCAAACCTCATCCGTTTAACTTATCTGGCTGAAAAGATTCCCCAAAAAGATTCTTACCGTAAAAAGATCGGCTGGATTCGAGACCTTTTCAAAAGGGATCATCCATCCCTGGCGATTGCACGGCGGATCATTACCGAAGCCAATCCAAAACAACGTGAGAGTATCGTACACTTTTTAGTGAATCAATTCTTAGAAGGGACCAATCGAAGAAAGGCATTTGAATCCCGAACAGGATACTACCCTCCACGGGCTATGCTCATCAGCCCAACCATGCGGTGTAACCTTAACTGTTACGGGTGTTATGCTGGAAGTTATTCTAAAGACGAGGAATTAGAGAAGGAGGAAATCCATCGAATCCTCAGAGAGGCTGAGGAGATGGGGATTCATCTTGTGATCGTACTCGGAGGAGAACCCTTTCTCAGGAAAGACCTTTTCGAGATTTATAGGGATCATCCCCGAATGCTTTTTCATGTTTTTACTCATGGAGGGTTTCTCGATGAGAAGACTGTTGAGACAATGGCCTCTCTGGGAAACGTTTCCCCTGCCATCAGTCTGGAAGGATATGAAGAGGAGACAGACCGAAGACGAGGAAGGGGACATTTTCAAAAGGTGATGAGAGGGATGGAACTGCTACGCGAGGCGAAAATTCTTTTTGCATGTTCTCTCACCCAAACACGGGAAAATACAAACCTTCTTACCAGTGACTCCTTTATTGACTTCTTGATTGACCAGGGGGTCATTCTCATCTGGTATTTCATGTGTATTCCTGTAGGCCGAAATCCAGGTCTTCAGTGGATGCCCACCCCGGTCCAAAGAGATCAGTTGAGGCAGGCCTTAATTCATTTCCGTGCCACCAAACCTGTTCTCTTTGTTGATTTCTGGAACGATGGGAGACTGACCAATGGTTGCATGGCTGGTGGGAAGATGTATTTTCATATCAATGCAAGAGGTGATGTAGAACCCTGTGTCTTCTGCCACTTCGCCTCTGACAATATTAATGGGAAAACTCTTCTGGAGGTACTTGATTCTCCTTTTTTTAGAACGATCCGCTCTCGCCAGCCTTACATTGAAAACCTTCTTAGGCCCTGTATGTTAATCGACGTCCCCGAAGTTGGAAGAGAAATGGTCAGTCAACCCGGAGTCTATTTCACTCATCCGGGTGCTGAGATTTTTTTCAGCCACCTCTCCAGCTCAATCGATCAGTACTCAAACGATTATGGACTCATGGCTGACCGAGTCTGGGAAGAATTAAACCACAATATCCAAACCACCTATGGAAGAGAGAGAGTTTCCGATTAAAGGTTATCTTGGAATCGATGTGGGATCGGTCAGCACCGATGTTGCAGTGATCGACCAGGAGGGAGGGGTTCTTTGCCATCAATACCTCCTCACCCATGGCCAACCAATCCTGGCGGTTCAAAAAGGTTTGAAAGAGATTCAAACCCATTTACCAGAGGGAGTTGAGATTTGTGGAGTAGGGACAACCGGGAGTGCAAGGCAACTGACAGGTGTTTTGGTTGGGGCGGATGTGATAAAAAATGAAATTACGGCCCATGCTGTTGCCTCCATCCACTTCTATCCAGAGGTGAAGACGGTCCTCGAGATCGGAGGTCAGGATTCAAAAATCATCATCATCAGAGAGGGATTGGTCATTGATTTTGGAATGAATACGGTCTGTGCTGCAGGAACAGGTTCTTTTTTAGATCAACAGGCACTTCGACTCAATATCCCCATTGAAGCCTTTGGGGAGTATGCCCTTCGATCAGAATCGCCTGTTAGAATTGCAGGGCGATGTACGGTGTTTGCTGAGTCGGACATGATCCACAAACAACAGATGGGCTGTCATCTCAATGATATTATCGCTGGCCTCTGTGAGGCCCTGGTTCGAAATTACCTCAATAATGTGGCTAAGGGGAAGGAGATTAAAAGCCCCATTCTTTTTCAAGGAGGGGTTGCTGCCAATCAAGGAATCAGGAAGGCTTTTGAAAGAGAGTTGGGAGAAGAAATATTGGTTCCCCAATACTATCACGTGATGGGAGCAATCGGGGCTGCTCTTTTGGCTAAGGAGAAGATGGATGGCAATGAAACCCATTTCAAAGGGTTTGGGGTCTCAGACCTAAACTGTAGGACAGTTAGTTTTATCTGTAAAGACTGTGAAAATCACTGTGAGGTGGTGGA
>CAZFDM010000028.1:0-11479 GCA_964517975.1 uncultured Syntrophaceae bacterium
TATCAAGGAGTGTCACAAACTTCTATAAGTGTTTCAATCCACGCTCCCGCGCGGGGAGCGACGGGATCTTTCTCAAATCTATGTTTTCCACAAAAATGTTTCAATCCACGCTCCCGCGCGGGGAGCGACTGTTTACCAATAACTCTTTGCATTATAAGCAATATTCTCAAAAAATCCGCGTAGCTTACCCGAATTGAGTACTTCAATATTCTGTTATCAAAGAAACATTCGAAGAAATAGTGTAATTTCTTTAATTTAGAACCTTTGCGAACCCCTTAGGAAAATTTTGCTCACTTCTGGTTCGCAATGCAAACTCATACGATCAATGGCCCTTCCTGATCAACTGTTTTCTTTGCGCCAATATGCTCAACCCGACGTCGCCAATTAGCACCGAGATAATAGAAACGCAAGCTATCTTTTTCTTTATCAATTTGATCGATCAGACGTTGTTTTAATATGGCCCATTGACCAGGATCTACAATGCATTCAAATACTGATTTTTGAACCCGCTGTCCGTAGTCCTGACATGCCCTTGCCACTCGATTTAAGCGGCGAGGACCATTCTCATCTGTTGTGGAAACATCGTAACTCACTAATACAAACATATTTTCCCTCCCTATTTCCAGATAAAAGGTGGATAGCCGTCCATGTCTCCCCTCAGGTACCGCACCATCAGCATTGCCTGGATGTGGAACAGCATCCCAATCAATACTTTTTCGTCAAGAAAAGGGTGCGTTATCTCCTCCTGTTTTCGTCCCTGATATGCCATAAGAACTGTCTTTCGCGTATTGTCATCCATAACCACTGCACCAGAATCCATTTTTTTGAAACCCTTGTCCTGAACCTGCTGGAGATTGATAAGAGACAATGTGAGGCGATCAGCAATATAGGGTCTGAATTCCTCCATTAAATCAAGCGCAAGCCCTAGCCTTCCTGGACGATCCCTGTGAAGAAATCCGACAGCAGGGTCAAGTCCCACAGTTTCCAAAGCTGAACGAACATCGTGCATAAGAAGGGTATAGATGAAAGACAGAAGGCAGTTGACATTGTCAAGAGGTGGTCTTCGGTTTCGCTCGTCAAATCGGAAAGTCTCCTTCTGGACAACAATCAGATGATCGAACACATTAAAATAGATATGGGCAGAATCTCCTTCAATCCCCCGTAATACCTCGAGGGTTTGACCCTGATCGATAATTTCGAGTTGACGATTCAATCGCATAACGGCATGACGCACTTCCTCATCATTTATTTTACCCGCATGATCCCGTAGCGCCCTTTGCAAAACAGTTCGGCAATTGGTAATCTTTCCTGTGAGAATGGACTTTGCAACCTCTGCAGAAAATTTCAGATCATCTGCCCTACGATATTGTTCCCGGCGGAGAAGAACATTTCCTGAGACAGGCCCCTGAACTTTTGCCAGAAATCTTCCATGTTCTGATAGAAAGCTTATTGTAACATTATTCTCAGCGCAAAAACCCATGAGATAAGGACTGCATGAGACGTTGCCAAAACAGACAATCCCACTAATGGTGTGAACAGGCACGCGAATCCGTATTTCCCCATCCACTTTGACAACAACCGTTTCTCCTTCTTTCGACAGGTAAGCTCCCTGCGTTGTCACAAAAAGGGTGTTTAGGTGCTTCTTCATTGTGTATCAATCATTCGTGTCAGATAGCGTTTTATTGAACGTCTCTTCCCGATTGCTTTTGGCATACATACTCTAATAAGAGAACAGTTTTCACACCTTTTCTCATAAATCGGAGAGGGCGTCTTACCAGAATCTATTAGTTGATGTGTTTTTTGGGCCACCGCTTCTGTCTCTCTTCTAAGATGATCATCAAAAGAGACATCAATACGCCTTCGAGTCTTGCCGTAAAATATGGCCCCGCTGGGGATGGAAACCGACAGCATTTCTTCGAGGCATATTGCCTGGGCGCAAAGTTGAATGATATCACAGTGGTCCACTTTAGGTTTGCCTCTCTTATACTCCACAGGAAAAGGTTGCCAGTTATCCTTATTAATACGATGAAACTCCACAACATCTGCCTTGCCGATGAGGCCGAGTCGCAATGAACGTAGAGGAACGTCATACTCAATCCGGACGTTTCCCCTTGATTCTCTGTCTTGCTCGTGAACTTTCTCATGCATGATTCGGCCTTCGGCAGTCATCCGGTTCTCATCCCAGACCTGTTCGATGTGAATGAGGGCGCATTGCCTCGGGCAAAAGGCAAAATGCTGTAAGGCTGAAAGTTGAATAAAATCTTCTTCTCGGTTTTTATAAGTCATATTGGTCATATAGGTCGGATAGGTTACATAGGACCTATTTTACTTTCTTCCGCACGCGGTAAAGTCTCTCTGTAAAGCCACCTTCTTTTAGGAACTCTTTTTCTAGTGCTCTTAATTGCTGGTCAAGTAGGTAATTCGTCTGGTGAATCAAACAGATTGCAGCGTTAGCGGCCACTTCAGGAGAGTCTTCTTCAAAATAGGCCTTATAAGTCGAATAAGACCTATTTTTTTCATGAGCAAGCCCTCTTATTTTTCGTGCTTGCTCATGGTCTTTTCCCCAGAGAGACAAGCCTTTTTGTCTAAGAAAATCCTGAAAATCGATCAGCAACTCCTCAAGGCTTGCCCTCGCCACGCCAATGAGTTTGAGTTCGGTTTTTTTAGAGGTGCCAGAGGCCATACTGCCTTCGGCAATGTTTTGCTTGCCGCTCCGTGCTGCCTGTACCATCTGGTCATGGGTGCGAGAGCGTCGGTCAATAAAGCGATCGCAAAAGGCCACGGTAGCGTCAAAAACAATCTCCGCCATCTGATAAGATTGTAGAGTGCGATAACCCCCATGAGGAGGGATGAGTTGGGGGAGGTCTTTGGGGGTAGTCATTTTTATATTTTCTCCTCTAAGGTAATACCTGTAGGGATAGACTCTTTATCAATTTCAACAATATAATCCGAAAAAGCTCGGGCTGGTTTTGCTTCGTCTGTACCTCGTTTGACTTTGACCAATTCAAAAAGTTTGTGGGAGGGGGCATTTCCAAGGGGTGAGTCGTGTTTAAAGACGATTAACTTCCTGGTAGCCATCTGTCCCCGCGCCGCCGAGCGGTCGTGCTCAAACATATTCAAAAGCGCTTCCCAAAATAGTTCAAGGTCTTTTTCGTTAAAACCAGTTCCATTTTTCCCATTAGTATTGTCAGCCAATGGTGGGGAGATAAATCCATAGCAACAATAGAGACCATAAGGAACGGTAAATTTCCTCCCCATTTCGGAACCCCCAGCTTCTGCTCTTTCCTCAGTTGTTTTAGCAACCCGAGTAATACTATGTTCAAGTGGAACTACCCGATCAACGCTTCTGGCAAATGTCAATTGAACTGGGCCTCGAACCTGACCTGCATTTTTACCTGTTGACATTACTGCGCCGAATGTCCTCACATCATAATAGGTTTTGCACATAAACTGCCTCGCTGCCTCTATTTTGTCAGCTTTTTCTTTGAACTTTACCTCTTCGTGTTCATGAGCCTGATCAATTAGATTATTTAGGATGGCCCTTTCTTTCACAAAGATATCATACCCAGGTTCGTTACTTTTAAATAATTGAACATAATTCCTCACCTTTCTTTTTAGACATACATCCGTCACAAGCCCATGTCCTGTTTCGGGATCAACACGCGGCATATTACCTGCGTCTGGGTCGCCGTTGGGGTTGCCGTCTTTTACATCAAAAAATAATACAAAGTCATAACGGTTATTGATTGGTTTGTTCATGGTCTATTCCTCCTTTCATTTTTTTATCTGTTTTCCTTTTTGGTGAAAAAATCCTGTCTCTGGTGATAATATCCCACTGCAAATCTTCCCTGGTCATCGAGCGAGAGATGAGACTGAAAAGATTTATCAGCAGGTAACTTGTCCATAATCTCCCCAATTAACTTTTCATAGAATCCTTTAGACTTTTCGAGTTTTGCCAAATGATGATTCTTCAATTTCATTAAGCTCGGGAAGGCAACCACTGGCGTGCTTGAGGCAGATCCATAAAAGCGTTCTCTTATTGTGGTGCTAATCTCACCTTCCCCACCTGCAGATTCAATTTGAACTTTTTCAAGAACTGCAAAAAGGCGCCCCAGCAAATAGCCAGGGTTTGTATTGCTGGTATCTAATGACATGCCAACTCCCTCCTTTCCGTTTAATTTTCTGTATCTTGCTTCCCGATTTAATATCGCTTTGATGAGCGCCGCACGGGGATAGCTCACATTTTGAATTAATTTTCCAGTGTTTAGATCTTTTTTTGACTGCTCGGCCTTTGTCCTCGTTATAACCGCGCTCAAAAGAGTTCGTGGGTATGGTGTACCTGTTAGTATCGCCTTCATAAAATCACCTGCAAGATTGGGCATCACATCATAATATTTCCCTCTAAAGTAGACTCTATTTGTTTTGGTCGGATCTTTCGTTTCTATCGCTGTTGCCGCAAGTAATTGATTGAGGGAGCAATGACGAGGTTCATATGGAGCATGGACAATATTTAAATCCTCAAAGTGCTGGCCTATATTTTCAGCTACCTCCCGAACAGAGCCTGCGAACCAGAACCTCACAGCGATTCGAGATGCATTCGGCGCAAGCCCGAGCACATAAAATCTTGTATTCGGATCGAGCTCGGGCTTTGATCCTGTCTCAGGTGATTTAAACGTTGAAATGAGCGCATTATAATCTTGGTCAGGATTATAATGGGACCGATCGTCGAAAATATCGGCAAAGGAGTCTTCAAGCACATGTTTCGGGTCAGTCCAAAATACCGCAGTAGCATCACCGATTTTAATCCATTGTCGTGAATTATCACGTTGCATAAAATTGATAGCCGTTACATATGCAGCCGATGCATATTTGCTGATCGGGGCATTTTTATATCGTAAAGTCTTCCCAACTTTTCCATAGGACCAATATGCAGATTCGTTAAATGAAACTAAGTGTGATTCACCTTTTCCTGATCCTCTTAGACCCTTAATGGGATTCTCAAGACGGGCCAAGTCACCAACCTTACCTGTAACCAAACAAACGCCTCTCTCAGCAGTAATAGATTTGTTAGCAATCGCTTCTTTTACTGCTTCGCGATTACAAATAAGTACCTGTTCACCTTCTAGCCTGAAAGCTAAAAATGGATCTTTAGTGCTGATCTCTTCCCATTCCGGGTAGATTTTAATACTTTCTTTGTGGTGCTTTAAAAAATTAACCACGGCCTTTACTCCTTCGTCCGCGTCTTGATCCGGGAAATATTCGGCAATAGTCGAAAGAAATTTATCATGTTGTTCCTTCAATCTCTCCTGCTTGCCCTTTGGGCTTACTCCAAAAACATAACTTGCTTTATCCCATAGTAGATTTGCTTTAACATTTACTGTTCTGCTACCTTCAAACACTTTTGGCACAATGTATGTTCTTGGTAGCTTCCTCTTTCCTTCAACTGTTCTTGTGTCGTCAATGCCTGCAAGGCTTCCGTCTTTTCTTAAAACTATTACAAATGGAATTGCTACCCGTTTAAAACCCTCCGGCTCTAAATCTGTTATTCCTTCTTGTACTATCCGCTCATAATATTTCACCAATGCCTGTAGTATCATTGCCTCACCTCCTTTTCATCGATCATCATTTTGCCTTTATCGAGGCTTGCTCTAAAGAACGATGGCCGGCAGTTATCGTTACAAAAATGAGGAGATCTGTTGCCAGGAGAGCAATCATGTTTCATATCATAGAACATCCATCCAAGATCGCGACTTTCCGAAATCGGCTCCGGAAGCGGCTTACCATTTGTTATTATTTCAAATTCTGCCGCAAATTCCCTGCACCCAAGATACGGACGGTAAAAACATTGACCTTTTTCCGCCCTGCGTATAAACATCTCAGTAAACTTAACAATACTGTCATTAATTCCAGCCTCTTCCGTCATCTCAAAATAGGCATGGATTGTATACGCCACATCTCTAAGGAACAGACCTGCCCTTTGTTGTCTTTGAACTTCAATGAATATTCCATCTGTACGCGGAGACATAACAGCCCCGACCTCGTTTCGCCGCACAGACTCCCACTTAATTGGGTTCAATACATCAATCTGTGTTATTTTCCAATGAATCGCCGGTTTCCAAAGAATTGCCTCTAGAATGCCTCTTGCCGCTGACGGAGTCATCACATCATACGAAACGCGCTCAACCTTCATCTCTGGCCTTGTGAAACAGGCGTTCCTTCCCCAAACTTTTAGATGGAATTTGTTGCTCTTAATAGGTAGATCTCCCATTTTCTATCTCCCTCCTTTCGGTAAGATCTTTAACATATCAACTCATCCGGTTCGTAGATCATGGACTTATCAGCACAGAGGCCAATCTCAGGATGATACATTGCCCCACCTTCCTGAACAAAAATTCCCGGATGAACTTCTTCTATAGCTCCGTCGGTAAGAAGTTTCTTATGAACATATCTCGGCAAATTCACAACATATCTTTGAAGCCTTCGCATCAGCCATCGTTCAGGTCCTTTCTTTTTCAGCAACTCGATTAATTCTTCACTTTCCTCATATCGGACAATAACCGGAGCATATTGTTTATCATCAATCAATTTGAACTTTTGAGCCGCTGAAAGGAAGCTGAATCGAAATTCACTGTCGGGCGAAAGGTCTTTCAGAATGCCGTGTTTATCAAGATTATTTCCCTGTAGCCAATAAAGTTGCTTAAAAAACTGTTCAAATCTCTCGGGTGCAAGAGGGTCATCCCTATCTTCTGAAAGTAGTTGTCTGCCTATTTCGCCTGCCTGTTTAAGGTATCCGAGTGGGAGCTTGCTTGGCGGAACGAAAACAACAATCCGGCCTTTCTCAAGCAATCCTTCTCTATTACACCTGCCCGCAGCCTGTGCAATTGAGTCAAGTCCGGCAAGAGCGCGGTAAACAATAGGAAAATCAAGATCAACTCCCGCCTCTACAAGCTGTGTGCTAATAACCCGGGTAGGTATTTTATCTTTGAGCCTCTTTCTTATTTTTTCAATTACTTTAGACCTGTGTGCCCCGCACATCAAGGCAGAAAGATGAAATGTCCCCCCTGGCATTAATTCGTAAAGCATCCGGCAATCATCACGCCTGTTAACTATGCATAAGACTGAAGGATATTGACTAAGTTCAGAGGCCAGGTCTTCCCATGTGCACGGTTTCATAAGATCGTCGGGCGTCAAAACCTCTACACGCTTGAATGCCTGATGGAGCGATTCAGGATCCTCCATAATCTCTACAGTTTTTGCTAAGCCCTCGAATGAGTAATCAACAGACTTATGCGGTGTGAATGCTGGTTGTGTTGCTGTGCTGAGAACAAAAGTGACGCCATAGTTCTGATTAAGCTCTTTAATGGTATGAAGAACAGGATTTAAATATTCAGGCGGTAGCAACTGGACTTCATCAAGGACCACAACGCTGTTTACAATATTGTGAAGTTTACGGCAACGGCTTGAACGGTTTGCAAAAAGCGATTCAAAGAATTGAACCGATGTTGTAACGATAATAGGAGCATCCCAGTTCTCACAGGCAACCCTGCTTTTTGAGGTTTCACTTCTTTCATCCGACACATCGACATTGCTGTGATGTTCAATAATTGAATCTCCGAATATTTGTCTGAATTGATCGGCAGTCTGTTCAATAATGCTTGTATAGGGGATGACATAGATAATTCTGCTTTTATTACGTCTGACAGCATGATGTAGGGCAAAAGCCAAAGATGAGAGCGTCTTACCTCCACCTGTAGGAACTGTCAAAGTAAAAATTGTCTTAGGATCGGTTGATTTTTTAATGCATTGTTTTAATATCTCTGCCCTCTGTTTATTAATGAAAGTAAGGTCTGCCTCTGTCTGCTTTTTTATCATGAATTCCTCAAAAATCGGGAGAAGTTCATTGATTGCAGGATAGCTTTTTCGCGCTTTGGACTTCTCCGGTTCAAAAAATGTTTCGGTGTCAAGAAAATCGGCGTCAACAAGACAGGAATAAAGCATCCTTATCCACAAAGCGTGTCCCTCTCTTGTTTTGATCTTTTGTTTTGGAAGAGATTGCTCGATGATTTCAGAAGGGATGTTGGAGGCCAGCGCCTTCTTTAGAAGTTCATCATTTTGAAGACGATGGATTAAACTCTTATTACCTGCGTCAGCCGTTTGCCAATCGGCAAGTCCAGCATGATGCCCTGCAATCAGATAACCGAGTATTCGTCCAGCTTTGTCAAACTTTTCTATTGCAAGAACTGCCCCGGCTGTTGAATGATCCACTCTGCCATGCTTGGTCTCTTTTGTTTCAATGTGCGCATCTGAGGTAACAAAAAGTAACCTTTGAAATTCCTCTGAGTACTTTCCGAGATCGTGCCAGAGGCCCGCGAGGTAAGCCCACTCACCTGCTCCAAAGTCGTCAGCAAATCTACGCGCCAATTCAGCGACCGCCTTCAGATGATCCTCAAGGCGGTGCCAGTTCTCCAGTGGCTTTCCCTCAAGGGAATGGGCGTAGTATTCTTGATCTTCCATGTTTTAAGATTTATTCAACTCCCCGTATCTCCTCTAATACTTAAGGTCTAATTTCGCCATTCTCCCTTCCGTAAAACAATGAGTAAAATGTTGTTTTAACACGCAGCATATCCCGGTTGTAGAAATGGACCAAATGTCGAGTCGTACCAGATGGTTATCTCGTGGCCAGTGCAAAAAGATGTTTTAAATTTATCAAATAGGCAATTAAAGGTCAAGTTCCAACCATGGAGGGGTATATGGGAGAAAGTGCAAAATGACAGAGAAATTTATTATATTTAAGGTAGACATAAGAAAAAAATTTGGTTAATTTAAAATCGGTTCTCGAAGGAAAAATGAAGACGGTAGCTTCCATTGATATTGGAACCAATACCATCCTTCTTCTCATCGCGAGGGTAGAGAGGGGAAAGATCAAACCCCTTCTTGAAAGAGAAATGATTGTCAGACTGGGGGAAGGACTTCAAAAAAACGGAGTCCTTTCAGAGGAGGCCATCCAGAGGGCCCTTTGCACATTGACGCAATACTTAACTCTGTGTCAAAGGAAAGGGGTTAGGGAAATCTTTGCCTTTGGGACCCACCCGCTACGGGAAGCAAAAAATTCTAATACGTTTTTAAAAAGAGTTCAAAAAGACCTTGACCTCTCAATCGAGGTCATCTCAGAAGAAGAAGAGGCTCGGGTCTCCTTTCTGGCAGTGGCCAAGGACTTAAAGGAGATTGATCACTCTCTCTATGTGGTCGATGTGGGAGGGGGAAGTACGGAGTTTATCCTGGGTAAGGCGGGGCAGGTTCGCCAATGGGTGAGTCTTCCCATTGGCTCTGTTCGTTTAACAGAAAAGTTCCTCCATTCCGATCCGATCAAGGAAGAGGAATGGAATGAAATGGAGAAAAAAATTGAGAAGTCACTCACCAAGATCCCTCTTCCAAAAAACCTTTTTACCATGGTGGCCGTGGGTGGGACTGCGACCACCTTAGGCTCTGTAGAATTAAGGCTAAGGAAATTTGTGCCCAAAAAGATTCACCATTTCGAATTGAAGAAAGAGGCATTAGAACGACAACTATGGCTCTATCGGTCTAAAACCATTCTGCAACGGAGAAAGATCCCTGGCCTTCCTCCTGCTCGTGCGGATGTGATCCCTGCAGGAAGTGCCATTCTCTATAAGGCCATGGAATATATAGGGAATCATTCCATCATGATCAACTGTCATGGTATAAGATATGGTCTGCTTTATAAGAGGCTTAATCTTTAGAAACCAATTTCTTCAAAACAAGAATGACCAGAACTACAAACCTTCCTTGACCTGTGTTCTTAGGACCTATGGGGTCTTCTCCTTTACAGAAGAGAAGGTCCCCTTTCTTAAAAGGTCTTTCTTCATTTTTAATTGCCAAGATCCCCTCCCCTTCAATTCCATAGAGAATCACTTCAAGTGCCCCTGGATGGGGATGAAGGGGCATGCTTTGACCTGGTTCAAAACAGATCAGCACCCCTGCACTGGCCTCCCCAATATGGAGTTGTTTGGGAACGAAATTCTCTTTTGAAAACTCTATTTTTTCTAAAATATTGATGGGATCCATGAGTTACCCCTCCCGTGAATCATCCCATTAGAACCTCAAGAACCTTTCCGCGAGGTTTATTCTAACGCATTCAATTCATTAACAATGACTTCAGGGTCGATGTTATGCATCAAGGCTCCAAAGGAGATCGATTCCATCTTCATGCCTGGACATGTAAAGCAACCCGACCCAAAATATTTTTCAATGACCTTAATCGCTTTGGGGTTCTCCTTAAGCACATCCCCGATCACCATGTCCTTATTAAATTTTTTCCCGGCCATCTTTTAACCCTCCTTTTTTTCAGTTTTGAGTGAAGAGTTCAAATCTCATCACAGACTCCTTTAAGGATTACTCAGAACTTTTCACTGGTCTCATGCTCATCCATAAATTGATGATAAAGATAAAGATGGACCCCCCCTGTGCCAATCCAAAAAAAATCGCCATATTATGCCAAACCCCGCCAGAGGTTGCCTCAAAAATCCATGAGATTGAAAGACCAATGAGGCTGATATTGCTAAGCCAAACCTGAACATTACCCAACCGAGCACTGTAAACTGGCCTTCCCATAAATCTTGGCAAAATATGGTATCCTACCCCATAGATCATCATTCCCATAAACCCAAGGAGGACGATATGAGTATGAACCCTTGTAAGGATAAATCTGTGGTCGGGTGAAATAACCATGAAGAGACCCAGTATTGCACCTATCCCTAAATATATCAGACTTGCTTTGACAAATGCCTTTGCATAGCGATCCATTCAAATCCCTCCTTAGCCACCATGGATTAACAGGGGTAGACACCGAGTACATACCCAAAGATCTTCCCCTTGCTTTCGACATGGAAGTAGAACTCCGTCATCCTCTGTTTTTTTACAAACAAAACATCTCACTTCTTTCTTTCCAACTTTATCCACCATTTTTTTCTCCCTTCAAGATAAATCTAACTTTCTCTTCTAAAAAATGCCTTGACTTAAATCAATTTCCACCAATTTCCCTCCTCCATCACCAAATCTCCCTGTCTCCATGGGGTTTTTTGATTTTTTCACCCAATTCCCACCCCGTTTCACCTCCCTCTTAGGAAGGGGTAGAAAAATGACTTTTTTACTTTTATCCGCCTTAATGGATTTTAATTCATTGACTTAAGTCAAAAGGAGTTGAATTCTTATAAACATCTTTTACTGATGGTTCTTTCTGAAATGAGGAAGGCCTGAACACATCGGGGAAAGTTCATTGACCACCAAAGAAAGCACCCCAGATGAGGCTTACAGAAATTGATAGATTCTTACATGTTTAAGTCTGAGAATTTATCTCTAACACTTGAGAAAAAATGGTGTCATGCTGAACTTGGTTCAGCATCTTGTTTTGTCCAAAAGGTGAGATCCTGAAACGAGTTCAGGATGACAAGTCTGTTAAATT
>CAZFDM010000029.1:0-7996 GCA_964517975.1 uncultured Syntrophaceae bacterium
CTGAAAATGTGAGTAGACATTTAGAAAAAGATGGTCTGTGGCTAAGTATTATTGGCAACGCGGATGAGCAACGCCAGGGTTCAGGCCCACCCCAGAGGACTGCAAGAGAAATCGTCAACTCTGTGGAGCCATACTTTGAAATCCTTTCGCTTGTCTCAGGCTACTTCGGATCTAACCGTCCTAACCCACCAAGGGCTTGGATTTGCTTAATGCGAAAAAGAAATTTATTTTATTCTATTGATTTTCATAGAGATAAAGAATAGCAAAAAACTACTTGCCTTTATAATGGCGATTAGGAAACAGGTTCCCTTTAATCCTAAAATTGGCAGTAAGATCACGCCTCCTAAAAGCCCACCGAAAAAGCCACCTAATAGATCTGCTCCGTAAAGCACCCCTGCTGTTTTGGCTACGGATGGCCCCCTTAGGGGAAGAGTTAAATAGATTCTGGCAGCCAATGGAAACTGAAGCCCTATTGAGGCACCTGCGAGGAAGGACGTTATGAAAAAGACTCCGTAAAGAAGAAGATATACGGCCTTTTTTTCAATATAGAGATTTAGGATAGAGAATACAAAAGGAAGGAGAATGGAAAAGAGGATGATTCCTACTTCAAATACAAGGAAGATTTGTGATTTTTCTTTTATCCTCTCCATGCGGTGATTCATCATGTGGCTGGTTATGGCAACCCCTACCATGAACACCGCCACGAGAAGGCCAATTTGATGGTAGAGATAGCCATAAGTGGTCTGAAAGGTAAAGATGATCGCCAGATCGAAGATCATTGCCGAAAAACCGGTGGTGAGAATGGCATAAGGGATGGAGAAGCCCGAGGTATAAGGCCATTTTAGAAATAGGACCCCGAATAAAATAGTGAATAAGGCAATCCCTATTACCCCCATGCCAATGTTTACACCTAAGACCCATTTGAATACTCCAGCAAGGTAAGGTGAGAAGAGGGCGTTCCAGTGGGAGAGACTAAAAAACACCCCGAGGGGACGAAAATCTGAATTGATGTAGGTTGCTCTTGGCTCCATAGACTGATAGAACCATTTGAGCCATCTTTCGTGGAGACGATGCTCGATATAGCCTTTTGTAAAAAGGCTCGTTTTAACCTTTCTTTCTTCAAGACGTCTCATCAAATCCAATGAGGATGCTTTTTCCACAACTCCTGAATCTGACGCGATGTAGAGATTGGTTTCCCCTGGAATGACTCTCACGTGCTTAAACGTACTCTTTAACGTATCTAAGATACAACCGTTCAAATTTCTTAATTCCGGACTGATATAGGTCAATGAACCTGGAAGGGTCATAACGACCATTCCATTGGGCCGAATCTTCTTTTTTGTTTGGGAGAAGAATTCCGATGAGAAGAGCCTATTCATTCGTAGGTCTTGAGGGGAGGAGAGGCCGATAAAGATAGCATCATAATGATTGTTTGTTTGATTTATGAAGAAACGGGCATCGGCATAGTGAATCGTGACCCTTTTATCTGAAAGTTCAGATTCTGTCAAAGGAGTGGGAAATTCCTTTGCCAATCGGAGGAGAAGAGGATCAAGTTCTACATAATCAATCCTTACCTCAGGGTACTTCAGGATCTCGCGGATCGTGCCACCTGCTCCCCCACTTAGGATTAAAACAGAGGTGGGATTTTCATGAATGAGCATTGGGAAGTGAACAAAGGTTTCAATAGACGCAATGTCAGGAACAGGGGTGGTGATAGATGGAATACCATCGGTAAAGAAGGTGAGTTGTTCTCCCCTCTTTGAGACCATGACATTTCCATAGGGCGAATTTTCGTAGTGGATGACCTCGATCTCTTTCCATTGAGACCTAATAGAGAGCCCATGAATCTTCCCAGCATAGGGTCCAAAAAGGAAGTAGATGAAGAGTAGGGTGAGAAGAATAGAGAGAAATCCAAGGACATGATGAGGTCCAAACAGAATATTCTTTCTTTCCAAAAGAAGGCATACAGAAATGAAGGTATTTAACAGACCAACTAAAAAAGCAATTTCAAATGAATTAAAAAACCGGATGAGCAAGAATGTGATGGATAGACCTCCGATTATCGAGCCCAGCGTCTCAAGGACATAGACCCGGCCAATGGAAGGGGCTTCTTCCTGGAGATATTGGGAATAGAGTTTGCTTCCATAGGTGAATAGGGTTCCGTGAGAAACAGCAACTGGGAGGAGGATCAGAAAAGAGGCATAAAACACCGGGGCAAACCCAAGACCCTCTCCAGGTGTCAAAAGAAGAAGGTTTTTGAATATCCTTGCCAGATAAATGGCTATAGGAAAGGCAAGGGAAAAGATGATTTGAAGGATCACATAGATTTCAAGTTTTTTCTCTATTCTTTCTGCAGATTTTCCGAGGATAAAGGCCCCCATTGCCTCAAGGACCATCCAGTTGGCAAGGATCACTCCAAGGGTAAGTTCATTCCCCAAAAAAGAGATAAGAAATTCCCTCATCAGAGTAATCTGGGAGACAATACTACTGATCCCCATGATGATTAAAGAGACCTTTAAGATTGAAATCCTCATGGTTTAATTCATTATCAATATATTGGTTTTTTGTAAAGACTTTGTTTGGGAAAAGATAATAATGAGTTGAAGTGAGGAGGGTTCATTTAAACAACAAGGTACTTCTTAACGATCTCTTCGTTCTGCCAGATTTCTTCCATCAGGCCTTGGTATTGAATCATCCCCTTTTCAAGGATATACCCCCTGTCAGAAGTCTTTCGGCAGAACTTAAGGTTCTGGTCTGCAAGGAGAATAGTTACCCCCTCCTTTCGAATATTGGTAATGACCTCGATAAGATTGAAAACGATGAGGGGGGCCAGACCTTCCGAGGGTTCATCCAGGAGAAGGAGATCTGGATTTTTCATCAACGCTCGAGCAATCGCCAGCATCTTCTGCTCTCCCCCGCTTAACTGGGTTCCTTTCCTTTCTTTCAAGTCAACAAAGACAGGGAAAAATTGATATATCTTTTCGAAGGTCCAGGAGGATTTTCCTTTTTTTGAGAGACGCCGGGCCAACTCAAGATTTTCAAATAGGGTAAGGTCTGGGAAAATCCTTCTATCGTCTGGCATATAGCCGATCCCCATCTGAGCAATCTGATAAGGTGGTTTTCCTACAATATCGGTATTTCGTAAAAGAATTCTTCCTGAGCGTGGAGGGGTAAGCCCCATAATGGAACGAAGCGTGGTGGTCTTTCCCACCCCATTTCTTCCGAGTAGAGAAACAATCTCTCCTTCATCAATCGACAGGGATATCCCTTGGAGAACATGGCTCTGACCATAAAAGGTATCGATTCGATCGACCTTGAGAATGGGTTGAGGAGGTCCTAAGTTCATAGTTTCTCCCAAAGAATTTCTTCTCCCAGATAAACCTTCTTCACATCCTCGTTCTCCCTAATCTCTTCGGGTTTTCCATCTGCCAGAATCTGACCTCGATGAAGAACAATAATACGGTCAGAAAGCGAAAAGACGATATCCATATCGTGCTCTACGATGATGAAGGTGGACTGCTTCTCTTTCGATAGCCTTCGAATATTTTCTAAGACCTTAACCCGTTCCACAGGGTTCATCCCTGCAGTAGGCTCATCGAGGAAAAGGAGTTTCGGCTCAGAGGCCATGGCCAGTCCAATCTCAAGTAGCCTTTGATCTCCATGAGAAAGTGCTCCAGCAGGAAGGTCCTTTTTCTCTTTCAATCCAAGTTCGGAGAGCAACTTGTCCACTCGGTCATTCACATCAGCATGACCATGCACAGGTTTAAAAAAGTCAAGGCTACGGTTCATCCGTGAAAAAACAGGAATTTGAAGGTTTTCAAAAACAGAAAGTTTTGGAAAGATATTCATGATCTGAAAGGAACGGCAGATCCCCTTTTTTACCCTTTTGTGGATGGGCAGATGTGTAATCTCTTCATCATAAAAAAAGACCCTCCCTGAGTCTGGTATAATATTTCCGGTAAGAAGATTAATGAGCGTGGTTTTCCCTGCCCCATTGGGGCCAATAATAGAGGTCAGAACCCCTTCTTCAATTTTGAGGTCAATATCATCTGCGGCGCTGACCACACCAAAATATTTTCTGAGTTTTTCTGTCCTGAGAAGTTCTCCCATGGCAAAACCCTTCATGATACCCGATCTAAACGATTCACCATCTTATAAGATTAGAAATCTTATTTCCGCCCCCCTTTTACCAAAGGCCAGATTCTTTCTGTTAGGAATATGACCACCCCACCACGAAATAGCAAAACCAGAAGGACGACAATACTTCCAAACCATATCAGCCAATATTGGGTAAATCTAACAATAAAATCTTTAATCAGGTAGAAAAGAATTGATCCCACAATTGGACCAGAAAAGGTATGGATGCCTCCCAGCAGGGTGACCAAAACAGGTTCGGCTGAGTGTGTCCAGTGGGCGATCGGTGGAGTGACGGTGTTCTCAAGGGGAGGGAGAAACGAACCAGCAAGGCCTGCATATATTCCTGCAATGGTGAAGGAGAGAAGCCTGTAATTTCTAACCGAGATCCCTGCAAAGGCAACCCTATTTTCGCTATCACGAATTCCTTTAAGGGTGAGACCAAAAGGAGAATTGACGATTCGGTAGAGGAGATAGATAGCGATCAGTGAAATCACAAGGACAAAGTAGTAATAATTTCCCATGGGATTCATATCGATACTGAAGATTCCTGGAATCTCAAAAGGAGCCCTTGGAATTCCAACTAACCCATCATCCCCGCCTGTAACATCTCGCCACTTCCATGCTAAGGAATAGATCATCATTCCAAAGGAGAGGGTCAACATAGAAAAATAGATCCGAGTGTGACGCACACAGAGATAACCAAGGATGAGGGCTGAAATTCCTCCAGCGACCATCCCTGCGATCGTTCCTAAAAGGAGCGATGGAAGCACGAGAAGGATTTTGGCCGAGGCATAGGCCCCCATGGCAAAGAAGCCTGCCTGGCCAAAAGAGAGAAGCCCCGTATAACCCAAAAGAAGGTTGAAGCCCAAGGCAAAGACGGATAAAAGGAGAATATGAATGGTCATGTAAAGAATATACTTCCCTGCAAAAGTGGGGAGGACGAGTAAGAATAAAATGAGTGCTGCGAGAAAGAGGGTTCTTAATCTCATATCAAATAGCAATGGTCATTAAATAGACTGGAATATTGGAAGACTGGAATGATGGGTTTAAGTAGATAAAGAAAAAAGTGTTGTTGATTGCCCATTATTCCAATGCTCCATCATTCCCTATTTTACATTGGGTATCTATTTCCCAAAGAGTCCTTCAGGTTTCAGCATCAATACAATTGCCATCACCACAAAGATAATGAAGAGCTCAAAAACCGGAAAAAGCAGAATTCCAAAAGAAGTCAGGATACCGACGATTAAAGCCCCTACAAAAGCACCTTTCAGGTTTCCCAGCCCACCGATGACCGTAATCACAAAGGCTTGGATAATCATGGCGGTTCCAATTCCTGGTGCCACTACCCGGACAGGGGTTCCTAAAGCCCCTCCAAGAGCCGCAAGCATCGCTGAAAAAACAAAGACAGTCGTGAAAAGAATGGGGATATTGATTCCGATAGCGCTTGCCATTTCTCGATCTGAAGCAGAGGCCCTTATCATCCTCCCCCACCAGGTCTTTTCGAGAATGAACCAAAGGAGGATCGCCACTGCTATTCCTGCCAGAATGATGAAAAGATTATAGATAGGGAAGGGTCTCCCAAAAACAGAAAGGTTTCCTTCAAAAAAGCGGGGCATCGGAGGGATCATGGCCACTCCCCCCCAAATCATTTTTACCAAATCATCAAAGATGAGGATAAAGCCAAAGGTTAAGATAAGTTGGTAGGGAAGGTCAATGTCATAAATACGGCGGATGAAGAAGCGTTCGAGGATTGCGCCGATCAGTCCAACGCTGATTAGACTCAGAGCAATGGAAAGCCAGAAATTTAGCCCAAGTTTTCCATAAAATGTGAATGTCGCATAAGCCCCCAACATAAAGAGACTGCCATGGGCGAAGTTCAATACACCTAAAACCCCAAAGACAAGGGTCAACCCAGCGGAAAGGAGCCAAAGATACATTGAAAAACTTAAACCGATAAGGCTTTGAAAAAGTAGTTTTTCAAACATGGTTTTAAAACCCTATTCCCTCACCCCCACCCTCTCCCCATAAAAGGGGAGAGGGTCTTTGATCTGGGGTAAATAGAGAAAGGTGAAAAATTTATTTTGTTGCCGCCACAGGTGTAAAGGGTGGGTGGCGGAAATACTCTTTTGCTGGGATCACCTTTAAGTCTCCGAGGATGGGTATTGGATAGTCAGGATTATGAACCACTCTCCCAGCAGGGACGGTGTAGATTGCCTGATGGTCTTCTTTTCTTATTAACCGAATTCCACCCGGTGTTTTCAATTCCATTCCCTCCAGTGCCTCTCCCACCTTAGCCGTCTCGAGGCTTTTGGCCTTTTCAGCCCCTGTCTTGATGGCGTAGATGGTTGAATAACTTGCCTCTGCAGAGTAGTTTGGAAACTTTCCCCACCTCTTCCTAAAGGATTCTACAAAGGTCTTATTTTCTGGTGTTTGGGGATAATTGTGAATATATCGTGCAGTGGCCCAAAGTTTCCCTTTGAATTTATCTGCAGCCACTTCTCTTGAGATCCCTTCAAGAAGGTCTACAGAACCTCCCATCCCTTGCCACCATGCCTGGATTTTATCAAAAACCCCAAGCATCAATGCTTGTCTCAGAAGCATGACGCCTTCGCCCGCCCAGGGTGTGGAGAAGATGGCATCCGGTTTTTCAGCCATAACTGCTGAGATATGAGAGGAAAAATCCATTGTCCAGAAGGGTGCCCAGGCTGCTGCCACAAACTCCACATCAGGTCTGAACTTTTTTATATTTTCTTTAAAAAGGTTCCATGCGACATATCCATATTCATAATCACAGTTGATTCCTGCCCATCGCTTGATTTCTGGATTGTCCTTAAAGACCCAGGCAGCAAGTGCATCCTGATAAACAGGAGCCACCATTCTAAAGATCTGTTTGATTCCTTTCCCTGCTACTAATTCTTCGGTCAAGCGGTGGGTGGCAGCATGGCAGAAGAAGTGAAGCCGATTGACCTCTGGAAGAACAGGGCCGATAGCCATAGCGCTTCCGCTGGAGTCCACACCGAAGAGAAAATCGGCTCCCCAGTCCGTAACGAGATATCTTACGTTTTTAACTGCTGTGGCAGGCTTTAATTCTTCATCCATAAATTTCAATTCGAGTTTTCGGCCCAAGATTCCTCCCTTCGCATTAATCTGCTCGATGGCTAATGTGGCTCCGGCCATCATCTGCCAGCCATAGTCTGCATGGGCTCCCGAGATGGCACCCTGCCCTCCAATCTTGATAGGGCCTACTGGCTTTTTGGCCTGACCATAGGTCACACGATAACCTCCCAATCCACTCCCTAAAATAACACCCCCAACGACTGTACCTTTTAAAAATTTCCTCCTGGTTATCTCTTTAGCCATTGTTTTCCCTCCTTTCTCATCCTCCTAACCTTAGGAGGAGATCCGTTGATGAAATTTAATGAGCAATTATCAAATTATTTAGGATTTGTCAATTCAAAACTTCAATCCGGTAGGTAAGGGACAAGCCCTTATCCTACAATTTATTAAGATCGGACCTGAAAACCCCGTCCTGTGGACGGAGATGAAAGTTGTGTATGCTGAAAGCAGAAAAAATAAACCAGATGTTGATACAAGTTCAGCATGACATGAGGGTTAGGTTCTGGCCTTTTTGTCATCCCGAACTTGTTTCGGGATCTCAGTTTTGGGTTTTAGATTCTTACATGTTTAAGCCTGAGAATTTATCTCTAACACTTGAGAACAAATGGTGTCATGCTGAACTTGGTTCACTTATGAAAACGCCGTGTCAAGTTCGAAATAGCATAAAACACCTATTCCAAAAGAAAGAGTGAACATGGTTTTGTTATACTTCTATAGGAGAATACTCATTCACTTATGCGTG
>CAZFDM010000030.1:0-3032 GCA_964517975.1 uncultured Syntrophaceae bacterium
AATAGTCATATTTTTCTGGTTGCGACGATAGGCGAAAAGAGTAGGTACGAAGAATTGATTTCAGGAACTTTCCACGAAGTAGCAGATCAGATGCGGTTTATCGACGTCGCGTTGGTGAAAGAGTTATTCGAGAAGAAGAAACGTTATAAAGAGATGGAATTGGCTTTGGGAATCTTCAGGAGATAGACAAGTTGCTCATTCCACCTCAGAAAATTCTAACAGAGGGGCGTAGCGATCCTCGTCCTGTAAATCACGGTTATACCCATTTCTGGCAAATGTTCAATGAACGACAACTATTATGTCTGTCTCATCTTCTGGAGGAAATTCTGAAAATTCGGGATGTTAATATTCGTGAATTAATGCTCATCGCTTTTTCGGATTGTTTGGATGCAAACAATATGTTTTGCAAATATGAGATTCAGTGGCATAAGATTTCTCTCTTCTTTGGATTGCATGCTTACCATCCTATTGAACGACCGACTGAGAATAATATTTGGGGGACTGAATATGGACGTTGCTCATTTGTTAAATGCTTCGAAAAAGTACGACGTGCCAAAGTATATTGTAAGAAACCTTATGAACGGTTGTTAAAAAGTAGTAGTAAACGTTTTAGCCAGCGCACTGGTAACGAATGTATTGAAGGTAATATTGTGCAAGACTTTGATGAACTTACACGAGTTAATCGTGCCGCTTTGCTACGATGTAATACTTCGGAAGATTTATCCTTTATTCCCGATAAAAGCATAGATGCTGTTATTACAGACCCTCCTTATTTTGACAATATCCAATATTCTGAACTAGCGGATTTCTTTTATGTCTGGTTAAGACTCGGACTCCAAAACATATATCCATGGTTTAATCAGGAATATTCCAGCCATCCCAGCGAAATCATACAAAACGAGAAGATGGGAAAGACTATCGAATTCTTTAGCGAGGGTTTAACAAAAGTATTTACCGAATGCCACCGTGTTCTTAAAGATAATGGACTTTTAGTTTTTACCTTTCACCACAATAAAATCTGGGCTTGGGAAAGTATCGGCAAGATTTTGCTTAATTCAGGATTCTACATTTCAGCCACTCCCATAGTGAGGTCAGAAGGTAAAAGTGGATTTCACTCGAGTAAGGGCAATATACGATACGACTGCATTTTAGTATGCCGCAAAAGACCCAGTCAATGGAAAGATGATAGTTGGTCATCTATGAAGGAATATATTTTGAAGGATGCTGTTCTTTGGACGCGAAAAACACTTCAATCAGGGATTCTGATTACCGATGTGGATATTTTTACTATCATAATGGGGAAAACACTCGAATATTACACAAAAGCATTCCCTAATGTGAAACATTACAATGAACCGATAACACTTGCAGAGGCTCTGAATGAGATGAAGGATTTTGCCAATCATGTAACTGAAAGTTCTCGACCTGAACGACCACCATTGCCTAAGTCCTATGCCAAGAAAGCAGAGCAACTTACGTTATTTATAGAAGAGTCAAGAGCAAGATATGAGGCAAGAAGTCATGAATGAGTTACCAACTCACCAAACACAGCATAAAAACTTAGTGCATTACAGCACTAATCCAAATCCAGCACTTATTTTTTTAGGGTGTAGGGGTAGCGGTTGGTTTGAACAATTATCGTACTTGATATTAGGTAGTTCTCAATTACTTGGGTAAATAACTGCTGGACTTCTTTTGTGTGTGGGCAGTTAGTGGCTCATTTTGAATATAGAGGGTTGTCAAGGAGTTTGTAAAAAAATAAAATTAAAATCGGTGTCCTACCTCTTTTTAGCCTCAATGATTAGAGACTGGTTTAAATAGATTAAAGAATCTTGACTTTTCTTCTTCGATACCCTATTGGGATAAAGTCATCCTTCTCTTTTTCTTCTATCCGTTTTAGCCCCAGTCTTAAAAGGAGCTCTCTTTTCTCTTCGTCCCTTTTTGAGGGTTTCCGATACCTGCCCATCCCTAATTCTTCTCTTAAAAGAAGAAATTCGATAGGGGATTCCTCTTTAAATTTTTTTATTCTCATCTTCATAAACCCAACTTTTTCTTCAATACCAAAATTTCGGAAAGGGTATCATTTTCGGGCAGAGTGGCCTTGCTTTGGAGGTAGGACCAATCGAGGTCATCCTTGTATCGCCTGATGAGTAGTTCAACCAGTTCCCCATCTATTTCTGATTTCCAATGCTTGAATGCATTGAGTCGGTCGAGTATCAAATCCTCTATTCCGATAATGAAACATTGAAGCCCTTCTCCCAACTCCACCACTTCCACTGGAGAATCCTCTCCCAGGAGATTGGATGCAGGAGCTTCAATCACCACCTTTAAATTTTCATTTACCCAGTACCTTCCTTCTTTTTTAAATCCAATGCCTTTGAGTACCCTATCCAGGGCTTCTCTATCTGAATAAGCGAGATCAATATCCGAAGTGAAATAGATCTCTCTTGAATAGTAAGATAAGGCACACCCTCCAATAATCACAGGAGCGGGTTTATTCATCTCTTTCAGGAATCTTGTCAATAGCCCAACGACTAAGAGTTGTTTTTTTAAAGGGGATTCTGTCTTTTGAATGATTTCCAATAATTCTTCAGTTTTCATCATGGTCTATTTTAACAAGTCTACTCAATTCTTACAAGGAAATGTATTTTAATTGAGATTTTAGATTCTGGTTGGATAAAAATCTTAAAAATCCCCGAGGTGTGCTCGGCCTTTTAAGGGTGAGGGTTCAATTAATCTTCGTGCTTATGGGGGAGGGGATGGAAATGGAGATGTCGGTGGACAATTTTTCCATGTCGATGGACATGCTCATGAATAAGGTTCACTTCAAGCAACAAATCTTGATCTGAAAGAATGGTTTCGGTGTTATCTGTTCTTACGAGGCGATGGTTTTCAGAAAGAACAGCCACACGATCTGCAAGTTCGCTGACTAACTCTAAATCATGAGTCGCAAAGACAATCGTCTTTCCAGCCTCGTTGAGAGCCAATAGAAGTTCTACAAGGAAAACCTGAGTCCTTGGATCCAAATCATT
>CAZFDM010000031.1:0-4988 GCA_964517975.1 uncultured Syntrophaceae bacterium
TCGGGATGACAAAAAGGCCAGAACCTAACCGTCATGCCATCCTGAACTCGTTTCACCATCTGGTTTATTTTTTCTGTTTTCAGCATACACACCTTTCATCCCCGTCCACAGGACGGGGTTTTCAGGTGCGATCTTAATAAAGAATCAACTGACTGAAAGGGAGGTGATCAAACCACTCTACTGTAAAAGGAAGCCATTTGATAATTCTGTTGCAATTTTTTATTTTAAAATTATAATGTTATTAACCTCTTACTTTAGGAGAAGAAAGGGTAAGGGAATGAAGATTCTCGTTGTTGAGGATGAGAAAAAAGTAGCCAGTTTCATTAAAAAAGGCCTGGAGGAAGAGCACTATGCAGTCGATACTGCCTATGATGGTGAAACAGGACTCTATATGGCGGAGGTCAATGAATATGACTTGATTGTCCTCGATCTGATGATCCCCCAAATAGATGGTTTAGAGGTTTTAAAAAAAATACGGGATAAAAAGATTAACACCCCTGTTTTAGTATTAACGGCAAAAGATACGGTTGAAGACATTGTAAAAGGACTGGATTCAGGATGTGACGATTATCTAACAAAACCATTTGAATTTAAAGAATTTTTAGCAAGGATAAGAGCCCTATTAAGGCGGGAAAGGGTGGAGAAAGAACCCTTATTGAAGATCTCTGACCTGACCCTATCCCCAATCACCCATAAAGTGACTCGCAGAGGGAAGGAAATTGAACTTACCAGTAAAGAATACGCCTTGCTGGAATATTTTATGAGAAATCCAGATAGAGTCCTTACGCGAACCATGATTTCAGAACATGTTTGGGAATCAAACTTCGACACAATGACCAATGTGGTGGATGTCTATGTCAATTACCTCCGAAAAAAGATCGACAAGGATTTTGATCCTAAACTAATCCATACAATACGTGGTGTAGGCTACATGCTCTCTGCCACGAGGCATGAAACCAAAAGGGGATGAATGCACTTCGGAAGCCTTCGATTTAAACTCACCCTATGGTATGTTTTAATTTTGGGAATCTTGTTGATCTCCTTCAGCAGTTTTTTATACCTCACCCTTTCCAAAAGCCTTCATCGGGATGTTGATCATAAATTGAGATCGTTAGCCGAATTAATCGCCTCAGAATCTATTTCCCCTCTGTCGAAATTCAGTTTTGGAAATATTGATCAAACGCTTGAATCGTCCATGAATCTTAGACCCATTGGAAAATTTATTCAGGTTTTAGATGAGTCAGGTCGAATTGGTCGAAAATCAGATAATTTGAGAAATGTTCAACTCCCCATCAGTTTAAATGCTCTTAAAAATGCTTCAAAAGGCATTCATACCTATGAAACCAACCGTGTCTTTGGTGATGCCCCTCTCCGCATCTTAACCTTCCCAGTAATGGAACATAATCAAGTCACCAAGATTATTCAGGTTGCCTCTTCCTTAGAGGAGGTAGAGGATGCCCTTAATACTCTCTTTATTATTCTCATGGTCGCTGTTCCCCTTGCCCTGATGATTGCCAGTTTAGGGGGACAATTTCTTGCCACTAAAGCCTTAAAGCCAGTGGATCGTATTACTCAAACTGCCCGTGAAATTACCTCACAGAATCTCAACAAGAGGATCGAACCTCCTAAAGTAAAAGATGAGATATCGAGATTGATTGAGACTTTCAATGAGATGATCTCTCGATTGGATCAATCTTTCCGACAGGTCAAACAGTTTACTGCAGATGCCTCTCACGAATTAAAAACCCCCTTAACCATTCTTAAGGGAGAAGTAGAGGTAGCCCTTCGGAAAGAGAGGAGTCTCAAAGACTATGAGCAAGTACTCAAAAGCAATTTAGAAGAAATCAATCGAATGTCCCAAATTATAGAGGATCTCTTACTGCTATCGAAAGCGGAGATGGGTGAGCTCAAACTGAACCATGAGCAAATCAATCTTAGAGAAATTTTAACTGAAGTGGTCAGTCAGATGAGTCTATTGGCCCAGTCTAAAAACATTAAAATCGGAACTTCCAATCACTTTGAAGATATTTATATGATTGGAGACGGACTCCGAATAAGGGAGCTCTTCTTAAACCTTATTGAAAATGGAATAAAGTATACAGAGGAAGGAGGGGCTATTCATATCACTCTAATTAAAGAATCCATTCATGAGCAGAAGAATGTCTCCCCGTTAGTGGTGAAAGATGGAGGGGCTTATGCCAAAATAATCTTTTCAGATACAGGAATTGGGATCTCCAAAGAGGACCAGGCTAAAATATTTAATCGATTTTATAGAGTAGACAAAGCCCGGTCCAGAGAAGCAGGAGGAAGTGGGTTAGGACTTAGCATCTGTAAGTGGATTGTCGAAGCCCATAAGGGTGAGATTACTGTTGAAAGTGAACTGGGAAAAGGAAGTACCTTCATCGTTAAATTACCCCTTCAATCCGTTACATCCCAAAATGGTTTTTAATTAAACTATTCTGAAATTGAAATTGGACAATTATTAACCAATTTAAACCTATTTTGCACTTTTTTAAAAACCGAAAAAGAGGAATAAAATAAAAAATTTTTTAAATTCACATAGTTAAAATTTGACAAATTTTGGCACTCATTTTGCTTATATTAATTTGGACTTGACAAAAATTTTCATTTTCTATTAATTTTTATAAAAAGGTTAAGGGGTAATAAAATTGAATGACCGATTAGGGGAACTCCTGGTTAAAAGAAATTTTATAACACAAGAACAGTTAAAGAGGGCCCAAGAAGAACAGAAGGTAAAGGGAGGTCGGCTTGAATCAAACCTGATTAGATTGGGTTATATCAAAGAGGATGAACTTCTATCCTTTTTAAGTGCCCAGTATCGGGTTCCTTCCATCAAAATTTCGAAGATGGAGATTAACCCAAATGTGATCAAATTGATCCCATCCAGTACTGCAAAAAAATACTTCATCATTCCGATCAATCGTATTGGACCCAAGTTAACCCTGGCCATGGCAGATCCCAGCAATATCTTAGTCATCGATGAAGTAAAATTTATGACCGGCTTTAATGTAGAACCCGTTGTAGCCTCAGAAACAGAGATTATCGATGCCATCAAAAAATATTATGGAGGCGGTGGGGCGGTCGCAGGAATGGGATCTCTCTCCTTTGAACCTACAGATTATACCTTGGAGGATGAGAAAGGTTCAACCGATGCCGTCTCTTTTGATGAAGAGGCAGTTAATGTAGAGGATTTCGATGCCCTGGTCCATGGAGCAGTCGATAATATCGAAGTGGTTGAAGACTCCAGTGCATATGAAGAGGTTGGCGGAGATTACGAAGGCCCCATTATCAAGATCGTCAATGGAATCTTACTAAAGGCTATAAAAGTGGGAGCAAGCGATATCCATTTTGAACCTTATGAGAGGAGTTTGCGTGTCCGCTACCGCATCGATGGGGTAATGAGACGAGAGATGAACCTCCCCATTCAGATTAAAAATGCCATTGTCTCTCGACTAAAAATTATGGCTAAACTGGATATTGCAGAGAAGCGACTTCCGCAAGATGGACGGATTAAGCTACGGCTAAGCCCAACCCGTGAAATGGATTTCCGGGTCTCTACGATTCCTGTCCTTTTCGGTGAAAAGGTTGTCCTACGGCTATTGGACAAATCCGCATTGCAACTGGATATGACCAAATTGGGATTTGAAGAGTCTTCTCTGAGGGACTTTAAGAATGCCATCTCAAAACCTGTGGGAATGATTTTGGTAACCGGCCCGACTGGGAGCGGAAAAACCACCACCCTCTATTCAGCCCTTTCGGAACTCAACAAAGAGACAGAGAATATCGTGACGGCAGAAGACCCGATTGAATATAACTTTATGGGGATCAATCAGGTCCAGATGCACGAGGAGATCGGCCTTACCTTTGCTTCTGCTCTTCGAGCCTTCCTCAGACAGGATCCAGATATCATCATGGTCGGTGAGATTCGAGATTTTGAAACGGCGCAAATCGCCGTTCAGGCCGCCTTGACAGGCCATCTCGTGTTAAGTACAGTTCATACGAATGATGCACCTGGGACGATCACCCGTTTGATTGATATGGGGATTGAACCTTTTCTCATCTCATCGGCGGTCATTTGCATTCTTGCCCAACGCCTCGTTCGAAAAATCTGCACCGAATGTAAAGAGCCGATCAAAGTCCACCCTCAACTGCTGATTGACTTAGGAGTTCCTCCCGATGAAGTAAAAACCTTCCCAACCTATAAGGGGAAAGGATGTCCCATCTGCAATCAAACGGGATATAAAGGCCGAATCGGTCTTTATGAGGTTATGCCCCTGAAAGAAGAGTTAAAAGAGCTCATCCTCTCAAGGGCCTCTACCTCTGAAATTAAAAAAGAGGCCATTCGTTTAGGGATGAAGACATTGAGACAGAGCGGAATCATTAAAATTCGGGAGGGCTTGACAACCATTGAAGAAGTTTTAAGGTCCACGATGGAGGATCGTTAACGATATTAATCCCATTAGGAGGAGAAGAATGATTGAATTACAAAAGTTACTTGAGGTAATGATTGAAAAGAAGGCTTCCGATCTTCATATCACCACAGGGGCACCTCCTCAATTTCGGGTCGATGGGAAATTGGTGAGTTTCGACAATACTATTCTCACTGCCCCCGATACAAAAAGGCTGTGCTACAGCGTGCTCACGGATGCCCAGAGGCACAAATTTGAAGAGGAGAACGAATTGGATTTTTCATTCGGGATCAAAGGGTTGAGTCGATTCCGAGGCAATATCTACATGCAACGAGGTGCGGTGGCCGGGGCATTTCGCGCCATCTCTTTTGACATCCTTAATTTCTCAGAACTGGGTATCCCCCCTGTGGTGAATGAATTAATTAAAAAACCCAAAGGCCTGGTCCTGGTTACAGGACCGACCGGGACTGGAAAATCGACCACGCTTGCAGCCATGATTGATAAAATCAACAATGAGAGAAATGCACACATTATTACCATCGAAGACCCGATTGAGTA
>CAZFDM010000032.1:0-8515 GCA_964517975.1 uncultured Syntrophaceae bacterium
TCTTTTCTTTTATTACTTTCTTTCCACTCAGAGCCTCTCTCTAAAATCCCTCAAAAACCATATCCCCCCACCTACACTCCGCCCCTTCCCATGGTTAGAAACTAATTCAAAAAGGAGTACCTAAAAGTGATAGACGGTCAGACATTTCCCATATTGACAGGGACTGTCGAGGAGTTTTTAAAATTGATGAAAGAGGTCCCCCAGGTTAAAGTTCTGGTATTAAAACCCGGAGAGACAGTCCACTAATCATTTTCCATGAAGAATACCAAAGGGATCCTATCTGAAATCAAGTAAGATGGGGTTGTCTTTCATATTTTCATTTTTTAAGATGTGACGAAGAGATGAGATCATGAGATGGAGGGAAGTATCTTCTGGAAGAAACCTTTGGGCTTCTTGAAATTTTGAAAGTGCGGAGGGCAATTGGTGATTTTCTATCAGTTGAAATCCTTCTCTCATAAGCGGGATTATCTGGTCTTTTAGCCTTTTAAGTTCAAATGGGTCCTCATCATAAACCTCAAACATCCTCAGGGGGTTAGAACACCCCTTAAACCCAACCTCACCCAAGGGTCTCAGTCGATAGGGATGAGTTTCTGGGAGCTTTTTGACTACCTCTTCTGAGGTGAGAAAGGATACGTTGAGGGATTTTGTTGCTTCTTCGATTCGTTTGGTTAGATTCACCGAAAGACCCAAAACCGTGGAGTCCATTCGTTCAGAAGAGCCGATCGTTCCAAAAATAACTGATCCAGCATGAAGGCCAATGCCAATCTGGATGTGCCGATCATTGAGGGTGTTGAGGGTCTTGTTAAACGATCGGGTCAGTCGTAGCATCTCTACCCCGCAGGCCATTGCCCGATTGGCCGAATCTGTTCCTTCAAATAGGCAGAGGATTGCGTCACCTAAAAACTTATCAATCACCCCCTGGTGGGCCTTGATCCTGTTTACAATGTGTCCATAGAATTGGTTGACCAATGCGATTAATTCACCAGGGCTCAGTTGCTCTGACAAAGCCGTAAACCCCCGAATGTCGCAACTGAGAATGCTTACCTCCTGTTGGTCGGCCTCCCCCAATCGAATCGATCCAAGTCCTCGAGTAGCGATTCGGTTGAGATAGGCTGGGGGAACGAATTTTTCAAAGGTATCCCTCGCCTGACGGATAGCCATTTCAAGGGAGCGGAAATGAAGGACTACTGCAAGAATCAATGAAATGGAGAGTCCAAAGGAGGTTCCCCACAAAACCTGCTGCTTCAGGATGAAAAGGATTCCAATGGACCGTAATGCATCGTGGATCCCTCCAAAAAACCAGAGCAGTAGTCCGAAACTCAGAGGGATAAGATAAATGGGTCTCTGATCTTTGGTTCGGAACAATTTGGTAATCGTCAGGAGAGAGTAATAGAGACCAGTGATGAAACAGAAGGAGTAAATAACAGGTTTAAGAAGCTTGGATTGAGGTCTTAGGATATTTGGGTCAATAAGGTGAGATTCCAGAGGTAGTCCTATAAACCATGAACTTTGCCCTAAAAGGGCTAATGTGGAAAAAAGGAGGCTTAAAATGGTAATGCTCCAGACCTTCCAGTCAGGTTTCTCATTAAAGAGAGCCAAGATAAACCACGCCCAGCAGGTTGGCAATAGGGTTAATGCTGCCAAGTCGACCCGGTATCCCAAAAGAATAGACTCGGTTGACCTCTGGAGACCGTAAATCACTCCACCCAAAAAGAAGAAAGTTGAAAAGAGGTAGAAGAAAAAGAGACTACGGAGAGGGCGGTAATGGGGATAGATGACCAAAACCACGATACAGAGAAGGGCCATCACCACATTGGCACAAAAGGCAAAAAATGGTCCAATACTGTAATAAGGCAGGGATTCGGTCAGCATTGTAACGTCGCTCTTGCTTACACCTTATTTCTTTTAGGTTTCTAAGGAATAATAGTCTTTTCCTTCTTTTTCTGTTACCTTGATCAACCCCTTCTCTCTTAGGATCTCCAGATGGCCAACCGCTTCAGAGATCCCTAAGAAGATTTCAAATGAAGAAACGTCTGGGAATAGCTCCAGAGCGATCTCGAAAGGAGTCTTTTCGCCTTTGGATAGGGAAGAGAGGACACGGTTCATCCTCTCTTTGTGATGGGAGAAGATTTTTTGGATCAAACCCTTTACATCATGGATATCTTCCCCATGACCAGGAAGGAGAAGGGAGACATCCAACTTCTCTATTTTTTCCAAAGAGTTTAAATAATCTTTCAGACTCGGGTAATGGAGAGGCAATTTATATTCTGGGATATATAACACAGGGTTAGGGGTGGTCTCTTTTAAGAGGTGGTCTCCAGTGAACAAAACCTTTTTCTCAGGCCAATAAAAACAGAGTAAACCAGGACTGTGACCCGGACAGTGAACGGTTCTTAATGCCATGGATTGAAATGGGATAATATCTCCATCATTTAGGAAAAAGGCTTCGTCCAAGGAGTCGGACATATTCTGGGCCGATTCGATATAATGAGCCACTTGATTTACAAAACCCTCTGGCACACCGTTTCTCAACAGAATCGATTTCAAAATCCCGAGGGAATGAATGATCGACCGAGTCCTTCCATACTCGGTTGGGTGTAAATAGATTGGGGCCCCAGTAAGAAGAGATAACTTTTTGGCCTGTCCGCAGTGATCAATATGACTATGGGTGATGAGGATGCGTTCTATCGATTGGAGTTTAACCCCCATGGTTTCGAGTCCTTTTTTTAATGCCTCAAAAGAGGCCTCTGTTTTGATCCCTGCATCAATAAGGGTTCTCGGTGGTTCGTCGATAAAGAAGACATTGATAGTCTTCAGGGGGAAGGGGATTGGAAGCTCAATTTTATAAATTTTATCGTATATCGGAAACATCTGTTCCTCTTTCAAGTAAGGTTGGTTATAACGAATTGTAATGAAGTTAAGATAGCATAACTTCTTTTCCAATACAATGGAGAGAAATTAGATGAGGGGTCCCATCAAAGACCTCTAAAAAAGTCTGTAAATTTCTTTTACTTACAATCGGTTTAAGAAAATTTGTAGCGAAACCCTTTATAGGTTGGTTTTTCGTAGGGTAAGCCCTCGTGGCTTACCTTTTCTCGGTAAGGGATAAACCCTTACCCTACGAATTGATTCAGGTGAGGGGAAAACATTAACCCTATAAATATTTATTATTGGTATCTCCCCGCCCGCTCCAGGAAAAAGGTCTTTTCAATTTTTTAGACCTTCTATCATTTTACTTGACAAAAAAAGAGATAGAAGTAAACATTATTTTTATAAACATTTTTTGGAGAGGGAAGGATGGGAACCATTCGTCTCACAGAAAACGCAGAGACTGTTCTTAAAAAACGATATCTCCAGAAAGACCTCCAGGGTCATATCATTGAGACCGTGGAAGACCTCTTCAGGCGGGTAGCGAAGAATGTAGCACAGGCCGACAGATTTTACGACCCACACATCGATCTTTTATCGGTTGAAGAAGAATTCTATGACCTCATGGCCTCTTTGGACTTCCTCCCCAACTCTCCTACTTTAATGAACGCAGGGAGGGAACTCCAGCAACTCTCTGCCTGCTTTGTCCTCCCGGTTGGAGACTCAATGGAGGAGATCTTTGATGCATTAAAACAGATGGCATTGATTCAGAAAAGCGGTGGGGGAACAGGGTTTTCCTTCTCCAGGCTTAGGCCCAAAAATGACGTAGTGGGGTCAACCAAAGGGATCTCCAGTGGCCCGGTCTCTTTTATGAGTATCTTCGACGTAGCGACAGAGGCGATCAAACAGGGTGGAACCCGAAGGGGTGCCAATATGGGAGTTCTTCGTGTGGATCACCCTGATATTCTTGATTTTATTCAATGTAAGGATGGAGACCATCGCTTCAACAATTTTAATATCTCAGTTGGAGCGACCAGTGAATTTATGGAGGCAGTGGAGAAGAACCAGAAGTATCCCCTTCGAAATCCAAGGACCAAAGAGATCGTTCGCTATCTGGATGCCTCTGAGGTTTTTGAAAGAATGGTCTATTTTGCATGGAAGAATGGAGATCCAGGAATCATCTTTCTCGATCGTATTAACCAGGACAACCCGACCCCACAGGTAGGGGAGATTGAAAGCACAAATCCTTGTGGTGAACAACCATTGCTCCCTTATGAGTCCTGTAATCTTGGTTCTATCAATCTCTCCCATATGGTCCGTAACGGAGGGGTCGATTGGGAGAAGTTGGGAGAGGTGGTCAAGAAGGCAGTTCATTTCCTGGACAATGTGATTGATATGAATCGATATACCCTCCCCCAGATTGAGGCCATAACCAAGGCCAATCGGAAGATTGGTTTGGGTGTGATGGGGTTTGCTGATCTATTAATCCAACTGGGGGTTCCCTACAACAGTCCAGAGGCGTTGAGTCTTGCAGAAAAAATAATGGCCTTTATTCAGGAGAAAGGGAAGAATGCCTCGAGGCAATTGGCCCTAAAGCGAGGATCTTTCCCAAATTTTGAAGGAAGTCCTCTTAAGGACAGATGGGATGCGATGAGAAATGCTACCATCACGACGATCGCCCCTGCAGGCACCATTTCCATCATCGCAGGCACCTCTTCAGGAATTGAACCCCTCTTTGCCTTGGCCTTTGTCCGCCATGTCTTAGAGGGTAAGGAGCTTGTGGAAGTCAATCCCTTTTTTAAAGCCATTGCCAAAAAGGAAGGGTTCTATTCAGAGAGTTTGATGAAAAAGATTTCCGAGAATGGTCACCTTAAAGATATTCCAGAAGTTTCGGCAAGGATAAAGAGTCTTTTTGTTACTGCCCATGACATCTCTCCTGAAGACCATATTCGAATGCAGGCTTCGTTTCAAAAGTTTACAGATAATGCTGTCTCTAAGACAGTCAACTTTCCCCATGAGGCTACCATCGATGATGTGGCAAAGGTATATCGATTGGCCTTCCAATTGGGTTGTAAAGGAGTGACCATCTATCGGGATAGAAGTCGGGAAAAACAGGTTCTCTATAAAGGGGTAGCCCCTTTAACCGAGAAACAATCCTCTGAGGAAGCCCCACCGCTCTTGCCAGAAAGAAGGCCAAAGGCCCGAAAGGATGTCATCCATGGCTCAACCCGGAAGATTCGGACTGGATGCGGGAATCTTTATGTGACGATTAATGAAGATGAAGAAGGAAATCTTTTTGAGATTTTTAATCAGATTGGAAAGGCAGGGGGCTGTGCTGCCTCCCAATCCGAAGCCATTGGCCGTCTGGTCTCGCTGGCTTTTCGATCAGGAATAGAACCAGAAGATGTCATTCGACAATTAAAAGGGATCAGTTGTCATGCCCCAGTCTGGTATCATGAAGGGAAGATTCTATCCTGTTCGGATGCGGTAGCAAAGGCTATTGAATGGCACCTCCAGGCCAAGCAACCCATTCAAACACAAGGTTCTCCTTGGGAGAAGACTCTTATCTCAAAAGGGTCTTTAGGGCAAAACATCACTACACCCCTTCCCCTTTTTTTAAGGGGGGCATGTCCTGAATGCGGAGGACCTCTTATCTTTGAAGAGGGTTGTGTCAAATGTCTCTGCGGATACTCCGACTGCGGATAAAAACACCTTTTTGATTTCAAAATTTTCTATAGACAAATGATTCAATTTGGAGATAATAAAAGAAGGCTCATATAGATATCAGGATAAGTTAAATGAAGAGGAAAAGAGGGAAAATTTGGGCAATAAACCTATGTATTATGGGAATCTCTTTTTGGTTTGGCTCCCTCTGCCATGGAGGAGAGATTAAAAGCCATCTTGAGGTTTCATTGGGATCGGGGAAATCCTTTCTCTATACGGCTAAGAGTTTAGGGATTCCCATCCTCAAGGCCTCTCTGAAAATTGAAAACGGGACATTCGAACAAGGAAAGCCTTTCTATCAGGTTCAAATCCATCTGGGTTCATTTCAAAACCTAAGGCCCCTTTTGAGGATAAATAATCGTTTCACTTCCATAATAGATTCTGAAACTCTTCAACCCCTTCGATATATGAAGGAGATAGACCAAAAAGGAGTTTTCATCAAAGATAAACATTATTACCAGGTTTTAACTTTTGATGGTGCATCCAGTAAAGTGATTGAAAGAACAGATAAAAAAGGAGAGCAAGAAATTACCCTCCCTCCTCATACCTACGACCCTCTTTCCATCTTTGCGAGATATTATTTGAAGGAAGAAATCCTGCCGGGGCAAGAACTCCGAATGTCTATCTATGATGGAGTAAAGTGTCGAGAGATGGTTTTTCGAACAAGGAAGGAACCCCTGAGATCGAAGATTTACGGAAAGATGGAAGCCATCTGTCTTGAGACCACCACCTCGTTTTCCAACTTCGCCGACCAGGAGGGGATCATTCGAATATGGTATCTGTCAGATAGGAGAAAGATACCTCTCCTCATGGAATTGGACCTCCCTATCGGTAATGTGAGGTTTGAATTGGAGAAAGTAGAGGGAAATGGTAGACTGGAAAAGTGAATGTTTAATCCATTGAAAGGAGGAAACGATGGCAGTCAAAAAGGCAACAAAAAGAGTAGCGAAGAAAGGTATGAAAAAGGGTGATGCTTACAAGTGCAGTGTATGTGGTCTGGTGGTCACCGTGGATGAGATCTGCGGGTGTGTGGATACCTGTGATATCATCTGCTGTGAAAAACCCATGAAACCCCAAAGAAAGGCATCCTGATTCTTCACCTCTTTGTAAGAAAGAAAAGGCTTTGGGGGTAGGAAGTCTGTTTGGTATAAAGTCAAAAAGTTATTAAGAGGTTTAACACCAGTGACATAACCCGCTGACCAAACAGGCTTGTTTGCTTAACTCCCTTGACTACTGATTTTTTTAAAGTATGGAAAAACTCTTAACGGACCTCCTAATCATAGGGAGTGGTCTAACAGGAATCGTTTCTGCCTTAGAAGCAGAGTCAATGGGCATCAAACCCCTCTTGGTTGGAAAGGTTAGCATTGGGTTTGGGACAAATACCTCTCTGGCCAATGGTGCCTTTACCGCAGAAAACCCCCATTTTTCAAAACAAGACCATCTCATTTCAACATTGGAATCTGGGAAAGGATTAAACCATCTCCCCTTGGTAAGGGTTTTAGTAGAAAAAGGCCCTGAAGCCATAGAAAAATTAAAAAAGTATGGAGTTCCATTAGTGGAGAGGGGGATTGGATATGTGGTAGACCGTAAAAAAGAAGAATTTCAACTTCCAGGAGTCATTTTAATTAGAGCCCTCTTAGATAGGTTGAAAGAAACTTCCGTTCAACTTTTACCTGGTGTAACCATTTTCGATCTGGTGGTTGAAGAGGGAGAAATCCAGGGGGCCTTTGGATTCTATAGAGATGGAAGACCTCTTTTGATCAGGTCGAAGGCAATTATCCTTGCAACAGGAGGAGGGGGAGGAATCTACCGAAGAAATGATAATCAGAAAAGCATACTTGGAGATGGATATGCCATAGCCCTTCGGGCAGGTCTTCCTCTTTTGGATATGGAATTTGTCCAATTTTATCCGTTTGTCTTGGCTGAACCAAGGCTTTCCACCTTCATACTTTATCCTCCTTACCCTAAAGAGGTAAGATTGTTCAACGAAAAAGGAGAAGACCTCTTAGAAAAGTTAGAAATCGGTGGAGATTTAAATCAGGCTATCCTCACCGAGAGAGACCGATTAGCCATCGCCCTTTATGAGGCTTCAGAGTTGGGAGATGTCTTTTTTGATTTCACCCGAGTTCCAGAGGAAAAGTGGGAATATTATCCCCTTAATTTTTTAAGAAAATCAAAATTTCCTTTCCGGGAAAGGCCTTTTTTGATCTCCCCTGCGGTTCATTTCTTTATGGGAGGGGTCGAAGTCGACGAGAAGTGTAGCACTTCACTTCCAGGGCTTTTTGCAGCAGGGGAAGTGGTCTGGGGGGTCCATGGGGCCAACCGACTGGGTGGAAATGCACTTACTGAATGTGTTGTTTTTGGGGCAGTTGCAGGCCAGTCAGCAGTCGAATATATCCGTAGGAAGGAGAACAAGTCCCCTCTATCGATTGACTTAGAGGCTTTAAATCGAAGATGGGAGAGAAAGGCCCAAACCTACCTCAAAAAGAAGAGAGGGATTTTCGATCACCCAAGAGATCTCAAGAGAGGGCTGAAGGATTTGGCGTGGAGATACTTGGGTCCGATACGAAAAGAGGACTCATTAAATGAAGGAATGGTCCAATTGGCCTTTTTAGAAAAGAGGATCGAAAGGGTCTATCCGAGGAGTTCGAGAGAACTTTTTGAAAAAAGAGAGTTGGAAAACGGAGTTTTACTCCTTAAGGCCATGTTGAAAGGGAGTTTGCTTCGCAACGAGAGCAGAGGCTCCTTTTTTCGAAAAGATTTCCCTCAACAGGATGATGAAAATTGGTTGAAAAATACGCATTATTGTCTTAAAAAAGGTGAATTCGAAATTACCCATCGTTCCAAAAGACTTTGAACTTTAAACGTTATACTTAAGAATCATGCCGATCAGCACAAAAAAGGGGGATAATGGTTTTACCGG
>CAZFDM010000033.1:0-3258 GCA_964517975.1 uncultured Syntrophaceae bacterium
AAAATATTTGAAATTTAACAGACTTGTCATCCTGAACTCGTTTCAGGATCTCACCTTTTGGACAAAACAAGATGCTGAACCAAGTTCAGCATGACACCATTTGTTCTCAAGTGTTAGAGATAAATTCTCAGACTTAAATATGTAAGAATCTATTCCCGCATTCACCACAGAATCGTGTTCCGGCAGGGCTCTTTGCTCCGCACTTTGGACATTGAATAAGACTTAATGAAGCACCACAATGGTTACAGAATTTCCCCGCACCGGAGGGCTTACCACACTGAGGACAAATGGTTTGTCTCCTATCAACTTCTCCCTTAAAAACTTCTGTTTTTGTTGCCTTGGCTTTGATATCCTCTACCATCTTCACAGCCCTTGCTGATGCAACTTCAACACTTTCTCTCGGGGCACATTCTGTGCAGAGCCCTTCCTGTTCGTTCCAATCATTTTCACAGAGCCATTTGGTGCATTTCGGGCACCGATAAAAATGACCCTTGGCCTCATTCTGGGCAAGTCGAAAGGCCTGCTCATGCTCTTTGTGCCATTCGGGTGACATTCCTTCAAATCGTTCAGTGAGAATATCCGTTCCTCTTTCTATGGTAGATCCGATTCCCGATCTTCCAAGAACGGTGGCACCGATCGTAAGGGCTTTTCCAAGACCCCGTAAAAGGCCTGCCTTTTTATAGGTTTTCGATTCAATGAATTGGGTTTTATATCCCTCCTGACATAGATCGCAATAGAAGGTAAACTGAAATCCAGCCTCTGTGCTATTATCTGTAAAGTTGTCTGTAAATGAAATCAGTGCCATTTGGGTTCTCCTTTACGATTTTAAAGGTTTGTTACATTTAATGCACCTATCTCCAATGGGTGCCTGATGAGAAGTCTTACAGTGCTTACAAATAACCCTTAACACTTCTTTACAATGATCACAATAATCTCCAAAAAAGGTATTCTCCCCACAATGAGGACAGACCAACTCCAGGGAAAGACCGCAATCACTGCAATTTTTCCATCCCTTTTGAATGGGAGATCTGCATTTCGGACAGCGAAAGGGTCCTGTTGGGTTAGCCTTTCCGCACACTGGGCATACATTTGAATCCAAAGGTATGATCTGTTCACAATATCGACAGAGATGTATATAACCCGGCATCTTTTAATTCCTTTCACTTAGTGTCCATCAAGTAGCAACCTTTTTATGCATCTTCCTCTAAACAAATTTCGGTCTACAGTCTTATATATTTCTGTCTATAGTTGCTTTATTTTCCTGGACATTCAATAGGGTCCGGCGGTTTGTTTCCCCAGTCAGCTTTATATTCCTTCCATTTGGGATTTTCAGGTAGCCAATTGCCCCTAGTCCAAATATAAGAATTAAGCCATTTTTCTGCTTGGTTAAGAAGTCTGCGGGACCCAGTTACCCCTTCGATCGCCTCTTTGACCTTCCATTCATAGTAATCCCTCTTCCATTTTACCTCTTCTTTCTCCTTTTCTGTAAGGCATTCAAAAAGGTCGCTTTTTATATCGTAGTAAGAAACTTCCAATTCACCGAAAGCATGAACTAATTTCCGTAATCTTTCTATTTCATATTCATATCCACTAAATTCTGGAGGGCCTATCCCTCTTTTAATCTGGCAAAGATGTTGAATTTCATGAGTAATGGCGAGAATGAGATAAGCTGGAGATAATTCAAAAAAAGATTTTTCGTTTATCAAGAATGGATATTGTTTTTGTCCACCTTTTATAGTGGGCTCATTAACGATTTGCATATAGAATTGGCAACCAAATTTACCGACCTGGATATTTAATTCATCGGATTTAACATCTGGACTTTGTATAACCCTGTCAATAATGTGTTTTACCAAAGCTATATATGAGGAGGGTCGGCGGACCGGTCCCCTTAAAAATACCGCTTGATCGTACAACTGTTTGAGTGTTTTGTCATTCGGAAGTCTTCCACATTGAGGGGAGAGAAAGCAACCTCCCATTGGGTTCTTCATCCTTACTTTGCATTCGGGCACACACTGGTTAGGAGTATTGTATCTTTTTTTATTATAGTTGCAGAATATATCCCCTACTGCGTATGCAGGAGATCCTGGAAAGAGGAAGGAGGAGACAATAAGAAGAAACATGAGTGCTAAACCTATTGTGATTTTATCATTAGCTCTTTTCATCTAATTACTCCTTTACTTTACCTCAAAATTTGCGTCATAATCCGTCTTTTTATTTGCAATGCGGTCAGTCATCGTATATTTCCAGAGGTATCTTCCTTTAGGTGCATTTGAAGGAAGTGTGGCATGGGCTGAGACTGTCTCGAAGAAGGTTGCCGGGCGATAAAAATAGGAATCATTCATCTTTATTAATTCAGAGTTCTCAATGATGGTTTCCCCGTTAGGTCCAATGATTTTGAGACCAATCAACACATCAGGCCGGTCTTCACGAAATTGCATTCCAGAGATTTTACATATCGAATAGATGGTCCCCCCTGGCTGAATCACGGGATGGGTTACAGGGGGTTCCCCCCTTGAAAGAGAGAAATGAAAATCTCTGAATTCAAGACGAGAAGAAGTTTCTGTAGCCCCTCTCTCCACCATAAAAGAACCAATTAATTCAGAGTCTATATTTTTCACTGTATCATGAACCTTTATCTGGATATTGAACTTTCCGGATGGAACATAAAGGGGCAGATTGAAGTTGTAATAACCTTTTAATGGTTTATCAGGTTTTGGAATGGGCTCATGGAATTCATATTTAGATGGAGGAAGCAAAGGAATCCCTGCAGGATCAGTGATGGTGGTCGTGCCCAAGAGATGTAATTTCCCTTCTTGGTCCGATGTAAATCCCATTACATTGTAATCTACATATACCTTATCCCCAGGCCTGTAGGGAGCCCAAGGTCTTACAGGGCCATCCTCGAACTGAACAAATTTAAAATCGGCAATCTTTAAGTCTCCAGAAACCTTCACGGAAGGGGTGACCGAAGGAGTGGGTGCTGGAGAAGGAGTGGCGATGGGCCTTAAAGTCCCACGATGGAGGTCGTAGGATAGAAAGATTCCTCCTCCAATTCCACCCAACCATAGAATCACCAAGACAACGCGGAGGAGCATATGGAATTTTCTTTCAATGACGATTGTGTCTGCAAGATGGTCGCCCAGTCGTTGACGCATCCTCGAAAAGATGGCAATCAGAAATCCAACTAAATAAACACCCAATCCATCAACAAATCGAAGAAGGTTTCGGATAAGGGATGCCCTCATATGACAATGG